>NZ_PPPT01000009.1 GCF_006483445.1 Bradyrhizobium guangdongense | reverse complement strand
CGGAAGTGGCCGTCGTCGGCCTGCCCGACGACGGCCACTTCCGAGACCGCGGGAATCTTGTAGACCATCTCCTCGACCTCGCGGCTCGCGACGTTCTCGCCGCCGGTCTTGATCATGTCCTTCACGCGGTCGACCACGGTGATGTAGCCCTCGGCATCGACGGTGGCGAGATCGCCGGAGTGGAACCAGCCGCCGGCGAAAGCCGCGGCGGTCTTCACCGGATCGTTGTAATAGCCGGACAACAGATGCGGCGAGCGGTGCACGATCTCACCGACCTCGCCGACCCTGACGTCCTCCATCGCGGTATTGACCACGCGCGTCTCGACATTGATGGTCGGCTTGCCGGCGGAACCCGCCTTGCGCAACTGGTCTCCCGGCTGCAGCACGGTCGCGAGCGGCGCGATCTCGGTCTGGCCGTAAAAATTCCAGAATTTGACGTTGGGCAGGCGGCGCTGCAATTCGAGCAGCACCTCCACCGGCATGATCGAGGCGCCGTAATAGCCCTTCTGCAACGTCGACAGATCGGTCTTGTCAAAATTCGGCGATCGCAGCATCGCGATCCAGATCGTCGGCGGCGCAAAGAACGACGTGATCTTGTGCGCCTGGATCAGCGCCAGAATGTTGTCGGCGGTCGGCTTGCCCGTGATCACGCCGGAGGCACCGAGATAGATTTGCGGCCCCAGGAACACATCGAGCTGGGCGCAGTGATAGAGCGGCAGCGCGTGCAGGACCTTGTCATCCGCGCTCATGCCGCCGTCGATGATGCAGCTCACATACTGCCACATCACGGCTTCATGGCTCAGCATCGCGCCCTTGGGCAGCGATTCCGTGCCTGAAGTGTAGACGATCTGCGCGAGATCGCGGCTGTCGACGGAGGCATCGAGGAACGATCCGTCGGCGTGCAGGAGATCATCGAAGGTTGTCAGGCCGCCAGGCGCCGTGGCGGGATCCTCGCCCGGCAACCAGACCAGCTTTTCCACCACGCAATCCTTGGCGCTCGCGGCGCGCGCCGGCTCGACGAAATCCGGACCGGTCGCGAGAACCTTTGCGCCAGAACTCTTGAGAATGAAATTGATCTCGTCCGGATTGAGCATGAAGTTGATCGGCACCAGCACCGCGCCGATCCGGGCCAGCGCAAAGCGCAAGGCAGCAAAGGCGTGCGAGTTGCGCGACAGCACCGCGAAGCGATCGCCCTTCTTGACGCCGAGCCCGAGCAGGCCGCGCCCGAGGCGGTTGCAGATCGCGTCCATCTCGGCAAAGGTCCAGCTCACACTGCCGCAGCTCAGCGCCAGCCTGCCGGGCTCGCGGCTCGCGGAGCGGCGCAAGAGATCGCCGATCGCATGCTCGCGCGCTTTCGAGATAGTGGCTGCGATGTCGCCGGTCATGGTGGTCTCCCTGATACTGCTCATGTCTTGATTGATTGAACGAGGCGTTGCTTGCGTGAGGCCGCTATCTACGCCGGGCGGCCCGGGCGGCCGACACGTTGCAGGTCCGCAACGTCTTGTTTGACGCTGCCTAACGCCGGCGCAGGTCGGACGGGCTGTGTCCGAACTTCTTGCGAAACGCCGTGCTGAAATAGGACGAGCTGCTGAATCCCAGCTGATAGGCCACTTCCGTGATCGACAGGGACAGCAACTCAGGCCGCGTCAGCACGTCGTAGCAGCGCTGGAGACGGCGATCCAAAATCCATTCCGACACAGAGACATCCGTGAGCCTGAAGAGATAGTGCAAATGCCTGAGCGACACGCCATTACTCTTCGCGATCCTCTCAAGCGACAGATCGGCGTCGGTGAGGTGCGCTTCGATCCAGGCCTTGACGGAGCGCAAGCGGGCCCGCTGGGCGGAAGCATCTTCCGAGAATTCGTCCCTGTCGCCCATGTCGAGCGCAAGCGCCAGCACGTCCATCAGCTCGCCGCCGAGCCGCGCCCTTGCAGTCTCGTCCAGCGACGCGCCCTCCTGCGCGAGCGTCGCGCAGAACTCGGCGGCAATCCGGCCCAGCCCACGGCTCGTCGTCAGCGTGGTGATGACAGGCAATCGACCGTCGCTGAAGCGCTCCGCAAATTCCGTGCGGGGTATCTCGAGATAGAGTGATCGGACCCTGCCCATGCATTCGAGGTCATAGGCCTCGGATGCCGAGAAGACGGTGCTCATCCCGGTGTTCGAACGCAGGGTCTGGCCAGCCTGAAGAACGTTGATCCTGCCCTGCTGGATGAATTCGAGATAGTAGCAATCCTTGTCGAGCTTTGCGATGTGCCGCTCGCGCCGCGAGATGCGCTGCTCCGACAGCCCCACATCGGTCATCGTAACAGCACCGAATTTCGCCTCGCGGATAAAGCCGTGATAGTCGGAGCGCTCTTCGGCATTGACATCGACGTGAACGTAGACGTCGCAAATGGCGCCTTGCCATGCGGCGAACCGTTTGGACGGCTCGAGGTCGTCTGTCGAAAATATCAGATCCATCGTTCAGCCATCCGTCGCAAGGCCAAGATGAACAACAAGATGAACAATGTTTGTGCGTCGCACAAGCAGGCCAGGCGCGGGGATTCTAGATTGCCGCCGTCTGCACGCAAGACTAGTTTGCGCGCATAAGCAAAAGCTTTGCGCTCCGAAGCAAGCCGCGTTCGGGCACGTGGCCTATGAACAAGAAAAGATCAACGAGATAGGCGGGAAACGTTCGCTTGCACCAGGCCAGACCAGCCGCCGCACGGTTCGACGTGCCGCTTCAATGGCGGTGCCCGTGAGCGGCGGCTTGCCCTCGACGATCACGACGCGCTTCACGCGGCCTGTCGTCGATATCGCCGACATCGAGGCGCTGGAGCGCCTGCCCTACGATTCCCTCGTGCCCGCGCGCAATCTCCATGATCTCTTCGAGGCCACGGCGGGGCTGCATCCCGACCGGCCGGCGCTCACGGTCTTGACGAGAGGCTCGCGCGAGCCTGGCGACGTCACGCTGACCCATCGGCAGTTGCTTGCCGAGAGTTCCCGTGCCGCAAATTTGTTCAGGTCGCATGGCATCAAGCAGAGCGGCGGCACCGTCGCGTTTCTCTGTCCGATCCTCCCGTCTTTGTTCCCAGCGTTGCTCGGCGCCCAGGTCGCGGGAGTTGCCAGCTCGATCAACTATCTCCTCAGCGAAGACGCGATCGCCGATTTGCTGGAGGCGCAGAATGCGACGGTGCTGGTCGTCGCATCGGAAGCCGCCGATGCCGCCATCTGGGCCAAGGCCAACAAGGTCGCGCAGCGTGTCGCTTCGCTTCAGACGATTTTTGTGATGGGCGAGAACCGGCGCCTGACCGGCCGCTTCCAGAACTATGACGTGGCGATCGCTGACGCGCGCGACATGCTGGAATTTCAGCCGGCGACGGATCGCGACGCGATATGCGCGCTCTTCCACACCGGCGGGACGACCGGACGGCCGAAGCTCGTGCGCCTCACCCATGGCAACCAGATCCACGCAGCCTGGGCTTTTGCGCAGGTTCACGGGCTTGACGAGCTTGATGCCGCCGTGAACGGCTTTCCGCTGTTTCACGTCGGCGGCACGATGACGCTCGGCTTGTCGATCCTCGCGGCCGGCGGCCATGTGATCATTCCCTCGCCCTACAGCCTCCGAAGCCCTGACGCGATCAGGGACTATTGGAATACAGTCGAGCGGTTTGGCGCGACCATCGTGAGCGGCGTACCGACGTCGATCGCCGCGCTGGCCGAAGTGCCGATCGGATCCTCGGACATCAGCACGGTCCGGATGGCGCTGACCGGCGGGGCTGTATGTCCAAAAGCCGTCAGCGAGAGATTCCAGGCGCGCACCGGCATCACGCTGTATGAGACCTATGGGATGACGGAGACCGCGGCGGCGATAGCGTTCAATCCGGGCCGCGGGACGCCGATGCAAGGCAGCGTCGGCTTCCGGGCGCCGTTTGCGAAGACGAGAATCGCTTCACTCGGCGATGCCAGCCTGAAGACGGAATGTCCGCCGCTCACCAGCGGCCTCGTCCTCGTCAGCGGACCCCAGGTGTTTCCTGGCTACCTCGATCCCCAGCATAACAAGGGCGTGCTCACGGATGATCACTGGATCGTCACCGGCGACGTCGGTTATCTCACGGCCGATCAGCGGCTGGTGCTGACCGGCCGCGAGAAGGATCTCATCGTGCGCAGCGGTCACAACATCGACCCCGCCGCCATCGAGGACGTCGCCAACGCCTTCCCCGGCGTTCAGATGAGCTCGGCCGTCGGCATGCCCGATGCCTATGCCGGCGAGGTGCCCATTCTGTTCGTGGTGCCGTCGCCCGGACAGACGATCGACATGACCGCCTTGCGCGAGCACCTCGAACGCAACGTCAATGAGCCCCCCGCCAAGCCGAAGCGGGTCGTCCTGCTCGATGCGCTCCCCGTCACCGCCGTTGGCAAGATCTTCAAGCCGACGCTTCGCGATCTCGCCGTTCGGGAAAAGGTGCGGAGCGAAATCGATCAGGTCTATGGCGCGGACGTCGCAGCCGAGATCCTCGTCGAGAAGGACGCCAGACTGAACACGCTCGTCCACGTCAGGGTCAATTCCGACGATCAAGCCAAAGCCAGGGCGCTGGCCGAGAGCCTGGCGACGCTTCCGCAAACCTATCGCATCGAGACCCGAACGTCCTGACGGTCAACGGCAGCCGAAATCGAAGAAAGGCAAGACGAGGATGAAGCGCTTTCGGTTCAATCAGCAGGAGATCGTGTTTGCGGTCTTCGCGCTTCTGTTCCTGGTGTTCTCGATCTTCCTGAACGGCTTCCTCTCGGCAGACAACATGCTGACGCTGCTGCAGAACGTGGCGGTGCTCGGCATTCTCGGCCTCGCCATGGCGATCGTCGTGATCGGGCGCGGCATCGACATCTCGCTGATTGCCTCGCTTGCGGTCCCGCCGGGACTGGTGCTGCAAATGGCGCAGAACGGTCATTCGCTGCCGGCCTCGCTCACCGTGGCCTTCCTGATCGCGATTGCCTTCGGCCTCTTCAATGGCTGGCTGATCGCCTATGCCGAGGTGCCCTCGCTTTTTGCGACGCTCGCAACAGGCCTGCTGCTCGCCGGCCTCGGTCAGGCCGCCTTGTTCCAGCTCGACGTCGTGCAGTGGAGCAACGGCATGGACGGCTTTGAGCGGCTGGGCCAGGGCACGATCCTCGGCATTCCCACCTCGATCGTGATGTTCGCGATCGCCTGCGTGGTGGTGGCGTTCCTGCTGCGGCGGACGCGCTGGGGCGCCTATATCTACGCGATCGGCGACAACCCCTACGCCGCACGCGTCACCGGCATCCCCACACGCCCCATCATCGTCCTGCAATATGTCATTGCCGCGCTGATCGGCTGCTTCGCCGGCCTCGTGCTGGCGGCCTCCGTCAATTCGATGCCGACCCGCATCTTCAATTCGACGCTGATCTACGACGTCGTGCTCGTCGTCGTGCTCGGCGGCATCGGCCTCTCCGGCGGGCGCGGCGGCGTCCTCAACGTCATCATCGGCACGCTCCTGATCGGTACCATGCTCAACGGCATGACCATCATGGACATCTCCTATGCCGGCCAGAACCTCATCAAGGGCGTGGTCCTGCTGCTCGCCGTCATCACGGATTCCTTCCTGAATCCGCGCAACGAAGAAACGGCACAGCAGGGCGATATCTGAACCAAGCGACGAAAACACCAACGACAACCAAGGAGGAAGCACATGAAGATTTCTGCAACGATGGCTTTGTCAGTGTTCGGGCTCGCGGCGTTGGCCGCACCCGCGCTGGCCCAGCAAGGTCTCGACGAGCCGTTCCAAAAACCGTTCAAGGAAGCGCTCGCCGGCAAGACCGTGGCTTACGTCCCGGTGGCGATGAATTTTGACCTCACCGAAGGTTGGTACGCCGGCCTGAAGAAGGAGCTCGAACCGTACGGCGTCAAGTTCGTGATCCGCGATGCCAACTGGAACACCAATGCCGGCGCGCAGGCTGTGACCTCGCTGATCTCCGAGAAGCCGGCCGTGATGGTCGTGCATAATCCGGACGTGCAGACCTACGCAAAACTGCTGCAGCGCGCAGAAAACGAAGGCATCTACGTCATCCAGATCAACATGGGCTCGGCCTATCGCAGTTCGGCCTTCGTCGGCGCCAATTGGATCGAGATCGGCGAACGCCAGACCGAAGGCGTGGTCAAGGCCTGCCAGGGCAAGTCGAACAAGATCGCGATCATCCAGGGCGCGCTGTCGGCGGCCGCGAGCGCATACACGCTCAAGGGCGTCGAGAACGTGCTCGCCAAGCATCCCGAGATCAAGGTCGTCTCCAGCCAGGCGGCCGACTGGGACGCCGCCAAAGCCAAGGCCATCACGCAGACGGTGCTGAAGCAGAATCCCGATCTCTGCGGCATCGTCGGCTTCTGGGACGGCATGGACATCGGCACTGCGGCTGCGATCAAGGAAGCGGGCCTGACCGGCAAGGTCTTCCTCGCGACCTCGGGCGGCGGCGAGCGCAAGGGCGCCTGCGAGCTGGTGAAGTCAGGCGCGTTCGATCTCAACATGAGCTACGACGTACCGACCCAGGCGGCGCAAATGGCCGGCACGATCAAATGGCTGCTGTCGTCGGGCGTGAAGCCCGGCTCCGTCAAGGGCTCGGAATACACGACGCTGATTCCGATCACCAAGGAGAACGCCGACAGCCAGCTCTCCTGCTGGAACCTGAGCGATCTCAAGAAATAGTCGTGCATCGCCGACTGACGTCCCGGGCCATCACGGTCCGGGACGTCTTTCCCAGAATTTCGCAAAGACGATTTGGAATGCCGATGCGCGATACCCTGACGAGCCTGCGTTACCGCTACTGGCCGGACCACCTGCTCGGCGAGATCCTGTCCAAGCGATGGACGGAGACCGCCGTTCCCGTCATCCTGCTCCTGATCGTCGGCATCGCGCTCAGCCGCTCCATCGACAATTTCCTGTCGCCGGCAAGCCTCGCCGATACCGCGCGGCAGGCCGGCGAGATCGGCTTCATCGCACTCGGGCTGGCGCTGGTCGTCATCGTCGGCGGCATCGACCTCTCGGTCGGATCGATGTTCGCGCTGACGAATTTTTGCGCGCTGTTCCTGCTCGACGTCGCGGGCTGGCCGGTGCCGGCGGTGGCCGCAGGCACGCTCGTCTGCGGCGCGCTGCTCGGCGCGGTCAATGGCTTCCTGATCGGCTACCTTCGCCTGCGCGCCTTCATCACCACGCTGATCACGCTGATCATCTACCGCTCGGCCTATGATCTCCTGATCCAGCGCTACTCCAACGCAATCGCCTCGGCCTTCCCCGACATTCCGTCCTGGGATTTCATCGGTGCCGGCTCTGTCTTCGGCATTCCGACCGTGGCGCTGGCCTACATCGTCATCGCCATCTTCGGCCACGTCTTCATGACGCGGCTGCGGCCGGGCTGGCACATCACCGCGATCGGCGGCTCGCGCCGCTCGGCGTACAACTCCGGCATTCCCGTTCGCCGCACGATTGCGCTCTGCTACGTCGCAAGCGGCGTGCTGACCAGCATCGGCGCGCTGTTCTTTGCCTCCCGTCTCGGCACCGTCGGTGGTGACATCGGCGTCGGACTCGAGGTGATCGTCCTGACCGCAACCGTGCTGGGCGGCATCACGCTCGGCGGCGGCAAAGGCTCGGTCGCCAAGTCGGCAGTCGGCGTGCTGATCGTGCTCCTGATCACCAACGGCCTGACGACCATGAACGCGCGCGGCGGCGTCAACCGCATGGCGCTGGCCGGCATTCTGCTGGTCGCCGCCATGGTCGACATCCGCTGGCAGAAGAACCGCACCCGCATCATCAGCAAGGTCTATGTCGCGCCGACCTATCACGAGCTGCCGCCACCGCCGCCGACCGAGATCGGCAAGGGCGGCCCCTTCGAGCAGAACGACAAGCTGCGCGATGTCACCTCGATCGGCCTCGGCCGCATCGAGGCGCCGGAGGACGTCATCCTCGACCGCCACGACAATCTCTACGCGGGCTCGCGCCATGGCGACATCATCCGCTTCCTCGCGCCCGACTACCAGAAGATGGAAGTGTTCGCCCATATCGGCGGCCAGCCGCTCGGCATGGCCTTCGACCGCGAGGACAATCTCTACATCTGTATCGGCGGCATGGGGCTCTATCGCATCAAGCCCGACGGCACGGTGGAGAAGGCGACCGACGAGACCAACCGCAGCATGCATTCGGTCAACGACGACAGCCGGCTGCGACTCGCCGACGATCTGGACATCACCGATGACGGCCTGATCTTCTTCTCGGAAGCGACCGTCCGCTACGAGATGGACGAATGGCCGATCGACGGCCTGGAAGCGCGCGGCAACGGCCGCATCATCTGCTTCGACACCAAGACGGGCGCCACGCACACCGCCCTGCGCGGCCTCAAATTTCCCAACGGCATCTGCGTCGCCAGCGACGGGCAGTCGATCTTGTTCGCCGAGACCTTCGGCTGCTCGATCAAGCGCTACTGGTTCGCGGGGCCGAGGAAGGGCAAGGTCGAGGTGGTGATGGACAATCTGCCGGGCTACCCCGACAACATCAACCTCGCTTCCGACGGCAACTACTGGCTCGCGCTGGTCGGCATGCGCAGCCCCTCGCTCGACCTCGCCTGGAAGATGCCGGGCTTCCGCCGCCGCATGGCCAAGCGCGTGCCGGTGGACGAATGGCTATTCCCGAACATCAACACGGGCTGCGTGGTCAAGTTCAACGAGCAGGGCAAGATCGTCGAATCGTTCTGGGACCTGCGCGGCGAGAACCATCCGATGATCACCTCGATGCGCGAGCATCGCGGCTATCTCTATCTCGGCGGCATCCTCAACAACCGGATCGGGCGTTACAAGCTCGAGAACGCCGATCCGAATTTCGTGCAGTATGACAAGCGATGGGGGAAGCAGTCGTGATCGCGGCCGTCAGGGACTTTGCCAACCGCTTTCTCGGGCGCGGCGAGGCCACCATCACCGTGCCGTCGTTCGACGGCGCGCTCAAGCCCAACCAGGCGCTGGAGACGGCGCAGACCTTGCTGGAATGCGAAGCACCCGAGGATCTCGCAACCGACGGCCGCAGTCTTTACCTCGCCGACGGGCAACGTCTGCTGCGCCTCGACGGCAGCACGGCAACAGAGTTGCGCAAGTTCGAACGGCCGATCTCGGCGCTGTGCGCCCTGCCCGATGGCGGCGTGGCGATTGCGCTCGCCGGTCGCGAGGTTCGCATCTATCCGAATCCCGCCAGCGGCGAGCCGAGCGTGACGTTTGCCGACGCCACATTCAACGCGATCAACGCGTTGACGCCGGCGAGTGACGGCGCGCTGATCGCGACCGACGGCTCGGCGACCTGCGGCGTCGACGATTGGGCGCGTGATCTGATGGAGCTCAACCGGAGCGGCCGGGTGTACCGGCTCGATCCCAGGAGCAAGACGGTCACTCAACTCGCCGGAAAGCTCGGCCATGCCTTCGGGGCCTGCGCCCATGGCGACGGCGTGCTGGTGAGCGAAAGCTGGCGTCACCGCGTGGTCCTCGTCGCGCCCGGTCGCGCGCCGCAGACTGTGCTCGCTCACCTGCCGGTCTATCCGTCGCGATTGTCAAAAGCGTCCGGCGGCGGCTATTGGCTGACCGCCTTCACGGCACGCACCCAGCTCATCGAGTTCGTGCTGCGCGAGCCCGCCTATCGCAAGCGTATGATGGCCGAGATCGACCCCGCCTATTGGGTCGCGCCGCGACTGCGCTCCGGCTTCTCGTTCAAGGAGCCGATGCAGGGCGCGCACATCAAGACCATGGGCGTCATCAAGCCCTGGGCGCCGCCGCGCTCCTACGGCCTCGTCGTGCGCCTGAGCGCGGACGGCAAGCCGCTCTATTCGCTGCACAGCCGGGTCGACGGCGTCAATCACGGCATCGTCGCGGCGGTCGAGATCGGAAGCGATCTTGTCTTGATCGCCAAGGGGCCGGGCCGCGTCTTGAGGCTGCCGCTGGCTGGCCTTGCCGAGGAGTTTGGCTCATGAGCGATACCGTGCTTTCGCTGCGCAAGGCGACAAAACTCTATGCCGGCGTTCCCGCCATCGAGGGCGTCGATTTCGATCTCCGCCGCGGCGAGATCCATGCCCTGGTTGGCGAGAACGGTGCCGGCAAGTCGACCCTGACCAAAGTGATGGCCGGCGTCGTGACGCTGACCTCCGGCGATATGACGATTGACGGCGCAGCGGTTGCGCCGCGGACGCCACTGGAGGCCCGCAACCTCGGCATCGCCATGGTGTTCCAGGAGAACAGCCTGGTTCCGACCATGACGGTGGCGCAAAACCTGTTTCTCGGTCAGGAGAAGTTCTACAACCGCCTGCGCGGCATCTACATCGCCGCACAGCAATTCCTGCAATCGCTCAATTTCGACGTGACGCCGACCGCGACCGTCGGCGGCTTAGGGGCGGCCAAGAAGCAGATGGTGGAGATCGCGCGCGCGGTGCTGCACCGGGCAAAAGTCATCATCTTCGACGAGCCGACGGCGTCGCTGACGCCGGAAGAGAAGAAATATTTCTTCGACCTCGTCCGCGACCTCAAGAAGCGCGGCGTCTCGATCGTCTTCATCTCGCACGCACTGGAAGAGGCGCTGCTGCTCGCCGACCGCATCACGGTGCTGCGCGACGGCAAGCATGTAGTCACCGACGACACCGCAAAGTTCGATCGCGGGAGAATCGTGCAGGCGATGGTCGGTCGCGACCTCTCCAACACGCTCTACGGCGTGAAGAAGACCAGCGTGCGGCCGGCTGGCGCGCGCGTGCTGACGGTGCAGAACCTGAAGATGGCGCCGATGGTGAAGAACAATTCGCTGTCGGTGTTTGCCGGCCAGATCACCGGCGTGTTCGGCCTGGTCGGCGCCGGCCGCACCGAGACCTTCAAGATCGTCTCCGGCGTGTTGAAGCGCGACTTCTTCCACGGCGGCGAGATTTTGCTGCACGACAAGCCGGTGCGCTACCGCGTGCCCGCGCCGGCCGTGAAGGCCGGCATCGCCTATGTCACCGAGGACCGCAAGGTCGAGGGCTTTTTCGAGACCTCGTCCATCGCGCGCAACATTTATCTCGGCCTACTCTCGAAATTTCCAAGGGGCCGCATGATGATGTCGCGGCGCGAGGCCAACGAGGTCGGCAAGACCTGGATCGAGCGGCTCAAGGTCCGCGCCATCGGCGACGAAGCCAGGGTGGTCGAGCTCTCCGGCGGCAATCAGCAGAAGGTCGTGATCGCCAAATCGCTGGTGCAGGAGCCGGAGCTGATCATCTTCGACGAGCCGACGCGCGGCGTCGACGTCGGCGCCATCGTCGAGATCCACGAGCTGATCAACCGCCTCGCCGACGAGGGCAAGGCGGTCGTGGTGATCTCATCCTATCTGCCCGAGATCATGGCGCTTTCCGACCGCATCCTGGTCTCGCGCCAGGGCAAGGTGGTGGAGGAATTCTCCGCGCTGGAGGCGAGCGAGGAGAAGATCATGTACGCGGCGATCCACTAGAGGCCGAGCGCAAATTCCGTGATGTCGCGGCCAAGCGGGGTCCTTGCCCAGAGTACACCCCCTGCCCCGTTGCGGTACGCGATGGCGACGAGCAGGTGGCGATGCCCTTCGACGAGGCGCGCGTCGAAGCTGGCTAGCCTTGCCGAAGAGGGTAAAATTCGGCCGCCCCTTTCAGCCCGGTCGAGCCGAATTTGCACCGCAACGTAGAAACGGGGCCAAATCACGGGTCGGACTTCGGTCATTCCGCGACCGATTGTAGCTGCCCGCCTTTGGACACGAAGCATTTTTGAGGGGACCATCTGGACACCCGCATGCCGAATGCCGCATGCTCAATCAAAAATTTGGGCGCACGGCCATCGACGCGATGACCGGCCGCCAACCAGGTAATTGATGCGCCAAGCCCAACGTAGCGGGCACGACCGCCGCCGGAGTGACTGCGTTGCAACCAGGTGGAGGCCGGAGCCAGTACGGGGGTGCAAACGGAAACGCCTACACGGGCAGGATGGATAAGGGTGATGGGGAAAAACAGATTGTCTGTCTCGCAAGCCGTCGAACGTGACTTGCGGCTGGATTTCTTCCGCGGATTGGGATTGTGGATGATCTTCCTCGATCACATTCCGGACGACGTCGTGGCCTGGTTGACGCTTCGCAATTTCGGGTTCAGCGACGCTGCCGAGTTCTTCGTATTCATTTCCGGCTATCTGGTGGGCTACATTTACGCCCCTATCGTCCAGGCCGGCAACTTCCTGGCTGCCACCAAACGGCTGCTGATGCGGGCCTGGCAGATGTATGTCGCTCACATTCTCCTGTTTCTTGTCTTTACTGCGCAGATCGCTCGTGCGGCCCGAAAATTCGACAATCCGATGTACAAGGATGAGTTCAACGTCGCCAACTTTCTCGCCCATCCCGACGAACTGATCTGGCAGGCACTGACCCTGCGTTACAAGCCGGTCGATCTCGACGTGCTGCCGCTCTTCATCGCCCTGGTCGTCGCTGCGCCGCTGGTGCTGTGGTGTCTCGTCCGTCGCCCGAACCTGACCCTGGCCGGCTCGGTGATCCTTTACGTCCTGGCGCGCTGGTTTGACTGGAATTTCGCTTCGTATCCGCCAGGGACACACTGGTATTTCAATCCGTTCGCCTGGCAAATGATGTTCTTTTTCGCGGCCTGGTGTGGCGCCGGGGGCGCGGCCAGAATCTGGTTCATCATCCAGTCGCGCGCAGCGCTGGTGATTTCCGTTGCCTGGATCCTGTTTGCCCTCCTGATCGTGATGACGTGGCACAGCGCTTTCCTGGAATCGCTGATTCCGAAATGGATGATCAAGGCGATCTATCCGATCGACAAATCCAATCTCGATATGCTGCGCTTCACGCACTTCCTGGCTTTGGCAGTGGTGGTTTCGCGCTACCTGCCGCGTGACTGGCCACCGCTCACCTCCAACTGGCTGCGTCCGCTCGTGCTGTGCGGCCAGCATTCGCTTCCGAACTTTTGTCTTGGAGTCTTCCTGTCGTTTGGCGTGCACTACCTCCTGGTGCAGTATCCCGGCGGGGTCTGGAAGCAGATCGTGCTCAGCATCGCCGGCATGGCGATCATGACGGCGCTCGCATGGCTTCTCGATCGGGCCAAGGCGGTCCCGAATTTGTTCGTCGACGTGAACGAGACGGGGACAGCCGAACCGGCCTTGAAACCGGGAGGCGCCTGACGGCCGGGAGGCGTATCCCAACAATTGAGTTCGTGGCGCTCGGACCACGACATCAAGCCAGGCCGGGATCGAGCCGTCCCGGCGATCTGAAATCTCGGTGCACTCTTGAATGCCTGTGCGTACTTTGTCGGAGGAATCAGCCCATGAGCAAACACCTGACGATCATCGGCTTCCTGCTCCTGTTCGCGATCAGCGCCGCGCCTGCGCAAACACCGACACCGGAAGCGATGTCGGCGGCGCGCAAGCTCGTCGACACGCTCAAGCTGCCCGAACAGTACAAGGCTTTGCTCCCGGGCATTCTGCTCAGCCTCAAGCCGGTGGCAACGCAGGAAAGGCCGGAGATGGAACGGGATTACAATGCGGCAGTAGCAAAGGTGACGGACGCCTATACGCCCCATCTCAATGCGATGATCGATGCCGCTACCACCGTCTATGCCAGCAATTTTACGTTGGAAGAACTCCGGGACCTCGAAGCGTTCTATCATCGGCCCGCCGGGCAAAAGCTTCTGCAAAAGTCACAGACTCTCGTACAGCAGACCGATCAGATAGGCCAGCAAGGCGGCCAGAAGGCGGCCGAGGATTTGCGCCCGCGTCTGGTCGAGTTGCTGAAGCAGAAACCCAAGAACTGATTTGCAAGAACTGATCGGTAAGATGTCGAGTACGGGAATCGAGACCAAGTTGTCCGGAATGCGCGTTCCCGGGATAGCAGGCACGGCACCTCCTTTGGGCAATGCCGCTCGGTTCATGGCGCGCTACGACGCCAGCGATATCGCCACAATCCTGCTCATCGCCGCGCTTGCCATCCTCGCGCTATGCACCTTCAAGGACTATGCGATCTCGAACGACGAAGGCGTGCAGCATCGCTACGCCGAGTTGATCGTCGCCTATTATGCGAGCGGCTTCACCGATCAGAGCCTGTTCGGCTTCCAGAACCTTTACCTCTATGGCGGCCTGTTCGACGTCGTCGCGCTCGGCCTCAGTCAACTGATTCCCATCGATCCATATGATCTGCGCCATATCTTGTGCGCGCTGATCGGCATTGGCGGGATCGCCGCTGCCGCGTTGACGGCACGACTGGTTGCGGGACCGCGCGCCGCTCTGATCGCCACGATCGCGCTCGGCGTCAGCGGCACCTGGTACGGGACGATGTTCAACCACACCAAGGACATTCCCTTTGCCGCCGCGATGATGGGCGCCACGCTCTTCCTGATCCGTATCGCCCGCCGCCTGCCCTCGCCTCGCATCGGTGACGTCCTTGCGTTCGGCCTGCTGGCGGGAGCCGCGCTTGGCACGCGGGTCCTCGGTCTGCTGCTGGTGATCTATGCCGGCTTCGTGATCGCCCTGTATCTGCCCTGGTCTTTGCCCGGCCGCGCGCGGTGGTCCTTCGCGATCGAGTCGTCCCTGCGGCTGCTGCCGGCACTGATCATCGCCTATGTCGTCATGATCCTGGCCTGGCCATGGGCGGCGCTGGCGCCGCTCAACCCGATCCGTGGCCTGCTCGCGTTCTCGGAGTTTCATTACGGCATTCGCACGGTCCTCGCCGGCCAGATCTACGAGATGGCGAGCGTGCCGCGGCTCTACGTGCCGATCTACATCCTGATCCGCCTGCCGCTGCTCATTCTGTTCGGCGCGATATTGGCCCTGCTTTACGTCCTGCGAGGGATGGCCCGCGGTGCGCAGCAACCGCTGTGCAGGGATATCATCCTGCTGTTGCTGACCGTGATGTTTCCGCTCGCCTGCCAGGTGGCCTATCACGGCCCGGCCTTTACCGGCTTGCGCCATTTTCTGTTCGTCATCCCCCCATTGGCGGTGCTCGCCGGCATTGGGCTTGACCTGGCCCTCACAGCGCTGGCCAAGCGCGGCCGCATCGTTGTCTCGGGTGCTGTTGCTGCGGGAGTCGCTTGCCTGCTCTGGGACGCGGTGACGCTGGTCAGGCTACATCCGTACGAGAACCTCTATTACAACTCTCTGGTCGGAGGGCTACAGGGGGCATCGCGGCGCTACGACCTCGATTATTGGTTCAGCAGCATGCCGGAGGCGGTCCAACAGCTCGAAACCTATTTGCGCCGCACCGCGGCCGTCGATACGAATTGGCCGGCGCGGGTGTATTCCGTCGCGGTCTGCGGCGAGCGCCTTCCCTTCGACAAGACCGTCACGCTTCCGCAACTCCGCTTCGACTTCAAGGCGGAATGGGACGAGTCCGAGTTCTTCATCGCCCCGACCCAGTTGAATTGCGACAATGACCTCGATGGCAAGATCATCGCCACGGTCGAACGGCTCGGCGTCGCCATCGCCTATGTCAAGGACCGTCGGGCCTTGACCAGGCCCGTGGCGACGGCAGCGCGATAGGCTTTTGCATTGCCTCTTCGCGTCAGCCCGATGCCGTGGTGGAGCCCGGAGGATCGGCGCTCTTGTCGGCGACCCGCCTGAACCACGTGAAGAGCCATGCCACGGCGCACATGACCAGAATCCCCAACATGCCGACGAGGAGATGGACCACGAGGCCGGCGGACGTCTCCATCAGCAGGAAATAGCCTGCGAAAGCCAGGAACACCCCGAGGCTGAAGATCTGCAGGGAAAACTGGCCGCACAGGATCATGGGCCGCAGCCACTGTGATTTCAGGCCGGGCCACCCGGCGGGCACGAAGTGCACGGCGATCACCGCCAACGCCAGGAAATGCGCAAACCGCAGCACGTCGAGATCGGCCTTGTTGATGGGGTAGATCAGCCGCTCGAGCCAGCGCGGCACCAGAAAACCAAGCTGCGGAAAATACCAGGTCAGCGTGATGCAGAAGGCCGCGAGCAGATAGGCGTACGCGACCCACAGCGTGACCGGCGACGAGATGAGCCATGCGATCCGCCGCGCGCCGCCCAGCGAACACCAGGCGCCCAGCACGAACAGCATTTGCCAGGCAAAGGGATTGAAGCCCCAGAAACCGTGCGGATAGGTCGTCAGGTAAAGATCGAACTTCCAGGAGGCCACATAGAGCCCGACCGAAAGCGCCAGCGTGAGATCGGCACGCCATTTGATCAGCAGCAGGATCAGGGGAAGAAAGAACATCAGCAGCGTGTAGAGCGGCAACACGTCCATGTTCAGCGGGCGGTATCTCAGCAGCAGCGCCTGGATCATGGTGGTGCCCGGTTGCCTGATGAACTCCTCGATCTCCATTTCCCTGGCATAGAATGGCTTGTCGAGGCCGACGGCAATGTAGGACACCGTTGCAACCAGGAACATGAACAGCAGCAGGTGCGCCGCATAGATCTGCCAGACCCGCTTCAGGATGCGCGCGGTCGCGATCACGAAACCGGACTTGAGCATCGCGCGGCCGTAGACCAGCGCCGCCGTGTAGCCCGAAATGAAAATGAAGATCTCAGCGGCGTCGCTGAACCCGTAGCTGCGGATCGTGAACCAGCTCAGGAGATCGGGCGACACGTGGTCGACGAAGATGAGCCACAGCGCGAGCCCCCGGAACAGGTCGAGGCGCAGCTCGCGCTCGCCCGAGGGAGCCTTGGCACGCACGGGCGGCGGCGCGGCAGGCGCGCCGCGCTGCGCACCGGCAAGAGTCGCGTGAGATGAAACGGCAACCTGGTCGGCAATCGACGCCATCTGTCCGATCCCAAAAAGGTCAGCTCACGCGCTCGCACCGTTCTTTCGAACGACCCTTCCACGAAAGGGCGAGACGCGTCGGCGCCTGATGCGCCAAAACACTGCAAGACAAATCGATGCTGAAACCATCAATTCAAAAACGCCGCCAGCCCTGCTTCCGGCAGGATTGATCTTAACCGACATCGCCGCGCGCGAAAAGCGGGCTCCTACCGCCGCCTGCAAGCGGAATATTTGTACCTTCCGCATCCGCCTACCTTCCCCGTCAGCGCTCGATCTGATCTTCTCCCGCGGCACTTCATGGGAGGGGACCAGTCATGAACATCGCTATCATCTGCACCGCGCTGCTCGGCCTGTTGCTGTTCGGCCTCGGGTTCAACGTCTCGATCCAGCGGCGCAACAACCGCCGCAGCATCGGCTACGACCCGAGCCCGACCGACCCGATCCACCGCGCCGTGCGCGCCCACGCCAACACCGCCGAATACGCCCCGTTCTTCGCCGTGATGTTCTTGTGGTTCGCGGTGCACCCCGCGCCGTTGTGGATCACCGTGACCATCGTGATCGCGACGCTGGCGCGTTTCTCGCTGGCCGCGAGCCTGTTGTGGGGCGCGTCCCTCAACCGCCCGAACCCGGGACGGTTCGCGGGCGCGCTGCTGACGTACCTGACGGGGCTGGCGCTGGCGGTGGGGCTGGTAGTGGCGTGAGGCAGCTACCTGGCGGTCTCGAAGGCCGGCCCAAATAGAGGTCGAAAACAACCCCATGCACAGTAGAAATGGCGGCAGGTGGCGGGAGCCTAACTACGAATACTTATTTTACGAAATTCGCTTGAACCGCTGGAAAAACCAGATGTATAGTTCCATCATTGCGCTTCAGGGGCCCGGGGCTGCTTCCCGAGATTGATCTTGTCGCGCTCGTCACGTCACCCAATCCGCCACCAACAGCCCCGGCACGCGCGCGAACTCGCGGGCATTCGCCCTCACCAGAGTAGCGCCGCGGCGGCGCGCCTGGGCAACAATGAGGTAGTCATAGAACCCGGATCGGCGTGCCTTTACGCTCGAGCTTGGCGCGGATGTCGCCGGCATGCGCAGCGTCTTCTTCGTCGAAGGGAAGTATATCGACAGGCCGTCCGTTTGCCGTCTGCTCGCGCAATTGCGGCGCCCCAAGACAAAAATGGCCCGCATCACGCGGGCCATTTTCTTGATCGGACACTATCGGGCCGCCAGAGCACGTTGCTCGTCAGCGAAGGCCGCCGGTGACGTGAAGTGTCTCGCCCGTGATGTAAGACGCGTCGTCCGACGCGAAGAAAGCCACCGCGGCGGCGATCTCCTCGACCTTGCCGATGCGGCCGAGCGGGGTGGCGGATTCGATCCAGTTGCGCATGTCGCCCTCGTGCAGGCCGGCCGACACGACGCCTTCCGTGGCGATCATGCCCGGATTGACCGCGTTGACGCGGATCTTGCGCGGCGCCAGCTCCTTGGCCAGCACGGACGAGATCGCATCCACCGAGGCTTTTGTCGCGGTGTAAACCGCGGTGTTCGCCGGCGCGATGGTCGAGACGCCGGAGCTGATGTTGATGATACTTCCGCCATCGGCTTTGAAGTGCTTCGCCGCTTCACCCGAGACCAGCAGCAGGCCAAGCACATTGAGGTCGAAATGCTTGTGGAAATGCTCTGCGGTGATGGCCTCGAGCGGGGCGAATTCGTAGACGCCCGCGTTGTTCACCAGGATATCGATCGCACCGAACGCCTTCACGGTGTCTGCGACCACGCTTTTCACGTCTTTAGCGTCGGCAAGGTTGCCGTGGACCGCGACGGCTTTGCCACCCTTGGCGACGATCGCGGCGACGACGCGGTCGGCGGCCTGCTTGCTGGCGCTGTAGTTGACGGCGACCGCCGCACCCTCAGCCGCGAGCCGGGCGGAGATTTCGGCGCCGATACCTTTGGATGCGCCGGTCACGAGCGCAACTTTTCCTTCGAGTCTTCTGGTCATCGCATGTCTCCGTTGTCCGGCGGTCGCCGATATTCAATAGTTCAATACTAGTGAACTATTGGACGAGTTCAAGGGACATGCTATATTTTAGGCATGGCGCAGTTCGTTCACCCGGCGCGGGACGAGATCACACTGGCCGGGGTGCTGGGAGCCCTCGCGGATCCCATGCGGCTGCGCATCGTCAAGAGTCTGGCCGCGCAGAAGGATTGCATGTCGTGCACCGAGGCGGCGCCCTGCCCTGATATGGCGAAGTCGACCCTGTCGAACCATTTTCGCATCCTGCGCGAGGCCGGCCTGGTCCGGACGTCAAAGCAAGGTGTCCAGCACCGCAACGTCCTGCGCGAAGAGGACATCAACGCGCGATTTCCAAAACTGTTGAAGATGATCCTGAGCTTTCCTGACTGAGAGCATTGGCTCACGACGGCAGGCGGTGCGCGCTGCGCAAGGCATGGCTGTAGCGGACTTGACGATATGCAGATTATACGTATAATACGAGCATTCGATAATTCGGCAATGCACTATGGTCCAGACCTCCGCCCTCGAATTCCAGCGCAAGTTCGGCGAATTCCAGCATCAGGCGCGACGTGAGCCGGTCGAGATCACGCGGCATGGCCGGCGCGAGTTGGTGCTGATGTCGGCTGAGCAATATGACTGGCTTGTCGCGGCGGCCAAGCGGTCGCATCGCACGGGCGATGCAGCGTCCGTGGTCATCGACGCGGTCGACCGAGCCGAAATGGACTCCGAGCACGCGCCGCTCGACGATTTGCTCAAGTGAGACGGCTTGGTTGTTTGAGCATGATCTTTTCGGAAAACCGCTACACACTTTTCCGGATCATGCTCTGAGTGGCGCTTCCCGATCCCAAGCCGGGACTGGTCGTGCGCTACGATTATCTCTGGTCGCGCGAGGCAGCAGCCGGGCGCGATCAAGGGAAGGACCGTCCGACCTGCCTTGTCGCTGCGAGCGACAGTCTGACGACGCCGCGTTATGTCGTGCTGCTGCCGATCACGCACTCGCCGCCGGATGCGGACACGGTGGGCGTCGAAATCCCGGTGAAGGTGAAGCAAGCGATCGGACTCGACGATGCACCAAGCTGGGTCATCGTGTCCGAATATAATGTCGACGAATGGCCGAACGCAGGTCTGACTCCGATTCCAGGAAAGCCGGGAACGTTCAGTTACGGATTCGTTCCGCCAGGCCTGTTTGCACAGATCAAGACCAAATTCCTCGAGCTCGCGCGACAGAAAAAGAGTGGAGCTGTCCACCGCTGATTCCGCGTCGACCGCGCCACGCGTCCTCACCGCAACTGTCTCGCCAAGAAAAAATGGCCCGCATCACGCGGGCCATTTTCGTTATCGGAACCGGCATTTCGAATTTGGTTGCGGGGATAGGATTTGAACCTATGACCTTCAGGTTATGAGTATGAATTTCACAGTTTTGTGGACTTATCCCAAGGCTTCCAGCTTTACCTAAGCCATTCAAAATACTAACAAAGGAACGCCTCAGCGTTTCTCGGGATTTCCCGGCATTCCCGCGCTGGTGGCGACTCGGTGGCGATTCTGGGAGCTGCAGGTGCCGATCTTAAAGCTGACGAAACGAGCAGTCGATGCGATCGGCCCGGTGGAAAAACCGACAGTCTTTTACGACAGCGAGCTGACCGGTTTTTGCCTCAAGGTGCTTCCCTCCGGCGCTAAGCGCTGGTGCGTGGAGTACCGCAGCGGGGCCGGCGGCCGGAGTGTCGGGAAGACCCGAATGGTCCTCGGATCGACATCCGCGATGACTCCGGATCAGGCCAGAGCCTCGGCCAAGACTACGCTCGGCGCGGTCGCCCTGGGGCAAGATCCCGCCCGCAAGCGATCCACTGAACGCGCTATGCCGACGTTTGCGGAATTTGGCGAACGGTACCTTTCCGAGGAAGCCGAGGCAAAACTCAAGCCCCGTACTGTCGTCAACTATCGAATCTATCTCCACAAGCACGCCGCCCCTCTCCTGGGCACCCGCAAGCTCGACGCGCTCGATAGCGCTGACGTTTCGAAGATGCACCGGAAGATCGGGAAGACGACTCCGATGACCGCAAATCGGGTCGTCGAGTTCGTCGGCTCCGTCTATCGATACGCCGCCGTTTGCGGCCTCGTCGCCAAGGGACACAACCCAGCAACTCATGTCCAAGCGTTCCGTGAGCAGCGCCGCGAGCGGTTCCTGAGCTCAGCGGAACTCGGCCGCTTGGGGGATGCCATTCGTGAAGCTGAAACGGTGGGCATTCCCTGGTCGGTGGACAAAGACCAACCCAACGCGAAGCACATCCCGAAAAACGGCCGCACTAAGATCGGACCCCATGTCGCGGCTGCCCTGCGCCTCTTGATCCTCACCGGCGCTCGGCTTCGGGAAATTCTCGAACTCAGATGGGAATATGTTGACCTCCAGCGCGGCCTGCTCCTGCTGCCTGATAGCAAGACAGGACAGAAGGCGATTATTCTCAATGCGCCGGCTCTCGACATCCTTCGCAAAATTCCCAAGGTCGATTGCTACGTAATAACGAGCGATATCACGGGGCAACCTCGTCACGACCTCAATAAGCCTTGGAAGCTCGTCAGCACGCGATCAGGCCTGGAAGGCGTAAGAATCCATGACCTGAGGCATACCCATGCCAGCTATGGCGCAGGTGCGGGTTTTGGCCTGCCTATTATCGGGAAGCTGCTTGGACATTCTCAGCCGGCGACCACCGCCCGGTATGCGCATCTAGACAATGATCCGTTGCGCCGAGCATCCGACCAAATCGCAAAGGCGCTAGCTGTAGCGATGGGCGATGATGCCGTGATCGGCGAAGCTTTGAACACGCACAACGAGTGAGCTCCTGCCATGGATGAAACCGATTTTCATCTTGTCCAACCACCGTTCGCCCAATTGGATGAGGCTTTATGGTGGATCGAGTTCAAGCAAATTGAGGACGCAAAACGAGACGGCTGGTCGTCAACACTTGAAAGCGCGAATCGGCTGGAAGCCGCTCTACTCCGCGGCGAACTTGTAGGATACGGTTCCCTCGATGCCGGCCCCGTGCAGCTCATCGAAAAGTGGACATGGACCGAGTTTGAGTTTGTCCCCGCAGATAGAGATGGCCGGCGCATTGAGAAAAAGGTGGATTATATTCCCCAGTTCATTGTCCGCTCTAGCAAAGCTTACCGCGCGGAAACGCTCAAAGACTTAAGCCAGCCGGCCAATAAGCCAGTGCCGGGCATTGAAGGAAATGAGCCTGAGTTCCACAGGGTGCTGAGCCAAATTGTCTTTTTTGAATCCGAGGTGCGGGAGGCGTTTCCTGCTGGGTTCGCCAAGAGGAAAAACGATCCTCCGCTTGATAGAAAATACGCCAAACTCCTCAGAGCGATCGAAGGTGGAAAGTACCTCTACAGTCCCGAGCCGGAGGGGTTCGACCACGTCTTTGGTCTGCTCATTAATTACTTGGAAAATACACGGCAGCTCAATTCTGCGGACAGTTCTATTCGGAAGGGCCTTCAGCGCCACTACACGGAGGTCAATAATCGGTACGGACAATAAGACAATGCGAGACATGTCCGCAGTTGTCTGAACAGCTCTCTGCTTTCCTCCTGTAGAAAGCAAATGCCGGCATTGATCCGGCGTTTGCAATTGGGGGAAAGCAATTGAACGTCGATAATCGATACGAACAATCGCGATGGCTAACTAGAAAAGAGGCTGCTGCATACTTGCGGCTTGGCGAGAGCACCCTTGCGAAGCTCTTTGTCTCGGGCGACGGCCCTCCTGCGATCAAGGTGGGGCGTTCAGTCAGGTATGCATCGGGGGATCTCGATGCGTGGATGGGCTCTCGCCGGCGACGCTCGACGTCCGACGGCGGCTCCGCCGAGTGAGGTCGGACCAATGGACGTACGGGCTTTCAACCGCGAGAAAATGCAGTGGCTTAATGCCATCAGTCTTGAGTGCGAAATCAGCTCGACCGCCTTCCGGGTCGCCTATCTCATCGCTGATCATCAAAATTCAGTGGCTGGGTTCGCTTGGCCATCCCTCGCTCGGCTGGCCGGGAAAGTCTGCCTGTCAAACAAATCGATTCAGAGAGCGGTCGGGCAGTTGGAAAGGCTGGGATGGCTCGCGGTGGAGCGAAGGAGGGAGCATTCTAATCGATATCGCTTGATATGGCCGCCAGGACGAGCCCCTGTGCCTACGCAAACCGAAGGCAATGATGCAGACAAAACTGTCCTCGTGGAGAGACAAGAACGTCTCACCGGAGGGGACAAAACTGTCCGCCAATCCTACTTAACTAAACACCCTAAAACCTTCTCAAGTCGGCTTGGCGGAGGAAGGCAAGGAACGCCGTTCCCTGATCAAGGCAAATTCGAAGCAGAGATCATAGGGCGATTTGGGCCGCGCATGATCGACGTGCTTGAAAAGCTGAACGAGATTGATCCCCGTGCCGTCGAACGGCTTTGCAGGCGGGCAAAGGATGGAAGTCTTTCGCGAACCGACATAGCCGCCGCTGAGCTGACCGCGGCGCAGCATCAAGAGAACTGAAGAATGACCGAGTTTGACGAGATATTGTCGAAAGCGCTCGACGCAGCGAGATACTAACTATCCACGTCTGAGCGCGGAAGTCTATGTCTTCCCAAAGCCAGCCGATGCGGCGGCCCTGGCCGAACCCGCCGCGTCGCAAGTACGCGAACGGCGCTGCCGCATCGCGATGACATGGGTGGAAAGATTATCGGTGAACGGCGAGTTCGATAAGGGCGCAATTGCGATCAGTCAGTTGCGGTCTCGGATTTTTCGTAGCGAACGTATCTTGATTCCGCGCGAGATCATTCTTGCGATCGCAGTGTATAAATGCGTTGAGATATTCGTCGGCAGACATGATGTCTGGCTTGGGAAGCTCTGGGACGAACCGGTACCATTTTAGTTATCTCTCGTGCTGCGGGAGGGTTTTAACTGAAGCCCACGGCCGCGATGTCGGCGCAGAGATGCGGGAGGCTTCCTTGTCGATGCCAATCGAGGCCGAGGGCGAATGGGGGAACTGCTTCTCATCTCCAAATTCTAGGTAAGGCCGTCACAAAAAGTCCCCGTGCGGAAGAAGCTCGTCATCCCGCTTGCGGTCACATTATCACCGAGAACAGTTGTTAGTTCGTCACCTCGGACAGGTCAGCGATTGCGTGGACGGAACGTAAAGCGGGCCGCTTCGGCGAAAGCCTGAGCGAAGCGCTCGCTGCCGGTCTTGCGGTCCACAAAGATTTCATCCTCTATTTGAAGCGCATTCGCGGAAATATCCGGGCCGGTGTTAGTCACGCGCGTCTCCGACGGGTCGCGGCCGGCGGCGGCCACGTAGACGGCGCGCAATGCGGTGAGGACGGCGGCTCGCATGCCTTCATCGTTGAGGCGCTCACGTAACCGGATCTGGGCATCATCTAGACTTTCCTTGACGAGTTCTTGGTTAGGAAGGAGACAAGCCACGAGCGGATGGAGGCCATCGGTCGGCAGGTTCTGTCCAGCTATTTCGGCGACCAGCGCCGCGGTTTCCGTTGTGAGCCCGACCTCGCAGGCGAGAGCAAAAAGCAAATACGGATAGAGCGGTGTCTTGCCGGCGCCGCCCGCCTCCAAATCCGCAATGCCCGTGGGCCCACGCATCACGCGGATTAGGCGGTAGGTATTGACAAGGCGCTTCAGCCCGCGCGGTGACTTCCCTGCGAGCGGCGCCATGGCCGCCAGCGCTCGCCGCTCGAATTTTGACATCGTGGCTCGTCGTTGCGCCGCGGTTTGAAATAGCGTGGGATCGGGCGCCACGTCGATCGGCACCATCTTGTCATGGCCCTGCTGCCCGCCTTTGTCACCGGCGGCTTGCCCCGCAGAGTCTGTGGGCTCTTCCTCCGGTCTATCGATGCCGCTAACGAATGTCTCGACCATTCCGGGATTGCTGATGGACTGCATCCAGATCGGCAGCTGAAAAATCTTTTCAAGGTAGTCGGCGACAGTTGCGCCAGCGAGCTGTACCGGTTGGTCGGCATCACCCGGTTGCCCGGGCACCGCAAGCTGGCCGCTGTAGACCTTGCCGACAGCGCGATGCAGCCAGCGGGCATCGACGGCAACGACTACGACGAAAAGGTCAAAGGCAAGGAGAAGGTGGATTGCCTGCAGGACCTGCACAACGTGCTGCTCGGAGCAGCGGTCAAGATCGTCGATATAGACGATGATGCGTCGCACCTCGGGAACGTGGGTGAGATCGGCTACTTTGTCTGCTGCGGGCTTGGAGTTGCCTTCGGCGGGTTTGACCTCCGCCGGCGCTGCCGCACGCTTCTCGTGCATGATCTGCTCGAGGGTTTCGAAGCACCGCCTGACCGTCGCGAGAAGCCCAAGCTTCTTGCGCACCTCGGCAAGCTCCGGCGAATAGGTAATGAAGTAGCGCAGCAGACCTTCGCGAGACCGACCCTCGGCCGCGAGGCTGTAAGAGGCCGCGAACTCCGTCGCCTTCTTCTGCTCGGCGATCATGGCGTCGAGCTTCTCGCGTTCCTTCTTGACCAACTCTGATGCTTCGCGCCGCTCCTTGTTTAGCTCGGCAGCTCGCTTCTCCTTGCGGGCGAGGAATTCGGCGGCGAGCGAGAGGATCGGCGTCGCCGTGCGGATCGCGATCGCAGCCGTGCCGATCAGCGTTCCGAGCACGGCAACGGATGGAAAGGCACTAACGATGTAGGTCCAAATCTCCGGGAAACGTCCCCAGCCGAGATACCAGATGGCTCCGCCGACTCCGATCGTAAGAACGGCGAGGGCTGCAGTGAGCCCATAGATGATGCCCCGGCTGAGACTGCGGCGCAGCAGCACGAAGAGTAGCCCGGCGCGGCTCGGCAGATCGAACAACCCCGACAGGAGCGACGCAAGCTTTTCCGGATCGCGCTCGCCGGTCGGTACACCGCACGCCTGCAATAACTCGTCGAGACGCTTCTTGTGGGCTTCGGCCTTTTCGGCTTCGCGCCTCTTGTTCGGGTCCCTTTTGTCTTTATCGCTGAGTTCCTTCGGGGTTGCTTTTGTGATGAGTTCTTTGGCCATCTCGCCCGCCACGGTCGCTGCCACTGGCTCGTGCTCGAGGCCTGCGAGCTTTGTCTCGGCCGCCTGTATAGCCTCACGCTGAAGTTCGATAGCGCCCTCTACCAGCGGCGAAGCTTCGGCGTCCCTGCGCAGTCGCTTGGCAATCTCTGTGATCAGGCCGGTCCTAAGCTTACCGTCCGGTGCGCGGCCGTCGATGGCATCGGCAAGCTGATCGAACAGCTCTGCTGTAAGGGAAGCCCAGAGGTTTTCGGCATCGGCATGACTCCAAGCGTCGAAGTTAATCTGCACCACCTTCGGCGCCGCCGGCACATTCGGTTCCGGCGACGTGCGCGCGGCAATTTGATCCTTTAGTAGGCGGATAAGCGTACTCTTTCCCGACCCCCAAGGACCGAACACTCCGACCGCGACCGGCGGCTTGAGGTCATCGAGCAGTAACAGATCGGCAAGCGCCGCCGCATCGCTCCCGGTGTTGAGCAAGTCGGCCTCAGTCCGATCATTCGCAAACGCATGGGTTTCGCCAGCGGCTTGGGAGGGCAGGCTTACCTGCCGCATCTCGTCTAAGATCGGGCCCCAGGATTCGAGCTTGTCGCCCAAGTCTACGTAATTCTTAATTTCGTCCTGAATAATCCGCGTCAATGTATCGCGCCAACTGATAAAGTTCAGTCCAGCGGCATCGCTGGCCACACGCCCTATCTCTTCAAGGACGAGTCCGGCGAGGAAGTGCCGCACGCCGCCTTCAAGGTACGAGACATTTGTCTTTTCGCGCAGCAAGGACATACGAAGGAGAATGGCTACGA
This sequence comes from Bradyrhizobium guangdongense, assembly GCF_006483445.1. Classification (GTDB taxonomy): domain Bacteria; phylum Pseudomonadota; class Alphaproteobacteria; order Rhizobiales; family Xanthobacteraceae; genus Bradyrhizobium; species Bradyrhizobium guangdongense_A. The sequence continues at coordinate 55,653 of NZ_PPPT01000009.1, read as the reverse complement.
GTTCCGGACCAACGATCACGTTGCTCGCACTCGCATCAATTGTCGTTTCGGACGGGAAATCGAACTGCCCAAGCTGAGTGGGCGTTGCACTGGAATATTCGCGCACTATCCGCGGCAGGAATACGCTCGGCCTGCTCGTCATACCTTGCCCAATCTGCCGGTGCAGCAGCGCATCGAATACCTGACGTGGCCGCAAAATCCGATCGTGGTCGAGCCGGGTCGCAGCAATCCGAAGCAGCCGTCCAAGGTTTGCCGAAACATAGGGCACGGCGCTTCCAGGCCAGGTGAACGCGAGAATGTCCTGTAGAGCAGCGCCACGGTCTCGTGCCGGCGCCAGCGGATCCGCCAGAGGAGCGATACCGTTCTGACCGATCGTGCTGGTCTCCTGCAGCGTGTCTGGTTCTTCACCAGCAGCATGCTGCTCTCTGCTACCCGCTTGTTCGTCGAAATCGGATTCGCTCTCGTTCTTCGCCTTTCCTGTGCGTCGATCGACCCTCCGGCGCAATTCTGAGAGTTGACTTTCCAATTCGATCTGCCGCGACGTCTTTGACCATCCAGGCCCCTCGGACGGCGACGCGCTTGATGAGACGGATGTCACATGCGGCTTATTTCGGGCAGCCTCGAGCGCTGCGATCTCCCGTTCAAGGTCCGCCATCTGGTCATGGAGGTTACTTGCGAGTTCTTGCATTGCATCGCCCTCGTGCCGGCATTCAAGGTCGAGGCAGGTGAAACCGTGCCCCGGCGACACGTCAACGGTCGGCTGCATGTAATTTAATTCACAATCGTGACCTGTGCTACGCCCCAGCGTCGCGAAGAGCCGGTCAATTGCGCAACGGAGCGAAGGGCCGCGGCAGCACAACACCCGCCGCCCCGCGATCATCGAGGCGTTCAGAAACTCAGGCGGAAAGCCTGAATGTGCGGAAAATGAGTCTGCAAATGGTGCGTGATCGGCCTCGCAAAGAATCTGCTTCCGGGCGATTAGCAGACTGCGGATTGAGTTCAGGACCTATCGCTTGTTAGCCCCAACCGAAGTCTCGCGGTTTGAGGGAGATGCGGGTCCCTCCGAGTACGCCACCCCCTACGGCACAAACGCGCCCCAGAAAATCACCAGCCGCAGAGGGCGGAAGCTGGGTTGACAAGGTTGACACGTTGACAGTCGACAACAAGTGATCACTAAGACAATTCATTATCGCGACCCTCCTTAAGTTCGGCACACTATTGCGCTACATTGATTGGGATGGTCCAACGGAAGAGAAAGTGCGCATCTAGCAATATCAGCGCTGCGCCCAAGAAAGTAGCCAGCCCGACGACAGCGTCGTGAGCCATAGGATGACGATTAGCGTCAGCCATGCGAATGGTACGACGAAAGCGAGAAGTGGTTCAGGCGCCTTGGCGACTACTGCCTTACCGCTATTGCGAGCCGAGGCGTAACTTGTCTGTACCGGCTTCGTTTTCAGCCATTGGGCCAGCGCGCTGACACCAAGGTTGATGAGCAGTGCTGCAACTAGGGCATGCGCAGCGCTGGCTACGATCTCGTACTGGTCTCCCTTCAAGTCAAGGCTCCGCAATAGCAGACTGATTGAATCGATCGCATGGTTCTCGGTCTGGCCGGACTGGAGCTTCTCAGCAAGCAGAAACGACAGCGACAACAGGATTACCGTGACTGAAAACGCTGACACAATCGATGTCATCATCACTCGGTGCGTCAAGGACTGCAGCGGCGATTTGTCATACCCGTAGCTCACGAACGTTCGAGTCAGAACAAACAGTCCGAAGACGGCCAAGAGAGCGGCGACGGCGGCGAGAAAGAAGTATTCTGGATATTCTCCGAGTAGCTTGCCGTATCCGCCGGGGTGCACGCGCATCAGATGCAGCAGGAACGGCAGCGACAGCCAGATCAGCGCGGCTAGTCCACGTTCGATGCGGCGGTCACCTAGCATCGCGCGGCCAGGAAAGCGCGCGAGCAGCAGGCTGGACGGCTCGGCCTCCGCCTCGATCGCCTCGCTGGCAAGCACAGCTGCGGACATAGTGCTGTTCGGCATCGATAGCTCCCGTTTAACGGTCCGAAGAGGTCTTCCAGGTGACGGTCCGTACCATGGGCGTGCGATCGCCATTCTTGCTCACGCGCCACAACCTGATCATGGTCCGATAGGGTTGCCAAGTCCTGAACGACAAGGAATCCTGGGTCGGGACGCTGAAGCCGAAGCAAGCCGGCGCCGCACCGTCCCCTGCCGAAACGATAGCGAATTCAGTCGTATAGGAGCCGCGTGTCTCCGCATCCTTCTTCTGGCGCCGCCTCTCGGCGTCAGCGCCGAACACGGTCCGCAGCACCTCCATGTCGTCGGGCAACCTCTCGAAACCGTAAGTCTTCCAGCGCTGTCCGCCAGTGACGGCATCGCTGTTGCTTCCGACGCAGTCGGCGCCGCCATCCTTCAGGTCGAGGTGCAGACGATCGCTTATGTTCGTTCCCAGCGGGTTGCGCGAAATGTCATCGGCATGATTCTGGGCATATTCGCGCATGCTGACCCTGCGACTGTTGAGCCAACGACCACCACCAAACTGCAGTAGCGCCTTGCCGCCTGAGCACTCGGTTGCGATCCCGGGCCGCCAGAGTTTGACCGTGTTGGCCTCGATCCGGCTCCCGATGTCCACCCGGGGCTCCTCGATGGTTTCGGTGCGCACGCTCCAGACTTCTTCCCGGCCCGCCAGTACCTTTCCGCCGATCATGAACAAGCGCGCTTCGGGGTGATATGTCAGGGCTGCGCCGTTGACGCGATAATAGCGCCGACCGTCCCCGAGTCGGCCGGCTTCGCCCGGCGTGGCCGCAATGTGGGCCGGGTAGAGCAGGAACAACCCGCGCGTAGCGCTGAGCCCGGTGCAGACCGTCTGGTCGTCGTTCCAGCTGGGGACCTGTGCGGCCGCCGGAGCAAGAGCCCCGAGCCACGTGGCAAAAATCATCGGTATCCGCAATAGACGAGCAAAATTCATATCGAACGGCTCCTGACCTCGGTCAATCGCAAGGTGCACGAACTCATATTCGCGCCTGAAAGTTTAGAAGGATAGTGCTCAGCATTCATTGACGTTCCCGGTTTCCCGCCTTCTTCTGCTTCGCCGCACGCTGTTTCGCCGCCTTCTCGACCGCAGCGATGAAACCGCCGACGCTGCCATCGGTGGCGGTCGGCGCGATCGTGTCGATGACGTGCTCGCCGAGCGCGCGGTAAGCCTCAAACTGGGTCTCCCCGAAGAACTGGTCCGTCGTCGGTTCGTGCGGAAATTTCTCGTGCAACAGCGCATAGCTGCGCACCGACAGGGGTGCGCGATCGTCGCGGCTCGGCTTGATATAGAGTAGCTTGCCAGTGGTGCGCTCCGGCCGGTGATAGGTGATGGTGGCCACGGCGCAGGTCGAGGTGGTGTCGGTCAGCGTGGCGGCGATGTTGAACGACTCGAAGCGAACCGTGACGCCAAGGTCGATCTCTGCCCGTCGCAGCGCGTTGCCGAGATCCTCGAACGTCATCTTGCTATCCTCGCCGCCGTCGCTGACGACGATCAGCCGACAGCGCCGGCGCAACATTTCGTAGATACCGAGATTGTCGAAGTGGCCGCCGTCCGACAGGTAGACGTAACGCCGATCTGCAGTGGTGATCCCGAGCGCTTCAGAGATCAGCGGGATCACCGACACCAGCGGCCCCGGATTGCGGTGGCTCTTGTCGCCCATCGGTCCTGGATTTCCATACCACGCGCCGAGACGGACGTTGAAGAGCGTCATCAGGATGCTGTAGGCGGGCGACGAACTGTAGCCCATATTCGGGCTGACGGCGGCGCCGGAAACCGTCATCGCGCTGCCGAGCGTGATGCCGCCACCATAGTCTCCGGCGTTACGAAAATAGCCGGTCGGCAAGGCCCCCGAGTGCCCCGTCGATGGTAGGTCACCGGTGCCGACCGCGAGAGGCGTTGCCGTGAACGACACCGCCTTCCGTTCCTGCCAGGCGAGTTGCGAGCTGCCGACGACGTTCAGCGCCATGTTGACCACAAGCATGGGCGGGCGCTGACCCGGCGTTGTCTCCGGCGCCGGCTCCATCTGCCCCGTCCCGGGCCAGATCGTTGCAAGGCCGAGATCGTCGTTGCGGTCGAAGTCGGTCAGTTCGTTGGCCTGTCGCGGATCATGCGAGGCGCCGAGGAATGTCCGGATCAGGCGATTGCGATAGACCCCGTGCATCGAGAAGCGATTAATGTCGACAATGTACGACGTCGCAAAGGCAATCGTTGCAGCTAGGCCGGTTACGATCCAGGTCAAGCCGGTGTCGGTGTGAGCGGGAACGAGCGCCTTGCCGTCGTGGATGTCCCAGTCGAGCGCGACCGACGTCAGCACAAACAGGCTGACCGTGAACACCGTAGTCGCTAAGGCCATCACCAGGTCGCGCGGCAGCTCTATCCACGACTTGACGTTCTCCTTGATCGTCGCCGTCGTCGATTTCGCCCAACCGAGCAGCGCGGTAGTTGCGCCGGCAAGGCTGCCCACGCCAGCGAGGCCTGCCAGTTGCAACCTCGTTGGGTGCTCCACAAAGTCGAAGACGATCAGCGATCCGAGCAGCACGAGGCCAAATAGCAGGAGCCAAGCCGTTGCCGCCAGCAGATGATGACCGGCCGCGCGCGCCAGCCACTCGCGTTCGCCGTCGCTCCAGTCTGTCATATGGGTCAACGCCACATAGATGACTTCGCCGAGGAAGAGGGTGAGCATGACGACCGGAGGTCCTGCGACGATGAAAATGTGCCGCGGCGTAAGCGGCGACGGTAGGTCGTGCAGCCGGTCGCCGCCGAAAATGGCAAGTCCGATTAGGGCCGCACCCACCGCCCAGCTCAGCACGATGGCACTGGTGACGATCGCGAGCCGCCGCGGCCCGATCGGGGGCGCATCGCCAGCCTGGCGCGCGAAGCTCGAAAAATACAGCGCGATCAGGCAGGCAAGCAGCCCGGTGACGGCGCTGATGCCGGCGAGATAGGGGACGATGCTGAGGGGGACAGGAGAGTTCGCAGGCGCGTTCGGGATGTTCGGCGGAAGAACGAAACCGATGGCTGCGACGGTGATCAACGTCGCGCCGATCAGCATCGGAATGATCTCGAAAGCGTAGAAGTTGAACAGGCCCGACTCGGCCATGTCGCCGTGCGGACCCGGCCGCTGCCCGACTGAATCGACGAACGACATGCCCATGAAGGCGACCGCAATGATGGCGATGGTAGGATGCCATTCCGGTGGAGCATTCCATGCGCCGACCGCGATCAGCTTCACCGCTGCGACGACCAGCATAACCACCGGCAGCAGCACCATCCAGTTGAGCAGCAGATTGCGGACATAGATCACGCCCATCGTCAACCGGTCGGCCGAGAATAGCCCGGTGCGCGGCGTCAGGTAGTTACTGTAGTTGCGCAGGTGCCGCAGCGGCGAATTCGTCCGCATCGGTTCGTCGCCGCTGAGCTGGCCCTGCACGTCGTCGAATCCATGGCGCTGGATCCAGGCAGCGAGGAAACCGCCAACATAGCCGCCGCCGGACACAGTCGACAGGTAGTCGAACTTTTCCAGAATTTGCCGCTTCGCCAGGCCCTGCGTGATGCCGAGCGCGAAGGCAGCGCTGCGGACCCCGCCACCCGAAAGGCACAGCGCCGCAAGCGGCGTAGCGAGATCCTCGACCTGCCTGTGATAGCGATCAATTTTTACCGCGGCGTCGGCCGGGTAATGCGGCGCCGGAACGATGACACCGGAACGGCGATAGCGCACATACTCCAGCTCCTCGAGCAACACGTCTCCGGTGTCCTTGATATTCCCGCTCATGTTGTCCGGCCCCGTGGTGCTCAGTTGGCCGCCGCTGGAGGCATCGGCGGCAGCGGTAGGCGCTGCAGGGCGACCTCAGCGGTGCCGCGGTTATTGGCGTAGTAGCAGCCGTAGGGCCCGAGCAGCGGCACGATTTGGATCGCGTCGTTTACGTAGAGGAACAGCTCGCCCGACTCCGGCGCAATAAAATCGGTAACGAGCTCGCGCGCGAGGTTCTGCTCGTTCCACTCCTGCATCGCGTCGTCCATTTTCGACGCATCAATCTTGTCCGTCGGGATCAGCCGGCAGTCCTTGTTGCTGTTCTTCGCGACCATGTCGGGGGTGGGGGCGTAGGCAAACCTGGACGGCAGCTCCTGCGTCAGCGCCGGCGCGGCCTTGCGCGGCAGTTCATCGGCCGGTCGCTTGTTATTGGCAACCAACGGCCATTCGGAGGTGCCCCACTTGCCGACACGGGCAATCGGTTGGAACCAGTCCGCGTGATACCAGCGGCGGCTAGCGAGGCCCCAGCCGTGGGAGGTGAAAAGCGGCGTCGTGAAGCCGTTCGTGCCCGACATGGTCGTGCGGTCGAACCATGGCTCCACGACTTTCATCGATAGGCGGTACTGGCGGCCTTTCTCGATCCAAAGCCCGCTACCCCAGCACATCGCGCTCGTTTCGAACAGTTTGCCGGCTCGCTTCGGCGTTTCGTCGACTACGAATTCACCCGCGGTCGCGCACATCGGGGTGTTGCGTCCGGCGTACCAGTCGAACAATGAGCGGTTGCCAGCGATGAATACGGAGCCGAAAAGAGCGGTAAGCAGCACCCCCGGAAAGACCCAGGTCGATACGAGCATCGCCAGCCCGTTCGCGAGACGGCAGTTGCGCATCTCGCGCGCGAAGCTGCGTCGGCCGGCATGCTCCCGCACTGCCTCGCGCGTTTCGCGCTCTTTGCCCGCGACAATGCGCTCCGGGTGATACCAAGCAAGTCGCGCGCGCTCGCGGATCCTGTCACGCAGCGACGTCGACCATCGATAGGCAAAAAAGATGAAGGTGGCGAGCAAGAGCGTAAGCAACGGATAGGTGCGTGCCGTCTCGAGCCACGCGGCGGCTGCCGAAGGCAGGAAAGCCTGCAACAGATCGAAGGGCACCGCGAGAACGCGAACGGACCGATCGTTGCCCTCCTCGAGCTGTCCAAAGACCCCTCCAAGTCCCGCCAGAACGGCGAGGCCGCGCAGTACGGCCACAAGTTTCGGCGCGAGAACCGGCCAGGCCAGGGCCACCGCGGCGAGCGCGAGCAGCCAGAAATAGGAAACGCGCCGCCACCACACCGTATCGAGAGTCCGTTCGACGATCGTCTCGCTGGGCGGCGGCAACTGGTCGATCGCGGCCTCGCCGGCCGCAGCATTGTCGCGCCGCGCTTGCGCCGCATTGGCAGCCGGCTGCCAGCGGACCCGCGCGCGCTTCTCCGGTGGCAAGATCAATTCCGCCGTTGCGCCGGTCGGTCCGGGGAGCCAGACCAGCGACTTCGCCGGCAGCGTCACCGGCGCATAGTTGTCGCAGCCCTTGAGCATGCGCTGCACGACGCTGTGATGCAGCACCGGCGGCCCACCATCCTTCAAGTCGCTTGCGATACCGCGCGGGCTGTAGCGATAGAACACAGCCGCGCCCGCGCGCGAGTCGTGCACCGGACCGATCGCCGACTGATAGGCGCGGAAATAATCGATGCGCCCGTCCTGAAAGCGCAGCTGACCCTCGACCTGGCTTGCCATCCACGTCATCGGCACATACGACAAATTGCCGTCCGGGTAGCCGCCGCCGACGTCGGAATGCACGCCGGCGAACCAAACCTCCTTGATGCGCTCCTGCTCTGCTGGGCTGATGGACTCCTTGCCGTCCTGGTCCTTGATAACCTCGCGCTCGAACCGCAGTGGATGAAAGGTCTCGCGCTCGTCGTCGAGCGACAGCGCGTGCCGAACCCGCTTGACCTTCGGGCTCGGTTTGCCATTACGGAACGAGATTGGCCAGATCACATAGTCGATCGCGACGCGCAGCTCCTCGATCGGCACGCCAAACGCCTCGACCGTGTCGAACAGGCCGAGAAACTCGATGTGAACATTATCGCGCCGGCTCTCGGAATTGGCGCCGCCGTCGGTGAGCTTGTCGTCCTGCTCCTTCCGTTTGTCGAGCACATCGCTGTAACGCTGGTGACCGAGCAGCTGGCCGCCGGTCTCCTGCCATATCCACAGCAACACGTCGCGGACGACCCGGGCGAGAGTGACCGTCGGCCAAACGTTGCGCCATGTCACGCTGGCGCTGCGATAGGCGCGCCAGGCGGCCTTCGTGTTACGCGCCATGTCGGCATGCGAGACGCTCTTGCCGTCTATCACAGCCGGCATCAGCCCCTGCGCGGCGATCATGCCAGCGAGCGTGCGCGCGGTGAAGGCGCCGCGACTGAAACCGAATATGTAGATGTGGTCACCCGGCTGCCAATTCCAGGAGAGAAAGCGGTAGAGAGTGCGCACGTTCGACGGCACGCCAACGCCCGTTACGCCGTCGAATAGGGTGAACGGTTTCCAACCGGCGGTGCCGACGCCCTTGATGTAGTACGCGACCTGGTCCGTCTTGGTGCGATCGAGCGCGTCATAGAGGCGCCAGACGTTCGATTCTTGAGTGCTGAATGCGTTGCCGGTGCCGTCGGCGAAGATCACGAACTTCCGCCCTAGCGGCAGCACCGGCGACCCGGCTGCGATGTCCGTCATCAAGCCCCCACTCCGTCACCCACGGCGCCAACGCGAAAAACAGCTAGGCGCCCCTCAACCTCGACCGCGCTGGGGATAGTGTAACTGAAAATTTTTACTCGCGTAAGATGTGCTGTAGGCTGGGCGAATGCGACACTCCATAACGCCCTCGCCGGTTAGGTCCAGGTGCCGCGACACTCCGTCGTTGATCGACCCGGATCGTTGCCCGGAATGCCCTGCTTCACGAGCACCTTCCGATATTTCCTAGGTCAGTGTCGCGGAAGGTCAACCGAACTTTGGAGGACGAGAAGGGCGAGACCGCATCGACACTCGCCACAAACGTAGCTTGTGGCCCGTTGCTCATTGACGAAGTCAATGGCCATGACGGTTTGGGCCCGCGCCGGTTCGAATAGAGATTGCTTTTGTACACGCCTTGGTAGAACCTGATGGGATTAGGATGTTTGAGCGCGGCCCACTCGGTCGGTGGACGGCACCAAAATGACGGGGCTAGTACTGCCGAAAGCAGAGTAGCACGTAAACTCAATAGATCCTTCGATTGGCGGCTTCATAACGATTCCAGATGTTCTCGATTGCTTGGTAGACGAATTGAATGAGAGATTGCCGCTCGCGGCTCAGGTAACAGCCGATGTCCAATGCATTCCCACCTCACCCTGTTGCGAGCGGAGCAAGACAAGCCTCCGGACCGACGCCCCTATCTGCCGAGGCAGCAACTCAAAGCCGGAGCTTTGCGGCCAACCTTCCCAAGGGCGGCGGGGCTATTCGTAGCATTGATGAAAAGGCCAGCGTGGATGCCTATCGCGGAACCGCACGGCTTTCGGTGCCTCTTGGCATCGATGCAGTACGCGGGGGTGTCGTCCCAGAGCTCTCGCTGAACTACGAATCCGGCTCGGGCAATGGTCCGTTTGGCATCGGCTGGAACGTTGCAGCCCCCGCAATTTCCCGAAGGACGGACAAGGGAATTCCGCGTTACGAGGACGAGATCGACTCCGACCGCTTCATGGCTGCAGGTTCGGACGAGCTTGTTCGCCTAGTCGATGGCGCAGGTGCGGCGGTCTTGCGGTATTACTCCCTCGACGGTGAACTCATTTCGTCACCTCCTGCATCCGAATATTACGAGGTGCGTCCCTACCTACCGCGCGTGGACAACACACGCAGCCGCATCGAGTGGTGGCGCAGGATCGTGCCCGGTGAGAACGGCAGGCGATCGTGCCCGCATAGCTTCTGGCGGATCATCAGCCGGTCGAACGTCACCAGCCTGTATGGCTTTTCAGCAGCCTCGCAGCTTCGTGCCCCTGGCGCCGCCGACGATACGCAAAAAATATTTCAGTGGCAGCTGGAGCGCTCTTTCGATGATCGCGGCAACGCAGTTCTCTACGGATACGCAGCCGACGACGACGGACGTGTCAGTCCGCCCTTTGCATCGCCGCGCTACCTCGTCTCCGTTAAATACGGAAACGCTACGCCCTACAATCGTCACGGTTGGTTGACGGCGGCGTTTCCTGCCGTTTCGCAGCATAGTGCCTGGTTGTTCGAACTGAAGTTCGACTATGGCGATGCGATCGGCGATCCCTCGAAGAGCATCGCCGATATCCTCACGCTCGTGGAACGGCCGGTCGACAAGGACCGCTGCGTCCTGCCGGCGGCAGGCCGTTTCCGGCAGGACAGCTTTACGTCCTATCGAAGCGGATTTGCCATCCGGACTCGCCGGCTGTGCCGGCGAATTCTCTCATATCACCATCTGTCAGACGCCTATGAGGGGCTCACTCGCTCGCTTGAGCTGACCTACGAAGAGAATCCTTACCTCAGCAAGCTCGCGGCGGTCACCCAGGTGGCCTGGGACGGGGTTACTGGCAAGGCATTTCCACCCCTGCAGTTTGCCTATGCCGGCGTGCCGGACCTTGCTAAGGCGCGCGTTGAGAGGCTCGCGCCCGACGCCCTGCCGGCATTACGCGCTGCGCTGGACAGACCCCACTATTCCTGGATCGATCTCGACGCCGAGGGAGCCCCGGGCGCCCTGTTCCGGTCGCCCGACGGCACCTGGCTATACGCGCGCAACAGCGGCGGTGGGCGGTTCAGCGCGCCGCAGCCGGTCGGCTATCCAGCCCCGCTATCGGGCGCAACGACGTCACGAAGTAGCGGCTCGGTTGCGCTGCTCGACCTCGGCGGTGACGGCCAACTCGAGGCCGTTGAGTTCGGTCGGCCTGCCGCCGGTTTTCGCGAACGCACGGCCGACTACAAGTGGGATCAATTCGTCCCCTTCGCCCACAGTCCGGCGCTCGATCCCGACGATCCGAACGTGCGCCTCTTCGACCTGGACGGCGACGGACTTTCCGACCTCGTGTGGTCTGAACAAGGAGCTTATGTCTGGCAGCGTTCGCTCGGCGAAAACGGCTTCGCTCCCCCGGAGCGTTTGAGCTGGGCGAGCGAGGAAAAGAACGGGCCGCGCCTGTTGTTCGCCGATCGAAAAAACACAGTGTATCTGGCAGACATGTCAGGCGATGGCCTGACAGACCTCGTTCGGATCCGCAACGGCGAAATCTGCTACTGGCCGAACCTCGGCGCAGGACGCTTTGGAGCGCGCACCCCCCTCACCATTCGCGAAGCGGACGGGAGCGAAACCAGCGAGCACGTCGTATTCGACCGGTCGGAACTGTTCAGCGCCAGCCGCATCCGGCTGGTCGACGTCGATGGCTCCGGCTCGACCGATCTTATCTACCTTGGCGCCGACGGACTGCGCTGCTGGCGCAACCAGTCGGGCAATGGCTTCAGCCGCGCCGTCACGATCCCGTTTCCGCCGGTCGACGACCCCGGCGCGGTATCGGTCGTGGATTTGCTTGCCAACGGCACCTCCTGCCTGGTGTTCGCGCCGGGCAGTCCCGACCCGTCGGCACCGCTTCGCTATCTGCATTTCGTCGGAGGCCAGTCGTCCGATCCCGGCGTTTCCGCCGATACGCGCGGATCGCAAAAACCGCATCTGCTCGTTCGCTACACCAACAACCTCGGCGGCGAAACGCACTTCCGCTATACGACGTCGGCACAGTTCTGCATCGAGGACCGAGACAATAGCAGACCGTGGATCACCAACCTCGGCTTCCCCGTGCAGGTCATCGAACGCGTCGAATATCATGATCTCGTCACCGGCAAGATCCTGACCAACAGCTATCGCTACAGGCACGGTCACTACGACGGACAGGAACGCGAGTTCTGCGGCTTCGCGCATGTCGAACAGCGAGATGCGGTGCGATACGAAGCCACGGCCGATCGCGCGCCATCACCCAAGTTCGGCGCAAACGCCGCCTTCGAGCTTCCTCCGACTGTCACCCGCACGTGGTTTCACACCGGGGCAACGTTAAAGGACGAGACACTGAACGAACGGCTGGCGATGGAATATTTCGACGCCGATCCCGAGGCGCTTCTGCTGCCCGACACCGCCGTGCCTGAACTGAATGAGGCCGAGACGCGCGACGCGATCCTGGCACTGCGCGGTTCGGTGCTGCGGCAGGAACTCTACTCCGGCGAAGAGGACGGAGGGGTGCTGCCCGGCGCGTGGCCCTACACCGTTTCGGAACGCAGCTATTCCGTTCGTCGCTGCCAGCCGACGGCCGGCAATCGCCATGCCGTCTTCCAGGTCAATCCAGCGCAGCAGATCGACTACAGCTACGAGCAGCGGCCGGATGATCCGCGCGTCCAGCACCTGTTCACGCTGGAAACGGACGAGTGGGGCAACGTGTTGCAGTCCGCGCACGCCGCCTACGGACGACGGGCGGCGGGCCTGATTCGGGATCTTGCTTTCCTCAACGACGAAGCACGGAAGATCCAGAGCCGCACGTCCCTCACCTACTCACGCAAACGCTACACGAACGGCGTCGCCGACCCGCTCGCCAACCCGCTCGATCATCAGGCGGCACTGCCCGCCGAAAGCATCGACTGGGAGATCACGGGCGTTCCTCCCACGGGTCCGAAGGGCTTCTATCGGCCGGTCGACGCAAGCGCACTGGATACGACGGTCGCAATTGTCGATTTCCCCTACCAGTCCGTTGAAGACGGCAGCGCGACGCGCCGGCGGATCGAGCACAACCGCTTGCACTACTGGAACGCAGCGCAAGACAAGGCCTTGCCGCTCGGCAGCCTCGCGCTGCCGGCTCTCGCCCATCAGAGTTTCAAGCTCGCATCTACGCCAGAGATGATTCAGAGACTGGCCGACGAGGCCCGGGAGCCCGTCGGTGCCGATCGCCTGCTCAGTGCGGGCTACCAGCGGCGCCGCGACGTGGTGTCCTCGTCCCTTTTTCCGGCCGCAGCCTGGCCGGATGACGCTGATAGTGAAAGCTGGTGGGCGCCCTCGCCGTTTCAGCAATACGACCCCAAGGCATTTTTCGTTCCCGTTACGCATTTCGACGCGTTCTACAAAAAGACCATCCAGGAATTCGGCATCGGCGTCCTGATGCCGGAACGCATCGTCGATCCCGTCGGAAACGAGACCCAGATCAGGAACGACTACCGCCTGCTTCGACCCCGGCAGATCACCGATCCCAACGGCTTGGTAGCCGAGGTGCGATTCGACCTCCGCGGAATGGTGGCTGCGACAGCCCTGCGCGGTAACCAGCATCGCCCGACCGGCGATAGTCTGGGGGGCATCAGCGTCAATCTCGCGGCGGCTGACATCGCGAAATTCTTCGACACGCCCTTGGCTCTGGCGCAGCCCGGCTCCGGAGTACCTGCCTCGATAGGAAGCGCCACCTCGCGCTTTGTCCATGACATGTTCGCCGCCTGCGATCTGCAGCGGCCGATCGCGGTCACGGCCGGCCAAACGATGTCCCGCATGCAGCCGGTTTGGGCCGCGACAGTCGCGCGGCAGTTTCACATCTCACAAAATAAAGGCGCGACGATCGAGATCGCTTTCGCCTACTCCAACGGCTTTGGCGAAGTCGCCCAGACCAAGCAACTGACCAATGCCGGTCCGCTCGATCCCATCCACGATCCCGCGAACACAAGCGCCGCTCGCTGGATCGGTTCCGGCTGGCAGATCCACGACAACAAGAACCAGATCGTCCGCCAGTACGAGGCTTTCTTCGCGGCGACCCACGGCTTTGAGCCCGGCCGGCTCGAAGGCGCCTCGCACACGACATTCTACGACGCGTTGCAGCGGGTGCGCACGAAGCTGACGCCGCACCGGACGTTCCGAGCCTCGGGCGCCGTGGCGCCGACCGCGCCGGTTGGCCACAGCTACGAGAAGCAGACTCACCATCCCTGGGGTGAAGAGACCTGGGACGCCAACGACACCGTGCTGCTGGATCCGCTCCACGATGCGGATGTTCACGGGTTCTTCCGCAAGCTGCCGGCCGGCGACGTGCTGCCTAGCTGGTATCAGCAACGCGTCGACCGAGATCTGAACCAGGCGTCGTGGCCGGACGACGAGGCGAGGCAACGACACGAACGCGAGTGCGCCTTGCAGACCGCAGTGCACGCGGCCACGCCGTCGCGCATATTCCTCGATCCGCTCGGGCGGCAGTTCCTCTCCGTGGTGCATCATCGCCGCGATGCAGAAGCGCGGGACGAATTCATCTGCACGCGATCAGAATACGACGTCGAGGGCAATTTGCGCGCCGTTATCGACACCATGGAGCGTGCGGTGATGCGCTGGGACTACTCGATGATCGGGTTGCCCTGGCGCTCCCACAGCATGGACAGCGGATGCCGAATACTGCTCACGGCCGTTGACGGCAAAACCGTGGTCGAATGGGACGCGATGCAGCGTCGCATCGTGCATGAATACGACAGCCTGCGACGGCTGCTAAGGGTCACCGTGCGCGAAGCAGGCAGCGAACGCACCCGCGAATCCTACGCCTACGGAGAGAGCGTCGCCGACGGCGCAGCCAACTACCTCAGAGGACGTCTGTATCGACAGAACGACGAGGGGGGATCATCGACGATTGCAAGCTACGACTGGCATGGATCGCCCACCCGAACCGAACGCACAACCGTACTGCCCGGCCAGCCCGCCAGGACCGAGACGCGTCAGGACGAGTTCGACGCGCAATCGCGTCCGGTCGAGTCGGTAAGCGATGGATCGAGGATTGCCCGGAAGTATTCCGTCTCGGGGCAACTGATCGAAGTGACGTCCTCTCCGGGCGGCACGGTTGTCACGGGCATCACCTATCGTGCGTCCGGCCAGCGCCTGTCGCTCCGGCATGGCGGCGCGGGACCGGGCCTGCAATATGTGTTCGATCCGCTCACGGGACGGCTGCACAGCCAGCGCGCCGGCGATTTTCAGAATATCCGTCACGTCTTCGATCCTGTCGGCAACATCACCCACATCTTCGACCGCAGTATCGAGGTCGTGTTCAATGCAGGTCAGCGTGTCGATCCGCTTCGCACGTTCAGCTACGACTCGCTCTATCGGCTTGTCACCGCACGCGGGCGCGAGCATTGCAGTCGCACGTCGGGGACCTGGAACGAGCAGCCGAATGGCTTCCCTTACGACCTTTGCGCCCATGCGCACGACCAGCACGCGTTCCGCAATTACCGCGAAACCTATCAATATGATCCCGTCGGCAACATGGTCCGCCAGCGTCACGTCGCGGGCCCCGGCAGTTGGACACGCAGCTTCAACGTCGAGGTGGTCAACAACCGCCTGCGCAGCGTCACGATCGGCAACACCGAGCTGGAAACCCTCGACTACGACGCCCACGGCAACGTCGTTCGCATGGCTCATCTCACCGATCTACGATGGGACTACCGCGACCGCCTCGTCCTGACCCGGCGCGGCGGCGACGACAGCCGCTTTGCCTATGACGCCGCCGGCGAGCGCGTGGCCAAATCGGAGCCGCGCGGGACGCGGTATTATCTTGGCCAGTTCGAATTCTTCTCGACCGGCTCGGCGAAAAATTCCTCGGTGATCCGCGACGGCAACGGGATTCTGGCGATCGTCGACCATGCCGGCGGCGCCAACGCGCAGGTGCGGTTGCAGATCCCGGACCATCTCGGCTCGTGCTGCATCGAGGTCGACCAAGCCAGCGGCGAACTCCTCGCGCGCGAAGAATACTATCCCTATGGCGGCACCAGTTATCATGCCCCGACATCGGGCGCGGCCGCGCGCCGCTATCGCTTCACGGCAAAGGAGCGCGATGAGTCGACCGGGTTGAGCTATCACGGCGCACGCTACTACGCACCGTGGCTGGGGCGATGGATATCGGCGGATCCAAGTGACGTGGCGGATGGGCCCAACAGATTCGCGTATGCGCACGGAAACCCGCTTAGATTTGCTGATCAGACCGGGTTAACTGCTACGGAAGAGCCAGCCAAGACTTCGTTGATCCCGGGAACAGAGGCAGCCGTATTTGCAACCCAATATTATGCAGACCTTGTTGTTGAAGGAGAGAAAGAGGGAGGCTTCTCGGGCGCTTGGAAGCAGACGAAAGGATGGGCGGGAGGCCTGCTCTCAGTGCTTTGGACGCCAGAATTGGCGCCGACAACGGCTATAACACTGGGAACTGCGGGACTTGGCGCTCTGGCTCAGGCGGGGAAATTGGGAATTGCGAGCGCCCCGGTATTGGCCACTCTAGGGTTAGCTGGAAGCTACGAGACCGGCGTCAGCACGGTAGAAGTAGCGACAGAGAAAAGCTCAGGGAGTCACATTGGCAATTTCCTGACAGGCGACTTTGAGAGTGGACGACCTCTAAGCACGCCGGAAAAAACTATCGCATGGATTAGTGCGGCAACTGGGTGGGCAAGTATGGGTTACAGCTATTATGTTACGGCTCAATCCCAGCCGGGATCGCTTGGGCCGGATTCGCTGCGTTGGTCTCAGACAACGGCAGGAGGAAGAGGTAGAGCCGCTGCATTGCAAGAAACAATGGAGAAGGCCGGGGGATATGTGGGAGGTCCAATTGACGTAGTGTCAACGCCTGAGGGGCCTCTCACGATCGATAACACGCGGCCCGCAGTTGCGCTTAAGTTGGGAATCCCGCAGGTTCCTGCAAATATTCATCAGCTCGGGGCTTCGTTGCCGATAGAGATGATTTTCCCGACAGGTCGATTCGGCCCCTCACTCACTTGGGGAGAAGCGGCTGCGTTCAGAACCGGCGGCCAAGCACCACCGCTTCCTCCTTTTGGTCGCACCCAGCCCCCCAGACTTCCTTTGAAGTGAAACGTCTTTGCAGGATCGCGATTGTAAGATCTAGCTTCTCGGGTAAAAACAATTGCATCAACTTAACGTAGCCGCTTGACGCGCGGTCGATTACTCTGGCCTAATTCAACCGTACACCGCATTTTTTGCGGGCTTCAACCGAGTGGGGGCTCGGTTCTTTTTGTTGCCCCCTGTGTGTCGGGGCTTTTTTATGTCCTCTCTGCAGTTTTTTATCTATCTGGTCGATCAGACACAGCAAACCGGCAAGGACGAACTCGGCCCTGTCAGCGTCGAGTTCTACGAACGGAAAATTGACGGCACAGACGAGAGATTGCCGGTGCGTGTCGTGGGCGGAGCTTACGCCCCAAGCCTGCAGGTAACCGGCGCGACCCAGCTATTCACCGGTGAAGACCCACTCACAGACATGAGCGGAACCATTAACACTCCGGGTGTGCTGGCCGCGCAGTGGAAACCATGGGCCGAGGTCTGGACCGAGTACGCGCCCTTCGTCGGATTACCACCCGACCAGCACATACGTGTCCGCAAACGTATCGAAGTTCAGCGGCCAACGCCCCCCCCTGGACAACCGCAGGGTAACTTCGATTTTCAAATCGTGGTAAAGCGAAACATCAACGGCACTGACCGGGAAATTGGACGGTCCGAGCTATTTCGAAACTGCCGCGACGATCTTACCGACCTCAGTCCCCTTGGCGGAGAAAGCCTCATCTGGATCGGCGTCTCCAGCGCTGGGCAGGAGCGCCTGCCCGGTGCCGTAAGCGCCTCGACCGACGTCCAATACGAACGCGTCCGCAACGATACCGCGGAAGTGCTGGCCGACGAAGGCGCTGTGCTAACTGCCCTTTCCGACACTGCCATCGCGGAAATCGCGGCACAATCAGTTAGCGGTCTCGATGTGATCGGCATGCCGCCGCCGACGCCCGCCAAGAAGCTCTACAATCCGGACTCGGACAGCATGCCGGCGCTGAAGACGCATGGCATTCGCCTTGCGCTCGAGGCGGAGGTCCAGCAGCGCAAGATCGGCTCGGAGCAGGCAGCGCGGGATCGCGCGGCGCTGGTTGCAGCGCTCTCCGCGGGATTTACCTGCCAGCAATGGACCGCCAACCCCGCAACGGCCGGCAGCTTCTCCTGGTTGGTCCCGGTCGATCCCGCGAACTGGAAGCCGGCGGATTCGAACGCCGCGGTCCGTGTCGATGTAACCGACATCGATCCGTCGACGCTACTGGTACCGGCAGCGTACTTCTACGCCATATCGAAGGATCTCGACGCCGGCACTCCGGCACTCGAGCGGTACAATCTGGCTGCAGGGAAAACCGAAGTCAGCCTCCGCGCCAAATTCCGGCAGGCGCAGACCAGAAGAGTGATCGGACAGACCCATTCTCCGATCACGGACGCTGCGAAGATCGATCCAGCATCCCCTAGCCTGAGCGATCGCCTGGCCGCCCGTCGACTGCACGGCTTGGCGCCGCTGGACCTCGACGGTCGGCCGCAACCCAGCACCGATGGCGACGCAGTCAAGCTTGCTTACACCGATTGCAAGACCCTGTTCGATGACTGGCTTGGTGCCGACAGGCCCGACGATGAATATTGGAAGAACATTGCAGGATCCGCACAGACACAGCATTTCGAGCTCATTCGTCAGGTTGTGTGTGCCGGCATCTCCAAACCCCTCCCGGCTCACGGCCCCAGCTTCGCAACGCATCTCGAAACCGACCCGGGTTTTGCGGGCGTCGCCACCGTCAATGGTCTGAAGGACAAGAACGAGGGAGACTGGGCAGCAGCATTCAAGCTGTATTGGGGAAATATCGACGAGCTCGCTGCCCGCCAACAATGGCAAAATCTCGTGCTGCGCTTGCGCCGCTACCTCGCCACACCGCCGGCGGCGGCCGCTGCGTTCGCGCCGCCCGGAAATTTCACTTTCAGCAGCCGGCCACCCAGCGTCGCCGGGTTGAAGGACTTTTTTGACGCCAATACCACATTCACCTTCGCTCCGCCGACGTCGGTCGCAAGCATCAAGGCCTTCAATCTTGATGAAGCAGTCACGCAACAACTGCTTATCCTGCATTTTCTCTACCGCGTAACCGACCCCGCGAGCGATCTCCTTCTCAAGATGGAGGCACTGTATTTCCGCGGCTTCACCGATCCGTGGCTGATCGCACGCCTTTCCGATAAGCAGTTTGAGGCGGCACTGCTGGGCACCCTCGCCCATGCCGACGCCCAAGCCATTTATGGTCGCGCGGTTGCGCTCACGACTGCCACCCCCCTTGAGTACCCGAAGCCGCAAGACGATCGCGACGACGCTAGCCCGGTCGCGTCGGTGTTCCGGCCGGTCAATCATGACGGCCTGCTCACCGATTGCATGCCCGCCGATCAGCTGTCGCCATTCGGACCGGCTGGCTATGCGCGCGCCTTGCTCGACGCCAAACGCGATCCAACAGCTAGCTCGCTCGGTGCCGAAATTGCCGGCAGGCGCGGCGACCTCGGCGCGCTCAATGTCACGGCTGCCAACACATTCACGCCCGTTCCCGCCGTCGACGTGGTCAACGAGGCGCTTGAAAGCCTTGTCGGTCTCGCCGAAGCGGATATCGACGCACATCCCAACGGCGAGCTGCCGGCGGTAGCGGCGCCCGCAATCTTCCAGACCTCGGCGGGCGTGACGGCCGACGAACTCGCGGCCGTCCCTGAGCATTCCACACCGTCCGATCCGGCCGATGCCGTAGCCCTCGCGCGGCAAAAGGCTGCATACGACCGGCTGCGCGAGGATTTCTCGTCGTTCGAGCGTCCCTATCATCAGCTACTCGATATTACCCGCAGCTACCTCGAACACATTGGGTCGCGGCGCTACGACACGATGCGGACGTTCCGCAAGGACGTCCACGAATTCGTCAAGCAGCCGCAGGACACGGCCAACGCGAAAGCGTTCGTGCCCTACCTGCCCCCGGAGTTCGACACTCAGACGCATCTGCGTCGCTACCCGGTGCGCATCGATACGGCCCGCGAATATCTCAAGCTGAACGTGGAAGAGCACCGCGAAGTCTTCACCGAAACGCTGAACAATTCGCGGCAGAAGCTCTGGCAATTCTGGGGCTATCCGTCGGCCACCGGCACCGGCCACAATGACACGCCGAAATGGGCCGACTGGCTGGATACGCATCAGGTCGTGATGCGGCCCGATCCGAATGCCCGGCCGGCCGGAGTCCGGCGCCTGTCGGAATTTCTGCTGCGCAGCGGCCTGAGCTACCGCGAGTTTCGCGATCTGGTGGCCTGCGGCTTTGTCCCGATAATTGTGGCGCCGGGGCTGCCCGAAGACGAGCCCTGCGATATCGGCGCCTACACGATCGACTTTGCCCCGCTCCACGCGGACGTCGCCCTCGAACGACTGGCGGTTTTCCTGCGGCTTTGGCGCCTGCTGCGAAAAATCCCGCACACCGACTATTCGCTCGAAGGCATCCTCCAGCGCCTGCGCAGGGCGCGCGAGCAGATGCGGAACTGGGACGGCGCCCGGGCCTCGATTGCCACCATCGAAGCCGCCGTACGCACCTTCGTCGCCGCCTTCGAGAAGGCAGGAACAACTCCGATCGATCCGGCGAACCAGCAAGCTGACAGCGACGCCGTAAGGTCGGCGTTCGCGGCGTTGCCGAACGAATACACCCACCTCGCCGCAGCGGATGATTCGATCGCAGTTTTGAAAACGAGGCTCGAACGCCTGGAGAGCTCCGCCAACGCACAAGTCACGGACGACGTCAGGACCCACGCTGGACGCATCAAGGCGAGCCTGACCGCATCGGAAGTTGCACGGAAGGGCATTGAGAACATCGAGGCTCAGGCCGAAGGGCTGGCTGTCGCCATCTCCGGCGGTGAAATTCGGACTGCACTGAAGCAGCGTGTCCGCGAGCTGCGTGTCAGCCTCGCTGACGTGATTGACAGCCTGGACTCACTTTCCGATCTCTCAGCCGCCCTGACGATGCTCGACGGCCTGCTGCCTGCAACCAGCGCCGCCCCCGTCATCAGAAACGCAAGAGAGCAGATTGCCGCCGTTTTGCCCGAGTTGGCGACAGTCCCGAATGTGAAGGCTGCTGCAACCGCTGCCGGTCACGGCATGGACAACGCCATCGCGGGGTGGTGGCCGTCAGCGATCGAGGTCGACAGCGCCACCATTCAGGACAAGCTTAACGCGCTGACAACCGCATTGAAAGCGCAACTCGGGCGGCTCGGCCTGTTTCCTGCCGCGTCAAATCGAGTGAAGACATTTGCCAAGGAGTTGCGCCGGCTGCCGCTGGAACAATTCAAAACCCAGGCAACGGTCGATAAATGCGAGGCGCTGTTGGCCGCCTTCAATGCCGACCGGCTGCAGGACGAAATCCGCGATACCGTCACTCCCGTCAGCGTGAAGATCGATTCCCTTCCGGCGACGTTCCCCGACTCCGCTGCGGCTCGCGAACGCCTTCAGGACCTCGTCGACCACATCAATGCCGAGCCACGCGACGGGTCGTTCACCGGACCGCTCGGCGAGATCGAGGAATTGCTCGGCTGGTGGGAAAAGCTTGCCGCCAGGGATCACTCGTTTCTGGCGCTGAAGCAGACCTGCGACGTACTCGGCCTTTACAACGGCGCGAACATCAACGCCGATTTCATCAGACAGCTCGCCGCCATGCAGATGCTGCGCGACGACTATGCGCTGTGCGTGACCGACGTGCTGCCGCTATGGCTGCCGGCGGCGGGAGGAGTCGACACTCCCGTCGCCGAACAGGCGAAGAAGGACCTCGCCGCGGTCGTTCAGGAGCGGGCGAACTGCTTCCGCAAGGAACCAAAGAAACGCATCCTGCACGCGGAGGAGTTCGGCGAAATTGAGGACCTCACCAGCCTTCGTTCGGATGGCGGCAACGACAACTACCCGGCATTCCTGCGACCCACCCATACGCTGCGGTTCGTCGAAGTCTGCTTCAAGGTCGCGCATTCGGATTTCAGCGTCGGCGAGCTTTCCTTCCTCTATCTCAATCGGCACCTGACCACGTTCGAGGACGATCCGTTCCGCGTCGAGGCCGTCGAGAACAAGATCAGGGAAAACCCGTTTGCCGACAAGTTTTCCGACTGCACCGACGCGTCGATGCTGCGCCTGCAGCGGCTGCTCCGCGGCGCAGCGTATGGGTCGATGATATCGACCCGGCCCGACGCCAGCGACGGCCACAAGCCAACATGGGACCAGAACGACGGCGAAAAAAGTAGGCTGAAAGGCAAGTTCGCGCTTAGCGACGACGACTTCAGCCGCCTCGATCGCGTGTTCGCAGCCGATCGCCAGCCCGGCGGACTCTGGCGGCCGAATCCAACCAATGACGACCTGAACAAGTTGTGGCTCAGGCTTGCGGAAGAACTGACGGCGCTCGGCTATTCCGATCTCGACGCGTTGAAGAGTCTGTTGACCGAAGACAAGCCGAAATTCACCACCGACCTGCTTGAGACGGATGTCACGCGGTACACACAAAAAGCAGGCCAACCCAAGAAATACGATTTCTCTGCGGTATTCGCCTTCGACCCTGCGGCCAACAAGCTTTCGTGCACAGGCTTGCTGGATCCGGTCGATATCCTGACAGAAGCCACGAGGCTCAGAAAAACCGACACGACCGATACAACCCTGTTTCCAGCCTGCTCCCCCGGCGAAGTGACGGCGATCCGCGACCTGTTCGAACAGCCGCGGCGCACGCTGGCCAAATTCTCCCTGATACTCCCCGACCAGCGCGAGGCCGCACGCCGCCTGCTCCGTCCCAAGAAGGCGACCTACCGCATGAATTTATTCGTGCGGTATTTCTTCGTCTTCTTTCGTCAGCATCTCGTCGTCGCCGACCACCTTGCAGCCCACGTCTTGCAGCGCGAGCCTGGCAAGAATCCCGACGTCGAACTCGACAATCTGTCCACGACGGCGCGCTACTTGCTGCTGCATCACATCGAGGCGGACGAAAACTGGAAGGACAACAGCGGCGCCTTCCAGTACCTGGCCAATCCGAACGCCAAGGCGATCGCCGGCATCCTCGGCCTGCGCGGCACCGGCATCTGGACGACGTTCTCGTCGTTCAAGCCACCCGGCCCCTACACCGACATTTTCAATCAGCGCTTCGACAGGTATGTGGCGCAAGTGCCTGGAGCCCCAGGCTTGCCCAATGCAAACTACGAGCGGCTGCAGACGCCCCCCGCATTCCCGGTATTTCCGCCGTTCGCAAATCTGCCTCAGACCACCGCGCTGATGCGCGAGATTTCCGGCTCGCTGAACTATCTCGATCATGCGAACGACAAGTACGGGGATAACGTCGGACCGAACAGCAACGACTGGCTCTACAATGTTCCGAAGCCGCTGCGTGTACCCGAGCCGATTGACCACAAATTCCTGCAGCCGGTGCCAGCCGGGCAGCAGCAAGTTGAACTGAGAAGCGGCTACCAGCTGCGCTTCGATCCGGCCGACAAGGCGCGCTATGGCGGTGCAGTTCCCTACCATATCGAGTGGAAGGGCCGACTGCAGGTCACGATCAAGGGCGAGCACCGATTTGTTACCTCCTTCAAGCTTCCCAATGGAGAAGACGGACCTCTCGGTACCACCAATATTCCAAATCTGACCGACGACGGCATGCGCATCGAGATTGCGGGTGCGACCTACACGAAGGAGATCGTGCCTCTGCACACGCCCGGCGGCGCGTCCGATTCGCTGGTCCTGTTCGGCAACGACGCGGACGGCGCATTCCACGCGGCTCCGGTCGCCGCTCCTCTGGACCAGGGCCACTATGACGTCAAATTGACCTTCGTCGACTACTCGGTCGATCCCTCGATCTATGAGATCAGCAAGGGTCCGAGCGGCAGCAAGGACAGGCATGTCGCATGGCTCGGCGTTTTCGTGAATTCGCCCGAGGCCTCCCCTCTGCATGGCTTGAGCGAAATCGCCGTGTCGCGGAGCTTTCCGAAGAACCCACCGGGAGGCGGCGACACAACTTCCACAGAATTCTTCGAAGTGCTGGCCCAGTCGCTGTTCATCGAGCTCAAGGAAGCACAGGACTTTCCGGGATACGCCGGCGCCGCGCCATTCTTCTATCCCGAGCCATACTATTTCAGCTCGATCCGCGACATTCGCCGCAGCTACCAGCGTGCCTTCAAGGCGCTGCTGTTCTGCCACCGCTTCCGGCTGGTGGAGAAGGAAGTCGATTTCCTCCTGAGCAAGGGCGCCGACTTCCGCGGCATCGCGCACACACGCGCGACGGCAACCGGGAACTGGGAGTCGCGAAAGCTCGATTTCGACTTCAACCAATGGAGCGTCGGCGACGCCTTCCGGCCCCGCCCCGTCGGCGAGGATGTGCGTCAGTATCCGGAAACGCACATGCCGGACCGCGTCTGGCCCTTGTTCGACCAGTGGGAGCGCTTTCACGACTATGTGCAACTCCGCTCGGAGGTTCCCGGCGTCGCCACGCCGCTGTGGCAACTCTTCAACGACGCGGCTAACCCAGTAACGCCGCCGACCGCGCAACAGCTGGTCAGCGATCATCTCGGCCTGAAGGCGAAGGTGGCACCTGACGCCCTGCTCTATACGATCGACGCCAGTCCCGACTATCCGGAGCTGGCGAAGACCGCGCTCAAGACCGAGGAGTGGCCGATCCGCGTCTGGCAGGCAGCGCAGTGGCAGTACGCCCGGCAGCGACGGTTTGCAGCAGCGCACGGTGTTGCGCCGGTGAAATATCGGGAATGGGCGAGGTTCGAGCCGAACGTGGCTTCGCTGCGCGAATACATCAACGAAGCCTACCTGGAAAACGGTCCGGTCCGCCGCTACGCCAACCTCGCGCAGCTGAACGGCCCCTTGCGCGAAAGGGCACGCTTCGCGCTTGTCGGATATCTTGCATCGCTCGAGCGCTGTACGATGCCGCAAATGAACGGAGGGCCTCCTTACGCCTGCTCCGCGCGCGATCTGTCCGAGCGGCTGCTGCTGGACGTGGAAACGGGAACGTGCGCGGCGACGCCTCGCATCGAAGAGGCAGCCGCGGCGTTGCGCACCTACGTCCAGCGGCTGCGATTGGGGCTTGAGAAAGTCTCGACCGACGATGTCAGCCGCGACTTCCTCGAAGACTGGGACCTGCGCCTTGCGGAATATCGCAGGTGGGAGGCGTGGCAGTATCGGGGCGCCTACCCCGAGAACTATCGCGAGGCTTATCTGATCAGTGCGGCCTCGAGGACCGAAACCTTCGAATTTCTCGAGCGCCATCTTCAGCAGGAGAGCCTGACGGCCGATCAGGACTGGGACGATCTCGTGGCGCCGCTGATGCCGTCGATTCCCGGGCTGATCCGCTGGATCGACAGGTTGCCTTCGGTGTCCGAGGCGCTTCCGATGAAACCCGAAGGTTATGAGAAGCTGACAAGGCGCGACCGCGCACTTAGCCGGACCGTATTGAGCCCTCCCGAGGTCAAGAACACGGTGGACAACCGCGAGACCAACTCGATGCGGATGCTAAGCGATGCACCGCTCGAGCTGGACCCCAGGTTCGTCCGCCTGCAATGCAGCACGACCGACAGGCAGGACGATTTCTACTTCTG
The DNA here is from genome assembly GCF_006483445.1 of Bradyrhizobium guangdongense. GTDB lineage: Bacteria > Pseudomonadota > Alphaproteobacteria > Rhizobiales > Xanthobacteraceae > Bradyrhizobium > Bradyrhizobium guangdongense_A. The sequence goes on along the minus strand of NZ_PPPT01000009.1, from coordinate 30,383 downwards.
GCTGGTCGATGGTGCGGCCTACGACAAACCGACACAGGATGCCGGCCAGGATTGGGAGCATCCGTACGACAGCAACGACCATCTGGCCGGGATTCCCGCAAACCTGTTGGCCTGGAACACGAGAAAGACGGTGCGGCTGGCGTGGTGCCGGATACGCGACGGCATCGCAGACGATGTCCGCGTTTCGGATTACGGCGTCCCGGTCGCAAGCGACGGCATGTTGAAGTTCGACAAGCGCGATGTCGACCTTTTGGTGTTCGAAGTCGATGGCGCGGCGAAAATCGACCAACGTTTTGTCTATGACCCCGACGCGAATATCGCACGGGTGTTGGTGCAGACGACTTGGAGCGCGGGCACCGCTCCTTCCGCCGGCGGACTGTCCTCGTTTCCGCATTTCATGGCGGCGGCGCCCGGCGCCGCAGCGGGGCCTGCGACATTCCACGCGCCGGCTCTCCTTGTGCAGAAGCATCTGCGCCTGCACGACCGCGGCGACGCGGCACGTGAGTGGCTGGAGTTCCTGCACAAGCCGCTCGCCTGCTCCAACGGCTGGCTCGATCCCAAGGGGCTCTTCGGCCGTCCGAACGCCAGAGTCCTCGTCCTCAACTGGCTGGAGAACATCCTTGATATCGGCGAGTCCCAGCTTGCCGGCCAGCGACTTTCGACCACCGAACTTGCCCGCGAGACGTTCGCCCTGGCGCGCAAGGTGCTCGGTGAACGGCCGCGCCGGCTGCGCCACCAGGATCCCGACACTGCGGATAAGCTTCGAAGCTTCGTACCCGAACCGCCGCCCCTGAACCGGCGTCTTGTCCTGCTCTGGGATCGGACCGACCGGCTCGCGACCGCCATCCAGCGTTGCGAGAACAGCCGGCAGATCCGCAACGATCGAACACAGCCCGCCCTGTCCCGGTCTCCTGCGGCCATGCCGGCCTATGGCGACATGCGACTGCATGACGGCTGGATGTGGCGCGATGCCTACGACAGCACCGAACGCGATCGCGACGAATGGCTGCTGCCGCCACCGCACTACCGGTTCAATGTCGTCCTGCAGAAGGCGATCGAGCTGTGCGCCGAGACACGCGGCTTCGGTGCGGCACTGATGTCGGCCTTCGAAAGGGGCGATGCAGAAGAGCTCGCCCTGCTGCGCTCCAGGCACGAAGTTCAGATCAATCGCCTGCTACTCGATGTGCGACGCTCGCAGTGGCGTGAGGCCGACTGGCAACTGCAGGCGCTGGAGAAGGCGCGAGAGATCCTGGAGACCAAGAAACAGCATATCGAACACCTCATTCAGGTGGGGCTTATTTCGGACGAGCAGTCGTATTTCGCCCACATGGAAGTGGCGAAGATGCTCACGGCGGCCACCGAGGGGTTCGAAATTGCCGCGCAGGTACTCCTCCTTGTCCCCGAGGTGTATGTCGGCGTTTGCTCGATGGTGAAGTTTGTCAGTGGGCAGAAGTACTCAGCCAGCTCGAAGATTGGCGCCAGCTTGTTGCACATGCTGGCTTCGGTCAACAGTATGGACGCCTCCATCGACTCGATGCGAGGGTCGTTTGCCCGCCGCGAGGAAGAATGGCGCCACCAGCTGGAGGTTCTGAAGATCGAGCTCGAACAGGTGCGCCGTCAGATTCTCGCTGCGGACCGGCGGCAGGATATTGCGTTACGCGAGTTGAATATCCATCAGGACACCGTCCTGAATGCGCAGGAAATCCAGCGTTTCCAGCAGAGCAAGTTCACCAATGCTGAACATTTCTGCTGGCTTCAGGACAATCTCGCCGGGCTCTACCGCGAGATGTTTGACGTCGCGCTTGCGGCAGCAAGGGACGCCGAAAACGCCTTCCGCTACGAGCGACACTATGCATCCTCCTGTTTTCTCGCGTCGGTATCCTGGACCAACTATCGCGAGGGCATGACCGCGGGTGATCACCTACTGATGGCTCTTCGCCGCATGGAGCAGACATACCTGCAGCAGAACGTGCGCGAATACGAACTCGGCAAGAGTGTTTCGCTACGGCTCTGCGCGCCGGACGCGCTCGTCAGCCTGCGACTGACGGGCAACTGTGAGGTCGATCTGCCGGAGTGGATGCTAGATCTGGAAATGCCGGGACACTATCGGCGCCGGATCAAGAACGTGGCGTTGAGCGTGCTTTGCGCGACAGGCCCCTATCAGACCGTCAACGCTAAGTTGACCCTGCTGTCGGATGCGGTGAGGTTGTCGCCTCAGGTCGACCCGCAGTATCCAGAGCAGGTCGTGCTGGCAGGCGATCCGCGGTTCGTGCGCCGTTACGCCGCGCATCAATCGATCGTCACAACGTCGGCTCAGAACGATACCGGCCTGTTCGAGACCAATCTGCGCGACGAACGCTATCTGCCCTTCGAAGGCGCCGGCATGATTAGCCGGTGGCGAATCGAAATGGACCCGACTACGACTCAGTTCGACCCGGACTCCTTGACCGACGTGGTGCTGCACTTCCGCTACACCGCCATTGAGGGGAGCGCGGAGATGCGCGAACAGGCGCGAACCACAGCCAGGCAAAATCTCCCCGTGGAGGGAAATCCTGCGAACCGGTATCTGGACATCCAGCACGACTTTCCGGCCCAGTGGACCAATCTGCGCGAAGGCAGCGCAACCCGTCTCTCTGTACAGATCGATCGCGACATGTTCCCCTGGAGTCGGAACAACGAGAATGTCGTTGTCGAAGAGCTCGACGTCTACTTCAAGCCCGAGGCTGGAGCGAGCCTCCCGCCACTCCTGGAAATCAAGGTGAACGGCCAACCCTGCGAGGCCGCGCTTGTCGATCAGTCTTACGGGCCCGTTTATCACGGCAGGCTGTCGCTCTCGCCACCGGTCATTCAAGCCGGGACCTCGAGTACCTCAGTCCAACTTGAAATTGCGGCGCCCGTCGGCGCCGCCGTCTCGCAGCCAGAGGTGCTGCTGGTTTGCTTGAAATACTTTTTCGCGCCACCGAAAGCAGAGGTAGCGCCTTGCGAACGCTTTGCCTCGCTCAATTGATCTGGTGGGGGCATTCGTCGAGGACCGATATTTGACAATGGAGCGTCATAAGGACGTGGATTAGGGGGGCACAAATGAGTGCATTGACGAGATTTCAGATCGTGTGGACCGAGACGAAGGACCTGCAGGTGCCCGCCGGCGGAGATGCGACGACGCTAGCCAGACTTCGGCAGCAAGTGGCCGCGATCGCCAGCGAAGCCGAAAAGAGCTTTTCGCGCTTCGAGTCCGTCCCGGCCCAGGACGATGATCTGTATGGAGCGGATGTTGCCGCTTGCACAGCCGCGGCGGAGGCGGCAGTACCCGACGCGCTGAAGAACATGCGTGTGATCTTGTGGCCCAGCGCTGACGGCAAGACGCTGACCAAGGATGAAGCCCTTCCCGCGCCATGGGATACCGCGACACCGGACACAATGGAGCTGATTGGACGTTTCACGGTCGATGGCCACGATGTGTCGGCATTTTCGCGCGCAGTTCGCCCGAATGAAGATGCGTCCCGCTTGGTTTCGCTGGTGACCGGGACAGGCCTGCCGCCTGGTACCTCCGTGTATGTGCCGCGCGAGGTTCGGCGCAAGCCGGTCGATACGAAAGCAGCACGAGTGGCATTTTGGCTCGCCGTCGCCTCGGTCGCCCTGTTTGCCATGGCATGTCTGTGGTCGATGAGTGTGGGCGACGTGACGCGAATGGCTGGGAACGCCTTTGCGGCCAGACTTGCGACTAATGTACCCGCTGCAGCGCCTGCCCCTGCCGCTCCTGCAGCCCCAGCCGCTGGAGCTCCCGCAGCCCCCGCAGCAGCTCCGGCGGCCGTTGCCGCCCCTTCGACACCTGAGACAAAGTGCTCAACCCAATTTGACGTTAGGCGGCCATCCACACTGTTCGGCGCGCCGCAAGACTGGTTGCCAGGAACCGCAGGAAACGACGGCGTTTGCCTCACGGATTGGCTAAAGGTTGTTAGCGATGTGCAGAACGCTTCCAATCGCGACTGGTGGTCGCGGACCAAGGTATGGTTGGCAAAATGGACCGTCTCTGATTCAGGATACGCATTCTCATTGCGAATGCCGATCCTTCTGGCAATGGCATCGATTATCATGATGGCGCTTGCGGCTGGTCTCGGCGTGATGGGTCGGCCGCTTGGCCTGTTCATTGACAAGCGCAACCGAATGAGCCTCACCAGAGTTCAATTCGCGATCTGGCTCGTGATCCTGATGGGACCGCTTGCGGCCTACGCTCTGTTCAACGTCGGTTTTTGGGCGGAGAGTTTGGACCGCATCCAGCAAGGCGCGGCATACGCGACCAATGCAGCCAAACAACAACCGGAGCTAAAGCTTTGGGAGAATAAATTGTCCGGCTTGCTGGATTTTACTCCCAGCATGGAAACGACATTATGGGCTCTGCTCGGAATCTCAGGTGGAACAACCATTCTGTCTAGCTTCATAACCCAGCCCGGTCCGACGTCCGCTGCCCCTGGCGGCGCCACGCCTGTGCTTCCGCCACGAAGGACGCGCATCCTCACAAAGGATGATCCGAAGGATGCCGCGCTTGCAGACCTTGTCTATGGTGAGACGGAGGAGGATGATGGAGTTGTCGATTCTACAAGGGTGCAAACGATCGTCATCACAGGCGTGCTCGCAGCGATCTATGTGAGCCTGGCCCTAGAGGCGGCCGAACGAATCGGCGGATTGTCTGCAACCGGAGCTCTCGCCGAAGCGCGTCAGGTCTTCTCGAGCATGCCGCCAGTCAGCGCGACGTTCTTGTGGCTGCTCGGCCTCAGTCACGCCACCCTGCTGGGTGGAAAATTGGTCGGAGCGTATAAACAATAACGACAATCCTTCTGTTGAACCGCATCTGAGAGTGCCGATCGCCTGCTCGCTCGCGCTGCGCAGATGAGCACTTGATAATTTGACTCATTTCGGAGGTAGTTTGGCGGGAAAGCTGGTTCGAACGACGTTCGTACGAAGACATGTTATGCTAGCAAATTGACTATCAGCCCACGGCTGTGCCCGGCTTCGGAGCATCTGCGCCAATCCCCTTTTAATTTGCGCATCTGAGGTCTTCCCACAAAACCAAGCGAAAGGTCGGTTGCCCCTGCGGCGTTAGGCGTCCTCCTCAACGTCTTACAGAATGCCTAAGGCAGCTCGCGACCCATTGATGCAAAGGGGCAGGCTACGAAAATCACAACGGATCGGCCGCATCGAACACTCCTTTGGCCCGGCACGCTTCGAGAAAGGGCATCTTCAAGAAATTGGCTTCAGCAAATGGGCTCTTCAACGTTTGCTTAGCGAGCATCTGCAGGAACGCCTCTGGCGATCTGCCCTCATCCTTCCACTCATCCAAGACTTGGGTGATCCAGTACTTGCCGTCATTCTCGCCTAGCACCTTGGCCTTGTAGCGTTCGTCAATGCCGTAGACGTCACGCCAAGTATCAATCTCATCGACCAATGTCGCCGGGCCGAAGTGTATGCTGACGTCTTGCGGGGTGAGCGCCGAAACGTCCGACTTTGTTATGCTAACCACAATCTCGATAGGCTGGGCGTCCGTACAGTACGGATAAAATACCTTCCGCCGCTTGGTACTACCCGTAGGGTCCTTTACGGGGTGAGCCGGGTCTTTGCTGGTCTTATAGCTGCTGTTGCAGTTGTGGCAGGCCGGGACAAGATTCCGGAGATTGATCGAGTTGAAGGGATAGAGCGCCTTGGGTAGGTAATGGTCATAGGCCTCGCGCTTAGTGTGGTATGGACCGTGCAAGTCGCTGATGCCGCAAAACGGGCACTTGCCTGCCTTGTTCGCTTTCAGGAAAGAGCTGTAGTGATCGTCGATGTCGCCGATCTTATTCCTCAAAGTGACCAAATCTAGCAGTGACTGTGAATACAGCCCTTTGAAAAACGACGAGAGCTGATCGCTCAGGTCTTTGAGGGCGACTGGAATATCGGCATACCGCACTAGCTGCGTGGCCGGATCGTTGGCACAAACCTTCTCGACATTGTTATTGCCCCAGTACCATTGCTTGAACTGCTCGATCTGCGGCTCGTCCAATTTCGAGAATAGATCGTATATTCGCTCGACGTGCCCATAGAAAAAATCTGCGCCCTTGGCATCCGAGTAGAAGAAGGCCTGCATCACTTCGTGCAGTTCAGGCTTGGTTGCAAACAAGCTCAGGTCAAAAAGCCCACTGTCTGGCGCCTTGCACCACACCTCAAAAAAGATGAAATCGATGAACTCCTGCATCTTCTCCATCTGATGCGGCACGTAGGTGTAGGAAAACAGCATCAACCTTGTCCTTCCGCAGCCGCGCCTTCTGCTTTGTCGAGCATGGCCTTCATCAGCAGGATCTTTTCCACCGAGTCGCCAAGCTCTCTGTTGACCTCATCGATCAATGCTGACGTCTCTTCGGTGCCCGTCTCGAGGCGGCCGCGCAAATCGTCCAGCAGTGCCTGGGCGTAGGCACCGATGGTCTCACGCTTGCCGAAGGTGTTTATGGTGATCTTGTTTATCGAGGCACCCAAGGTGTTGTAGTCGGGCCGCTCGATACTCGCCTTACCAGTGGATGGGTCCTTACTAAAAACCAATACATTCTCGGGTCTGCTATCGCTGACCAGAAAGGGCGTGTGGGTGGTAATCAACATCTCCTGTCCAACATCGCCATTGCCGGGTAGGCACTGACGCAGGCGACTAATGAAATTGGCGCGCCAGTTTGGGTTAAAGTGAGTTTCCGGCTCGTCGAGTAGGAAAAGACTGTTGGTATTTCGGAACAGAAGACACAGACCCAGGCTATGTAGCAATTGATGCTCGCCGTCTGACAACTCCTTCAGCATCATCGGCTGGGCCACATCCCGCTTACTGAAGCGTACAAACTTGAAGCGCATAACGCGCTGGTCCGATGCCAGAGTTGGCACCGTTTCGCTAACATAATGGCTGGTGGACTTGTACAGGTCGGCCTTTAGCGAAGCGCCAACTGAGTACAGGTTCAAAGTCAGCAACACCTGAAAGGCTTGGAAGAGCGCTAGCGGCGAGCTGTCAAAGTTTTCGCGGAACGCCTTCTTGGTGGCGTCATTCACCCAATAATCTAGGATCAGCGTGTCGGAGACCTCATCCAAATAGCTCAGTGTGGCGCAGCGCTTCAATGCTGTCACCATCAGTGAGGATTTCTGGTCACCCTCCAATAATTGGACCAGGTTTAAGCGGTAACTAGTTGTGCCCTGATCGTTAGTCTCAGCGCGCAAGGCGGGGTTGCTTTCAACAATATCGTCGAGCGACTGGCTTTGGTACTGGTCTTCGTTTGCAAAGACAGTGAGTTGCTCGGGCTGCAGAGGAATACTGCGCCGGAGGATAATGCGAAATTCTTTTAGCACCTCGATGCCGACATCAGTCCGGAATGGATGTAGTGTCGGCTCGTCCTGAAATAGCAGATTGCAAAGCAGGATGGCCTGACTAAAGCCGCTATCGAGATAAGCCAGCCGTGTTTCTGGATGTCCCGGATAGGGTAACTGCCGAGTCAGGGCATTCCAGTATTCATCGAATTGAACGAAGCGCAGCTTAAAGAATGGTAGACTCAGAATTTCGTTCTCGCCGGACGAGTAACCCAGCACATACTGAGGCAATAGGATGTTGGCATGGCCGCCTTGGGTGACTTCATATCCGTCGATGTCGAAGTCACTCTGGTTCTCCCAAAGAAAAATAGCTGACTCGCCAGGGACCTTCCGAACCCCGACCTTTGCCCATACGGGACCATCAGGGCGACGGTATTCGGTCGGGATCCGAATTAGATAGTCCAATTCAAACCCGACTGGGGAGAAATCAAGATCAGAGTTCTGCAACACTTCTGGCAGGAAGCTGCGACGCACACGCAAAACTTCCAGCTGAAAGAAGATGGCAGCCAGCGCTTCGAGCAAGTTGGATTTGCCGCTACCGTTGGGCCCGGCGCAGACGAAGGGAGCAAAACCCTCGAGCCTGCCTAGCTCCTCTTCCAGAGTCCATTCGGTGCGAAAGTGACACTCAAAACCAGACGGCAGGCTGCGAAAGCCTGACGGATCGGTGATCTTTAGGCGCTGCAGCTTCATGCCTGCCCGGTCTTGAGCAGCACGAGGTTGTTCGCCTCGTCGTAGGTTTGTATCAGCTTGCCGGACACCAGCGCCTCGAACGCCCAAGTCCTGATGTGCTCATAGTCATTATTGTCCAGCTCGAAGTCGGTGTCCGGGTGCAATTCTGCCAACCGACATTGTGCGGCAGCCATAAAGCGCTCCAAGGAGAAGGCTTCACCACCCAACTGGCCACGATAGGCGTCCAACCAACTATTCAGCAGATCTTTAATCCGTTCTCGATTTTCCAGTGCCGCTAGCAGCAGGCCACCATCAGGCAGATTGATAGCTGGAGCGGCGACCTCTCCTTGCAAGAAGTCGGGGACCAATGCTTGTTCGCCGCTTATCGGCGTCTCCGGCAGCGGTACCCGCGACAGATTTAGGTCGCCGCTGAATGCCCGCTGCCTCAGGGCGCCATAGAGTACTTCCAGATCGTTGAGGCTTTGCCGGTATTGGGATTTAAGCCCCTCGACCTTAGTTACGATGTCAGCAAACTTGTTCTGAAGTGGGAGCGGAGGCATCGGAAGCTGAACTTCTCTGAGATTCATCTTTGAAATGTTCGGCATTGAGCCTGCAGCACCAGCGGCTAATGATTGAATTTTCTTTCGTTGGGATTTGGCTGTAAGTAGCTTCCACATGTAGATCGGATGGACCTCAGCATCATCCCTAAATACGAACCGGAAAATGAGGTCTGGCATTAATAGCTTTGGCCTAGTTGAAAATACATAAGCGCATGCTGCTACTAACTCGTACGTATTCTTACGACTGAACAAAAGATCGCCAGCTTTTACTTCGTGGCGATCAGAGGGGATTGTCTTATCAGGAAGAGCTTTGTTCTCACTTTCATCGTAATAACAGCCTGTGACCGCCCCGAGCTTCAGCACTCCCCACTCATGGGCGGAAGCTGGTCTTGCTTCACAAATGGGGCTCTTCCCGCTTTCAATATCAATAAGTAACTTTGAAAAGGCCTTCTTCTCCCAGCGCCTTTCATTCCTCACCGGGTCACCAAACATGTCCAGAAAGACGCTCTCAAGCAGGTCGTCGAGCTGCCGCAGGTGTCGTTTGCGCTGAGTGATCATCCCTTCGACCCTGCCGAGCAGATGAGCAATGCGGATTTGCTCGTCGATCGGAGGAACGAAAATCTCAAGAGCATAAAGCTCGTCTTGGGTTATGCCCTTGACTGTGGCGCCAGATCCTTTGCGTACAATTGCTTCTTTCAGAGACAACATCGCATGCAACAAATATTTGGCGTCCAAAGGTCTTTTCGGAATTAAAGCTCGCAAGTCTTGATTGATCGCAAGGTCAATATCGTTGATCGCGGCCTTTCCGAGAGCCATCCGCGTTGGAATGATTACGTGCCCGCGGGGAATCAAGTTCGCCGAACTATTGCGCAAACCGGCTTCCGTAATGGAATCACGCGTTGCACGAAGGCTAGTCGACGTAAAGTCTTTGACTGTCGCCCAAGGTATTTGGCCGTTCCAATACTCAGCAATTGCTTTGGAAGGCGTACCGCCACCCTTAAATGTGATGATTTCGCGAAGGGGTTCGAAGGAGCTCACCCGACCATTCCCTTCAGTGCCAACAGCTCGCGAACAATGCCGCTCTGAACCTTGGCCAGGTCGGTATCATTGACATTCCCTACCTCCGCCCGAAGTAGCCGATCCAGAATCGCGCCCGGCGCGTCGTAGTGCACCTCGTCGAATAGGTCCTGCTTATAGCCGGAAAGCGAAAGACTATAGCCTTGAGCTTCGATATCACCGCGAGGCACCACGAAGCATTTGGCAGTGCGATCAGTGTCCGCTTCAGCGTTCCGGGCATGATATCTCGCAATGATGTCCTGCAAGTCGCCAAAGCCTTCTTCCTTTGTGCGCTTGTCGTCCAGGCTGTAGCCATCGGTTGACATTTCATAAAACCACACGTGCTCGGTGGCGGGTTTAGTGATTTTGTCTTTGGGCCCCCAGACCTTGGTGAACAGCAGGATCGCAGTACTGACGCCGGCATAGGGTTTGAAAACGCCGCTGGGCAGCGTAATTACAGCCTTGAGGTCACAGCGTTCGACAAGTAGCTGGCGCAGAGTCTTGAAGGCACCGCCGGAGCCGAATAACACGCCTTGCGGTACGATCACGCACGCAGTGCCGCCTTTCTTCAGTAAGCGGTAGATATTCTCGACGAACAGCAGCTCGGTCTTGGTGGTTGCCAACTGGAGGTTTTCGTTGATGTCGCCCTTGTCAATGCTACCGGTGAAGGGCGGATTGGCCATCACGATGTCGTATTCGGCTTCTTCAGTATAACTCTTGGAGAGCGTGTCCTTGTAGTCGATGTGAGGCTCGTCGAGGCCGTGCATCATCAGGTTCATTAACCCAAGACGCACCATAGTGCTGTCGATGTCGTAGCCCCATAGCGAACTAGCCAGAACGCCCTGAGCTTTTTCAGTAAGTGCGGCCGCTACCGAGGTGCGTACGAAGCCATCCTCATCAGGCGCAAGGCTTGTGGCGCCGGCTTTGATGGCAAGCTGGGTAACGATGAATTGGTAGGCCCCGAGCAAGAAGCCACCGGAACCACAAGCCGGGTCAGCTATTTTATGACCCAGTTGCGGCTGCACCAGCTCTACCATCAACTTGATGATGTGGCGCGGAGTGCGAAACTGACCGTTCTTGCCTGCAGTTGCAATTTCCGAGAGCAGGAACTCATACACATCGCCCTGGATGTCCTGAAAGGCTTGGCCTTTTTCCTTCGAATCTTTCTCCATCACCTCGAATATTTCGTCGATGGCCTTCACCGCCTCCACCAGCAGCGCCGGCTTAGGGATGATGAACACGGCGTTCTTCATGTGGTGAGCGAAGTTGGACTCTGCACCATTGAGGTCCTTCAGAAACGGAAACACCTTGCTCTGCACATGCAGCAGCATTTCTTCCGCCTGCATGCGCTTGAATTCGCTCCAGCGTAAAGAGCGCTTGTCGATGGCGTATCGCCTCTCGTCCTCTAACTTCTTCGCCCAATCGGCATCGGTATCGTTTCCGTCTTTTCGCGCACGGTATTCCGGAGGAATCCAGCTGCCCTCGAATTTGGAGTTGTACGTCTCGCCGGCCCATTCAGCATTGGACTGGTGCTTGAGGTCCAGCTCATCGAGCCGCTTCATGAATAGCAGATACGTGATCTGCTCGATGGCGGTGAGCGGGTTACTGATGCCGCCGCTCCAGAACTTATTTCAGAGCAGGTCGATCTTGCCTTTGAGTTCGGGATTGTTTTGTAGCACGTCCTAAACCTATTTTTTACGCCGCCAACTGCTCGGTGAGTTGCAAAATCTCATTGATTTCGTTCGGACTGAATACGCCACGAATGCCTAGCGGATGAATTACCGTGAAGGGAGCGTTGATCAAGTCTTTCTTCTCGACCTTCTCGCGTTCAAGGATGAAATTCTTCAACAAGTTGAGGAACTCCATCTGCCGGCTGGACAAAGTGGTGTGGGTGCGGATGAACTGCTCAAATGCTTCGCTAACCTCATCCGGGAAGCTCCTCAGAGCTTCAATGCCGAGGATGTGGCGGATGAACTGGATGAGATGGGCCTTGCGGTTCTTGAAGACCTGGCGCAGCAGGTCTTCAGTAATGTGCGGGTGCTCCTCATGCAGAAGCTCGGCCAGCTGATTCGCCTCGTCGGCACTCACCGCCCCGCCGTTCTTGATCTTCTTCAGCACCAAATTGTGCTCGGTAAGTTCGGCGATCAACGCCTCGACCATTTCGCGGTAGCGGCTGATGCTGACGGCTTCGTGCTGCGGGCCGAACTCGACCATTTCCTTGTTGTGAAGCACGTCGATAAGGTCGAGGTGCACCGGGCCGGAATCGGCCATCTGCTCGCGGAACTTCATCAGCGGACCTAGTCTGGCTACCAGTTCGTCGAACTTGTTCTCATCGGCCTTCGCCCAATAATGGTGGGTCTGAGCGGCGCGGATCAGCGCTTCCTCCTGCTTTACGAAGCTGACCGAGAGCGGTAGCGTGCTGATCTGCTCAGCGATGCCTTCCTTGAGCGTTCCTGCCTGCTCCTTGTCTCCGTTCAGCACGGCCAGCGAGTACTCAAGCACATCCCGTTCGAACCGCATCGCCTTGAAGTCGGCCTCCGAGACGGTACGAAACAGCGGCTTGATCTCAGTTCGTAAGAATTCGAGCTTCTGGTGATTGAGGTTAATCCAGAAATTTTCGTCTTCGACACGAGCCAGTGCAACGGCCGCCTCCTTGATCACTACAGAATTCGTAGGCAACGCGACGACCTGCTGGCGCAGTTTGGTGACTTCATTCGCGGCAATGTCTTCGTGACCGCTGTCGATAGCTTTTTCGATCTTGTCGAGTCGCAAGCCGACTAACCGCACCGGCAGCGGTAACTGAGGTTTCAGCTCCTTACCCTTGGGCTGCAGTTTGAAGTACTCGAAATTATCCCAGCAGTCGAGAACCAGAAAGACATCCTTCTCCTTGCACCAGGGCTTGGATTTGCTGGTTTCCAACAAACGTGTACCGCGCCCGATCATCTGCCAGAACTTGGTATAGGAGTACACCGGCTTGGCGAATACAAGATTGACGATTTCGCGCACGTCGATGCCGGTGTCGAGCATATCTACGCTGATGGCAATGCGTGGCATGTCGTTGTTGGTGAACTGGTCGAGCAAGCCGCCCTTGCCGTATACGCGCGGGTCATCCGATATCAGTGCTTTAGCCAACTCGCCATGGTATTGGGGATAGAGCTTGTCGAAGATCTCTTCGATGCGACGAGCATGGGCTTTAGACGAACAGAAGAAGATGGTCTTGCCCGGCAACACGCCATTGGCGTCCTTGATGCTCTCCTCCATGAACTCCTTGATGATCAGGGTGTTGGTGCCCTTATTGATCACCTGCTTTTCTAGCTGGGTGCCTTCGAAGTTGATTTCCTCGATGTCCTCGCCTTTGAGGATTAGCTTCTTCTGGTCTTCCAATGAAATGGTGCGCTTGCTGATGCCTTCCATCTGAAACTTGGTCTGAATTTTCGTGACCTGGAAGTTGCACAGGTATGGGGGCACGCGATTGACGGCTTCTTCAAAAGTGTAGGCAAAGGTTGGAAGGCCATCATCGCAGTGAAAAAGCTGGAATGTGTTGTGGTCGATAATGTCTGTTGGCGTCGCCGTCAGCCCCAAGGTGATAGTCTTGAAGTAATCGAGGATTTCGCCATACGTGCTATAGATAGAGCGGTGGCTCTCATCCACCACGATGAAATCGAAAAAGTGCGGGGACAGGTGCTGGGCGTTGTCTCTAATAATGTTGAGCATCGTCGGGTAAGTGGCCACATAGATGCGGCGATCTTTAGTGATGAGCTTTTCGCCGATATTGGGCCAGCGCGGCTCGTTCGGCATGTGCTCCTTGAAGGCGGCGAGCGCCTGTTCGCGCAGGGCAATACGGTCCACCAGGAATAGTACCTTTTCTGCATGGCTCGCGCGCATCAAGGCATCGACCATGGCAATGCAAGTGCGTGTCTTGCCTGTGCCGGTGGCCATCACTAGCAGGAAATCGCGCTTTTTCTGCTCGATACCTTCGAGCACTGAGCGAATGGCCCGGATCTGGTAATCGCGCCCCGCAATCGAAGTATTGATGAACTCTTGCGTTAGCGGCTTGCGGTTTCGACGGATGTAGGCGAACCGTTCCAAATCGTCGCGCGAAGGAAAGCCAACGACTCTCCTGGGTGCGGCATTCTCAAGATCCCAGAAGTAGATTTCTAGACCATTCGTGTAGAAGCAGAATGGCAGCTCGCCGCCGAGCTGCTTCTGGATGTTGTAGCAATACTGCTTGGCCTGCTCACGGCCCACGGCAGCATCCCGACCGAATTTCTTCGCTTCGATGACGGCAAGCGGCTTGCCGTCCTTGCCCAACAGGACGTAGTCGCTGAATTGACGGCCATCATAGGGGGTACTCGGCTCAGCCATGCCATTGAAATGGCCGATCAGGATATCGAACTCTTCGAGAACCTGCGTGGGATCTTTGACGTTCCAGCCGGACAACGCGAGTTGGCGGTCAATCAAATCTGACCGTGTCTGAGCCTCACTTTTTGTCATCCGTCACTGTACCCCCACGCGGATGAGTAGCATTTACCCAGGCTTTCATCCAGTTTGAGTGGACCATACCCTCTGGATGAATACAGAAATCCCGCCCCGACGGTCGCCTCTTAAGGGCGCCGCCCTTCTTGATCACTCTTGCTTAATCGTCGCCCTCATCAAAGTAGTCCAAATCGATTCGTTTTATTTCTACGGTTCTTTCGACTCGGACACCCACGCCGTATTGAACCATGAGCCGGGCAAGCTCTTTACCGTCTATTAGTATGATGCGCTGCGGAACCTTGATGGCGTACTCAATAGCGCCTCTCGAAAACGAACTTGTCGTTACAAAAACGCCTTTGGAAGCACCTTGACCTACTAAGGCACCAGCGAATTGCTGAATACGCTCGCGTCCAATTGTATTGTCGGCTGCGTAACGCTTTGCTTGTATGTAGACGACGTCGAGACCTAGCGGATCTTCGTTAACGACGCCATCGATACCTTCATCGCCACTCTTGCCGAGTCTTTGCACCACGCTCGCTCTTGATCCCCCGTATCCCATCGCGATAACGAGATCGACCACCAATCCTTCAAAGAAACTCGGCGAAGACTCGGAAATCCGAATCAAGAGTTGACTTCGCAAATTTTCGAAGATTTGAGATTCTGCTTGCTGGACCGCCTCCTCGGGTGTGACCGCCGACTCCGGAATCTCAGTCTCAGCAAGCAGAGGGGCAACGTTGTCCCCCGCAGCGTCGGTGACTTTTGGAGTCTGAAAAGTTATAAATTCGGGGAATTTCTTGAGAACCTGCACATTAATGCGAGTTGGGTTTTCCGCAAGCAGCTGCTTACCTCGGTCGGTCATTTGAAAATGAGAGCGCCGAGTTCGCTTTATTGCGCCAGCCTTATCCAAGTAGGTTCGCGCCCAGTGCACTCGATTGGCAAAGATTGCTTGCTTACCGCTTGGTAGAAGTTGATGCCGCTCGTCGTCGGTCAGATTTAACTGACCAGCGATGTGGTTGATCGCATCATTTATGTTCTTTTCGGATCCATCCGAAGCGAAAGCGAGAAGAGGTCGCATCAACGATTGATAGTCAGGAATGGACAATCAAAGCTCCTCCTGCCGCCGCCAGTTGCGCTATTGGCGACAAGGCGATGGATGCGGCCCGCACAGGCGCAACGCCAAGGGCCACCATTTCTCAATTGCGCATTCCGGTGAGCCCCAAGCTTCGAAAAGTGTTCCGCAACCCTCAGGCGAAGGCAAGCCCCGCATCGCGTTAATCTAACCGGCGCACCCGGATCGCGCTAATCAGTCTCACGTCCGGATGTAGGCCGAAACGGGGAGACCCGCTGTTTGGTCGCTCTCGCCTTCAAGAACGGCCTAACTGGTGCGGCAGGTGCCTAACTGGTGCGGCAGGTAGCGAACCGCGAAAACCAAAGATGTCCGAATGCTAACACTTCAGCAGCGACCCGGGACAAAACAGTGCGGTGGCGACTAGGTGGCGATTCTTTCAAAGAAAAGGCCGCTCGAACTGAGCGGCCTTTTCCAATTTCCCCTCATTTACAGAAGGTTACTTGGTTGCGGGGATAGGATTTGAACCTATGACCTTCAGGTTATGAGCCTGACGAGCTACCGGGCTGCTCCACCCCGCGTTAAACCTTTGCGCGCCTTCGCATAATTTGCCGACGGTCGAGGGACCAGCGCTTGTCGCGTGGTGTTCCCGTCCCGAGGGCTTCCTTGGAAGGCAACCCGGCGAAGCACTGAGGCCGTCGGGTGCGGGGGTTATCTATCAACCCGGGCTGGCTTTGGAAAGGCCTGCAGGGGCGATTTTTTCCACTTTATGACAGGTGAAATGACGGTCTTTGGGGACAAAAAACCCAAGCCTTGCCATAAGTTCCGCAAAGGGCCAGCTTGCGGCAACAAAAGACAACCCAGGGGAGGACGCCATGTTAGGGAGGGTACTGGACCAGCCCGTGAAGAGCGCGCCCCTGTGCGCGCTGGACGATGCCTTCCATGCCATGGTCGAGCGGTCGCGAGCCGAGCCGGCGCCGCGCCTGGCTGAGCGGCTCGACCGGCTGGCGCGATTGCGGGCCGTGGTCGCCGACAACGAAGACCGGTTCAAGCAGGCGATCTCGGCCGATTTCGGCCATCGCTCGGCGGTCGAGACCACCATTGCCGAGACGCTGCTGGTGTTCTCCGAAATCCGCCACGCCACAAAACACCTGAAGACATGGATGGCGCCGCAGCGCATCGCCACCGCGCTGCAATTCATGCCGGCGCGCAACCGGCTGATCCCGCAGCCGCTCGGCGTGGTCGGCATCATCGCGCCCTGGAATTATCCGCTGCAGCTCACGCTCGCGCCCGCGATCGGTGCGATCGCGGCGGGAAATCGGGTCATCATCAAGCCGAGCGAGCTCGTTCCGCACTTTTCCGCATTGCTGCGGGAGATGGTGGCGCAAAAGTTCGACGCGACCGAGATGCTCGTCACCGGCATCGAGGACGAGGTCGCAAAGGCGTTTCCGACGCTGCCATTTGATCACCTGGTGTTTACCGGCTCCACGCGGGTGGGGCGCATCGTGGCCGAGGCCGCGGGGCGCAATCTCACGCCTGTCACGCTCGAGCTCGGCGGCAAGTCGCCCGTCATCGTGGATCCTTCCGCCGACCTGGAGGAAGCCGCCGAGCGCGTCGCCTATGGCAAACTGCTCAATGCCGGACAGACCTGCATCGCGCCGGACTACGTGCTGGTGCCCGAGACCTCGCTGCAGGCATTCGCCGAAAAGGTGCGCGCGCATATGAAGCGCATGTTCGGCACCGATCCCAACAACAAGGATTACACCTCGGTCATTTCGGTTCGCCACTATTCGCGGCTGGAAGGCCTGGTCGCTGACGCCGCGCAGCGCGGCGCAAAGATCCTGCAGCCGGCGAAGGCCGACGATCCCAACTGGAAGGCGCGGCGCAAATTTCCGCCGACGCTGGTGGTCGGCGCCACGCCCGAGATGGCGATCATGCAGGAGGAGATTTTTGGGCCCGTGCTGCCGGTGATGGGTGTTCGCGATACGGCGGAGGCGATCGCCTTCATCAACAAGCACGACAGGCCGCTGGCGCTGTACTGGTTCGGCAAGGACCGCAGCGCGCGCGACGAGGTGCTGATGCGCACCGTATCGGGCGGCGTCACGGTCAACGACTGCCTGTTCCATTTCACGCAAATCAACCAGCCGATGGGCGGCGTCGGCGCATCCGGCACCGGCGCCTATCACGGCGAATGGGGCTTTCGGACGTTCAGCAAGCTAAAGCCGGTGTTCTATCGTTCGAAGTTCAACCGGCTCGCCGATCTCTACCCACCCTATGGCGGCAAGATCGCGCGGCTGGAGAAGATGATGCGGTTCATGTCGTAGAGTAGCTCGTCATTCCGGGGCGCGACAAAGTCGCGAACCCGGAATCCATTGCGCCACCGTCTCTGCGGTCAAATGGATTCCGGGCTCGCGCCAAGAGGCGCGCCCCGGAATGACGGGGAAAATGGGGGAAACGAGAAGTGACTGATACATTCGATTTCGTAGTCGTAGGCGCGGGCTCGGGCGGCTGCGCGGTGGCGGGGCGGCTGTCGGAGGATGCGGCGACATCCGTGGCGTTGCTCGATGCCGGCGGCAGGAACGATAGCTGGCGGATCACCACGCCGTTCGGGCTCGCGCTGCCCTATAGCGCGGCAAACTGGGCATTCGACACCGTGCCGCAGAAGGGCCTGAACGGCCGCATCGGCTATCAGCCGCGCGGCAAGGGGCTTGGCGGCTCCTCGGCGATCAACGCCATGGTCTATATTCGCGGCAACAAATGGGACTACGACCATTGGGCTTCGCTCGGCAATGCCGGCTGGTCCTATGCGGACGTGCTGCCCTATTTCAAGCGCTCGGAGAACAACGTCGATTTCGACGGCGAGTATCACGGCAAGGGCGGCCCGCTGCACGTCAACAAGCTGCGCACGGACAATCCGATCCACGACATTTTCCACCAGGCCGCGCGCGAGGCGCAGTTCCGCATCCGCGAGGATTTCAACGGCGAGGATCATGAGGGGCTCGGCAGCTACCAGGCGACGCAGCACAATGGCGAACGCTGGAGCGCGGCACGCGCCTATGTGTTTCCGCACATCGACAAGCGCACGAATCTGCGCGTCGAGACGGGCGCGCAGGCGACAAAAATCCTGTTCGAGGGCGGGCGCGCGGTCGGCGTCGAATATCTTCAGGGCAAGCAGAAGAAACAGCTCCGCGCGCGCCGCGAGGTGATCCTCGCGGGCGGCGCGTTCCAGTCACCGCAGCTCTTGATGCTGTCGGGCATTGGCGACGGGGAAGCGCTGGGCAAGCACGGCATCGGCACCATGCATCATTTGCCGGGTGTCGGGCAGAACCTGCAGGATCATCCGGATTTCGTGTTCGTCTACGCCTCCGACTATCCGCATTTCGTGCACGCCTCGCTCGGCCGGCTGCCCTCGCTGCTCCGCGCCATCCAGCAGTACCGCAGGGAACGGCGCGGGCTGATGACCACCAACTTTGCCGAGTGCGGCGGTTTCCTGAAGACGCGACCCGATCTCGACGTGCCCGACATCCAGCTCCACTTCATCATCGCGATGCTCGACGACCACGGCCGCAAGAAGCACAAGGAAGCCGGCTTCTCATGCCATGTCTGCCTGCTTCGGCCGAAGAGCCGCGGCAGCGTCTGGCTGAAAAGCGCCGATCCGCTGGCCGCCCCCATGATCGATCCGAACTTTCTGGGCGAGGAGGAGGATGTCGAGACGATGGTCGCGGGCTTCAAGACCACGCGGCGGCTGATGGAAACGCCGGCGATGCGCGCGCTGCAGAAGAAGGACATGTTCACCGCTGACGTGAAGACCGACGACGACATCCGCGCCATCCTGCGCAGCCGCGTCGACACGGTTTATCATCCGGTGGGCACCTGCAAGATGGGCAGCGATGCGATGGCGGTGGTGGATGCGAAGCTGAAGGTGCACGGCGTCGAGGGGCTTCGCATCGTCGATGCCTCGATCATGCCGACGCTGATCGGCGGCAACACCAATGCGCCGACCATCATGATCGGGGAGAAGGCGGCGGATATGATCCAGGCGGAGGGGCGGGCGTAAGCTGGCGCCCGCTCTCCGCTGTCGTCCCGGACAAGCGCAAGCGCAGATCCGGGACCCATAATCACAGGGAGTGGTTGTGGCGCGAAGCTGCCAACTCCGAGTCTTCGTCAAACTTCTCCCTGGGGGTATGGGTCCCGGATCTGCGCGCGCTTATGGCGCGCTTGTCCGGGACGACAGTGGGGCTCACCCCAGCAAGAACCCGCCGTCCACCGTCACCACGCTCCCCGTCATGTAGCGCGACGCCTTCGACGCCAGCAGCAGGATCGCGCCGTCGAGATCGCTTTCCGCGCCGATGCGGCGCTGGGGAATGCGCTTGGTGAGGCGCTCGCCGGCGGGGGTGGACCAGAAATCGTGGTTCATCTCGGTGTCGATATAGCCGGGCGCCAGCGCGTTGATGCGGATGTTCTGGCCGGCGAGTTCGAGCGCCATCGCTTTCGTCGCCTGGATCATGCCGGCCTTGGAGATCGCGTAGGGCGACACAGCCTTCAACACGCCGGTGCCGAGCACGGAGGCGATGTTGACGATGTTGCCCTCCTGCTTGCGCGCGATCATGCGCCGCGCCACTTCCGTCGCGAGGAAATAGGCGCCCTTGAGGTTGGCGCCGATCACGGCGTCCCAATCCGCTTCCGTCTGATCGGTCGCGAGCTTTTCGATGGCGATGCCGGCATTGTTGATCAGCACCGTGATCGGCCCGAGGGCGGCTTCTGCGGCATCGACCGCGCCGGGAATCGAGGCGGTGTCGGTGACGTCGAGCGCGACAGCTGCTGCACGGCCACCTTTGGCGCGGATCTCGTCCTCGATGCTCTTCAACTTGTCGGTCTGGCGCGCCGCGAGCACGACGGCGGCACCGTTGGCGGCGAGCACGCGGGCGAACTGGCGTCCGAGCCCCTGGCTGGCGCCGGTGACGAGAATGGTTTCCCTGCTGACGTCGAAAGTCCCTGACATTGGCTGAGTTCCCCGAAACTTTTCCGTCCCATCATTACAGACGATTTTAACGATCTGAAACCAGATTGATCGGTTCGCCGTTTCTAAGGTTGGTACAGGCAGGGTATCGCCATGAACAGTTTCGATCTCGCGGTCTATGCGGCACTGGCGATTGCGGTCGGCATGGGTCTGCGCACCGGCCTGCTCCGCAGCGCGATGACGATTTTGGCTTATCTGCTGGCAGCGCCCATCGCGGTCTGGCTGATGCCGGTGATTGTGCCGCAACTCGCGCGCGATCCGGCCGCGACCTTCTTGCAGAACTGGATGTGGTTCTTCGGCATATTCCTCGTGGTGGGCATGGCGCTCGGCCATCTCGGCCGGCTCGCGCTTGACGACACGGCCGCGGCAGCCGGCCTGCCCGATCGTCTCGGCGGTGCCGCGCTCGGCGCCGTCAGGGTCGGCCTCGTTGCGACCACGCTGGTGCTGGTGTTCGACCAGCTCGTGCCGGCCAACCGGCAGCCGCCGTTCCTGGTGGGCTCGCAGCTTCGCCCGCTGTTCTCGGCGGCAGGCCAGATGGGCTTCAAGTCGCTGCCGCCGGAGGCCGCCGCGGCCATCGACCGCATCAAGAAGGAGCAACGCATCTAACGCCGCAGCGCATTTCATGGCACGCGGGCGCGCCATGCGTTTTGACGCGGCCCGCGCCCTTATCAGCGGCACCGATGTTGGCTAGAGTGCCGCATCCAAACCCCATCCGACATTTACGGGAGTGAAACAGTGGATCTTGGGATCAAGGGTCGCCGCGCCATCGTCTGCGCATCCAGCAAGGGCTTGGGGCGTGCCTGCGCCTTCGCGCTGGCCGAAGCAGGCGTCGACGTCACGCTGACCGCGCGCGGCGCCGAAGCCCTGAAGGCAACGGCCGACGAGATCAGGAAGGCCTATCCAAACGTGAAGGTCACCGAGATCGTCGGCGACATCACGACGCCTGCGGGCCGAGAGGCCGTGCTGAAGGCCTGCCCCGAGCCGGATATTTTGATCAACAATGCCGGCGGCCCGCCGCCCGGCGATTTCCGCAACTGGACCCGCGACGACTGGATCAAGGCGATCGACGCCAACATGCTGACGCCGATCGAGCTGATCAAGGCGACGGTGGACGGCATGATGGCGCGCAAGTTCGGTCGCATCGTCAACATCACCTCGGCCGCGGTGAAGGCGCCGATCGACATCCTCGGCCTCTCCAACGGCGCGCGCGCCGGCCTCACTGGCTTCATCGCCGGCCTGTCGCGCAAGACCGTGATCAACAACGTCACCATCAACGGCCTGCTGCCGGGCCCGTTTAACACCGACCGCCTGCGCGGCACGGCGAAGGCGGAATCGGAGAAGCGCGGCATCACGCCGGACCAGCTTCTGGCCGAGCGCGCCAAGCTCAACCCCGCGGGCCGCTTCGGAGACCCTGAGGAATTCGGCTATGCCTGCGCCTTCCTGTGCGGCGCCAAGGCCGGTTTCATCACCGGGCAGAACATCCTGCTCGATGGCGGCGCCTTCCCGGGAACGCTGTGAAAGCGATCTGGTACGAAACGAACGGATCGGCGACGGAGGTTCTCACCTATGGTGAGACGCCGACGCCGGTCGCCGGCCCCGGCGAGGTGCGCATTCGCCTGGAAGCCTCCGGCGTCAATCCCGCCGATGTCGGCCGCCGCGGCGGCAGCTATCGCGCGATGGAGTATCCGCGCGTCATCCCGAACAGCGACGGTGCGGGCTTCATCGACCAGATCGGCGACGGCGTGACGCGCTTCAGCATCGGCGACCGCGTCTGGCTGTTCAACGGCCAGCGCAATGGCCGCGCGTTTGGCACGGCGGCGGAATACATCACGCTTGCCGATTGGCTGGTGACGCCGCTGCCGCAAAACCTGTCCTTTGCCGAAGGCGCAACGCTCGGCATCCCCGCGATGACGGCGTGGTGCGCGCTGTTTTCGGACGGCCCGATCGTCGGCAAGACGGTGCTGGTCACCGGCGGTGCCGGCGCAGTCGGGCATTATGCCGTGCAGCTCGCCAAATGGGGCGGCGCGCAGGTGATTACGACTGTCAGTTCGGCCGCGAAAGCCGAGCAGGCGCGGCGCGGCGGCGCCGATCTCGTGATCAACTACAAGGACGACGACGTCGCAGCAAAAGCGATGGCGTTCACGAGCGGGCGCGGCGTCGATCATGTCGTTGATGTCGATTTCGGCGGCAACATTGGGACCACATTGAAGCTCATGGCTGTCAACTCGACGATCGCCGTCTACGCCACCAACGGCAACCGCACGCCGACGGTGCCGATGCGTGATCTCATGGAAAAATGCATCAATCTGCGTTCGCTGGTGCTGTTCGCGCTGCCACCTGCTCTGCTCACGGCTGCGCAGGCCGACATTTCGAAATGGCTCGCCGCAGGCGCACGCATTCACAACATCGCCGGGCAGTTTCCGCTTTCGGAGACGGCTCAAGCCCACATGGCGGTCGAGAAGGGCGACAAGGTCGGCACTGTCATCGTCGACTGCGCAAAATAGACACAACAAAAAACAACAGGGGAAACGCAGGGATGTCGTGGACGGTCGGCAAAGTCAAAATCACCCGGTTCGTGGAAATGGAGACGGTCGGCTCGACCCGTTTCATCCTTCCCGCCGCGACCAACGACGAAATCCAGAAAATGCCCTGGCTGATCCCGCATTTCGCCACTGAGGAAGGCCGGCTGAAGATGGCGATCCACTCGCTCGCGGTGGAGACGCCGACGCGGCGCATCCTGGTCGATACCGGGTTGGGCAACGACAAGCAGGGCCGCAACGTCCCGACCTGGAACAATCGCGACACGCCGTTCCTGGAAACGATGACGGCGGCGGGCTTTGCGCCCGACAGTTTTGACACCGTGCTGTGCACGCATCTCCATGTCGACCATGTCGGCTGGAACACGAAGCTCGTTGACGGCAAATGGGTGCCGGCGTTTCCCAAGGCACACTACCTATTCGGCAGGACTGAATACGAATACTGGCGCGACAACTCCACGGAAGCCGACAAGGCGGCCCTGTTCGCGGACTCGATCAAGCCGATCGTCGATGCCGACCGCGCAGAGTTGATTCCGAGCGACCACCAGATCAGCGACGAGATCAGCCTGATTCCGACGCCCGGCCATAGCCCCGGCCATATGAGCATTTTGATCCAGTCCGAGGGCGAACAGGCCCTGCTCACGGGCGATGCCGCCCACCATCCCTGCCAGATGGCCCGTCTCGACTGGTCCTCGACCGTGGACGCCGACCCCGGCCAGGCGGCTGAGAGCCGCCGCACGCTGTTCTCGCGCTTTGCCGACACGCCGACGCTGGTGATCGGCGGGCACTTTTCCGGCGGCCATATCCGGCGCGATGGCAATGCGTTCAGATATGTGGCGCTGCAATCCTAGGGTGGCCGCCCACCGAATTAGGAGGGCAGCAATGCGAGGGCCTGAGGGCGGTTGAAATTCCCGCCGCCCTGTTCCATGAAGCTATTTAACCGATCAGTCCACACTCAGGGAGAAACGAGAATGAAGCTTGTTCGTTATGGCGAAAAGGGTGCGGAAAAGCCCGGCCTGATCGACAAATCCGGCCAGTTGCGCGACCTCTCGGCACATGTGAAGGACCTCACCGGCGAGGCCTATTCGCCGGAATCCCTGAAAAAGCTCGCTGCGATCGACCCGGCCTCCCTGCCGGCGGTCTCCGGCAAGCCGCGCTTCGGTGCCCCCGTCACCGGCATCTCGAAATTCGTCGCGATCGGCCTCAACTACAGCGACCACGCCAAGGAGACCGGCGCGGCCATTCCGACCGAGCCGATCATCTTCCTCAAGGCCAGCACGTCACTGTCAGGCCCGAACGACGCGGTCGAGAAGCCGCGCGGCTCGACAAAACTCGACTGGGAAGTCGAGATCGCCGCGATCATCGGCACCCGCGCAAAGTATGTCTCGGAGGCTGACGCACTGAACTACGTCGCCGGCTACTGCGTCTGCAACGACGTCTCCGAGCGCAATTTCCAGGCCGAGCGTCTGGGGCAGTGGACCAAGGGCAAGTCGCACGACACCTTCGGCCCGGTCGGCCCGTGGCTCGCCACCAAGGACGAGATCAAGGACGTGCAGAACCTCTCGATGTGGCTCGACGTCAACGGCCAGCGTCGCCAGACCGGCTCGACCAAGACCATGATCTTCTCGATGGCGCACTGCATCTCCTACGTCTCGCAGTTCATGACACTGCTGCCCGGCGACATCGTCACCACTGGCACGCCTCCCGGCGTCGGCCTCGGCATGAAGCCGCCGACCTTCCTCAATGTCGGCGACGTCGTCACGCTGGGTATCGAGGGCCTCGGCGAGCAGCGCCAGGAGATCATTGCGGCGTGAGCCTCGTCATTGCTGTGCATGTTCACTAATTCGCTGATTGGATCGCTCCAGCGGAGGACGATCCGATGCGCGACAACAGCTACGACCGGACGATCGAGCGGAACTATCTACAGAAGTGGCGTTTTCTGATCCCGGAGTATGAGGCGGTGAAGGCTGGCCGATCGGCGCTGTTTAAGCGGGTCGGCGACTTCTATCGGCACCATGGGACCTGCTCGCAGACGTTCCGGAAGTATTACAATCGCTATCTGCAGAGCGGCGAGGAAGCGGATCTTCTGCCGCGGCGGCGCGGCCCCAAATGGCGGGAACGGCGCGAACCGGAAGGGATCGAGGCGGAGATCGTCGCCCATCGCAAGCGGGGGATGAACCGTTATGAGATTCATGCCGTCTTGCGCGAGACGCGCGAGGCGGTACCTTCGCCGATCACGATCTACCGGGTGCTGAGGCGCTACCGCCTGAACCGCCGCACGCCGGCGATGCGCGAGGAGAAACGCCGTATTATCAAGGACAAGCTCGGGGAGCTGGGCCACGTCGATCTGCATCAATTGCCGCGCGATATGTTCCTCGCGCCACCCCCGGTCACGGCCTACATCGTCAGTCTGATCGACAGTTGCTCGCGCCTGGCCTGGGCCGAGGTCCTGACCTCCAAGAAGGCGCTGCCGGTCATGTTCAAGACCCTGAAGATGATCAACACCCTCAACATGACCTACGGGCTCGTCTTCCAGGAAATCTTGTCCGACAACGGCGCCGAGTTCGCCGCCCGCACCAAGCCGGACGAGCACCCGTTCGAGGCCATGCTGCTCGAGCTCGGCATCAAACATCGCTACACCAGGCCCTATCGGCCGCAGACCAACGGCAAAGTCGAACGCTTCTGGCGCACGCTCGATGACGACGTCATCGACGGCGCGACCTTCGACAACCTCGACCACTTCGCCAACGAACTGTTCGAGTACCTCGTCTACTACAACAACCACAGACCCCATCAGGCCTTGGCAGGACAAACTCCCAAGGCCATCGCAGCTACCAAGACCACCGCGATCCAATCAGCGAATTATTGAACATCGACAATTGCGAGGAGCGCGTGACAGAATTGCGAAGCAATTTTGCACTGAAGCGACGAAGCAATCCAGATTGTCTCCGCGTAGACATTCCTGGATTGCTTTGCTTCGCTTCGCTCGCAATGACGATCGTCGAGTGCCGAGCAAACCCAGGACATCTCCATGAAACTCACCTTCTCCCCCGCCTCGCCGTTCGCCCGCAAGGTGCGCATTGCCGCAATCGAGCTTGGGGTGATCGACAAGATCGAGCTGGTCCCCGCCACGGTCGCGCCGGGCACGGCCAACGAGGACTATCAGCGCATCACGCCGCTGAAGAAGCTGCCGGTGCTGATCACCAATGACGGCGACGTCATCTTGGACTCGTACGTCATCGTCGAATATCTCAACGAGACGGCCGGCGGCAGCCTGATCCCGGAATACGGGCAGGCGCGCTGGAAGGCCAAGACCGATCATTCGCTGCTCAACGGCATGCTCGATTCCATGCTGCTGTGCCGCTACGAGAAGATGGTGCGGCCGCAGGGATCGCAATGGCAGGCCTGGGCCGACGACCACTGGAACCGCGCCTGGAGCGGCATGGCCCGGTTCGAAAACCAGCCCGAGGTCTTGAATGGCCCGTTCGGCATTGCCCAGATCGGCCTCGTCTGCGTGCTCGGCTATGCCGATTTTCGTTTTGCCGATTGCGGCTGGCGCAAGGCGTTTCCAAAGCTCGATGCCTTCCATCAGAAGATGCTGGAGCGGCCGTCGGTGAAAATCTCGGTGCCGCCGGCAGCGTAAGCGAACGGAGTTCTCATGAGCCTGAAATTCTCGGTCGGCGATCTCACCATCCAGCGCATCATCGAGCAGGAAACCACCTTCGTTCCGGCGCTGGAGATGTTGCCCTCCCTGACGCCGGAGGTGCTGGCCGAGAATCG
This sequence comes from Bradyrhizobium guangdongense, assembly GCF_006483445.1. GTDB lineage: Bacteria > Pseudomonadota > Alphaproteobacteria > Rhizobiales > Xanthobacteraceae > Bradyrhizobium > Bradyrhizobium guangdongense_A. The sequence goes on along the minus strand of NZ_PPPT01000009.1, from coordinate 3,848 downwards.
GGCATGGATGAAGGAGGCCAAGGCGCTCGACGACACCGACACGCTGATCCTCTGCTTCCAGTCCTATGTGGTGAAGACGCCGCATCACACCATCCTGGTCGATAGCTGCATCGGCAACGACAAGCCGCGGCCGAACCGCGCGAAATGGAACATGAAGACCGACGACACCTATCTGCGCGCGCTGGGCGCGGCGGGCGTCTCGGTCAACGACATCGACTTCGTGATGTGCACCCATCTGCATGTCGATCATGTCGGCTGGAACACGCGGCTGGAGAACGGCCGCTGGGTGCCGACCTTCCCCAAGGCGCGCTACGTCTTCGCCAAGCAGGAGTTCGACTACTGGACCGAGCAGAACGCGAAGACTCCGGTGCCGCCGTTCGTCGACAGCGTGCTGCCGGTGGTCGAAGCCAGGCGGCATGAGGTCGTGACCAACGACCATGAGATCGGCGACCATGTCCGCCTGCTGCCGACGCCGGGCCACACGCCCGGCCACACCGCCTTCACCTTTGGGCGCGGCAAGGATGATGCCGTGTTCTCGGGCGATCTCATGCACTCGCCGCTGCAGACGCATTATCCGGAGTTGTCGATCAAGTTCGATGTCGACCCGGCCGCAGCCGCCAAGACCCGCCGCAGCTTTCTCGAGCGCTATTGTGACACCGACACGCTGTGCTGCACCGCGCATTTCCCTTCGCCGTCGACCGGAAAGATCCGGCGCAAGGGGAACGGGTTTGTGTGCGTGGGAGCGTAGATCGAGCTGCCGTAGGGTGGGCAAAGCGTAGCGTGCCCACCTCGTCTCTCTCTCCGCAGAAATGGTGGGCACGGCGCTACGCGCCTTTGCCCACCCTACGATTCCCGCGCAAGCGGCTCATCAATCAAACAAACTCGGCGTGTGATTGACGAGCGCGCCTTCGATCTCGAGCATCTTCAGCTTCGTCACCACGCCGCCGTTGGCGGAGAAGCCGCCGGGCTTGTTGCCGGCTGCCAGCACGCGATGGCAGGGCACCACGATCGGGCATGGGTTGCGGCCGAGCGCCTGGCCGACGTCGCGCGACAATTCCACGCCGCCGAGACGCTTTGCGATGTCGCCATAGGTCAGCGTCTTGCCGGGCGGAATGCTGCGCGCGATCGCGTAGACGCCGCGGTTGAACTCCGGCACGCCGTCGAGGTCGAGCGGAATGTCGGTGAGGTCATCGGTGCCGCCCGCAAGTAGTTTGACGATGCGATCGATCGCCTGCTGCACCTCGGCCGTCGGTGCGGCTTCGCTGGCCTCGGGATGGCGCTGGTGGATGCGGGTGCGGATCTTCTGATCGTCGCCCATCGGCAATTGCACGCCGTTGATGCCGCGCGGGCCCCATTCGATGCCGCAAAGGCCGATTTTGGTGTCGAACAGGGCAAAATGCTGGTCAGTCATGGGTCGTTCCTCGTCGCAGGCCCCCATCGTGATCTCCCGTGAAATCTAGGCTTGGAAATAGTTGCGATCCACCCGGATTCCGGGAATCTTGCACAGGCTGGTTCCAGCCGACATTCCCTGCCCGCGAGTCCCAAAATGCAAAGCCTGCACGTCAACGGACACGACATGGTCTATCTCGACGTCGGCGAGGCCAATTCCAGGCCGCCGCTGGTCTGCGTGCACGGCTCGCTCAGCGATTTCCGTATCTGGGGCTGCGTGCTCGGCCCGCTCTCGCAGCAGCATCGGCTGATCTGCGTCAGCCTGCGGCATTTCTTCCCGGAGCGGTGGGACGGTGTTAGCGACACCTATTCGATCGATCAACACGTCGACGACGTCATCGCGTTCATCGAAAAACTCGACACCGGTCCGATCGATTTGATGGGTCATTCGCGTGGCGGCCACATCTGCTTCCGTGTCGCGCAGAAGCGGCCGGATCTGTTGCGCCGACTGATCCTCGCCGAGCCCGGCGGCGAGCTCGATGCGACGCTTGATCCGGAGTACACGGGCGGCCCCTCGCCGCTGCTGGCGCGCTTCACGGCCTCAGCCGAGAAGATCGCGGCAGGCGATGTCGATGGCGGTCTCGCCGTGTTCGTCGACACGCTGGAAGGACCGGGCACATGGCCAAGACTGCCGGCGAAGGTGAAGCAGAATCTGCGTGACAACGCCACCACCCTGATCGGCCAGGTGCGCGACAACCGCCCGCCATTCTCCAAGGCGGACGCCGAGGCGATCAAGATGCCGACGCTGTTCATCCTCGGTGGCCGCACCAAGGGCCTGCTGCCAAAAGTGCTGCACGCGCTGGCCGCGCATGTGCCCTACTCCAAGACGGCGATCATCGAGAAAGCGACGCATCCGATGTTCGAGCAGGCGCCGCAAAAATACTCCGAAATCGTTCTCGACTTCCTGGCAGGCTGATATGCAGACATTTCGCGTCAACGGATACGACATGGCCTATCTCGAGGTCGGGGAAGGCCCGCCGCTGGTCTGCGTGCACGGCACGCTCGGCGATTTCCGTACCTGGTATTCCGTGCTCGGGCCGCTGTCGAAGACGCATCGCGTGATCTCGGTGAGTCTCAGGCACTTCTTTCCCGAGCACTGGAACGGCACCGGCGACGATTATAAGATGGCGCAGCATGTCGCTGACGTCACCGCCTTCATCGAGCAGGTCAAACCCGCGCCCGTCGATCTGATGGGCCATTCCCGCGGCGGACACATCGCGTTCCGTGTCGCGCAGGCTAGGCCTGAGCTCGTGCGAAAACTGGTGCTGGCCGAGCCCGGCGGCGATCTCGATGCGACGCTGCCACTGCCCGAGGGCACGCCGGCGCATCCGCCGCTCGCCGCACGGACGATACGCTCGGTCGAGATGCTGCGCGCCGGCGATATCGAGGGCGCGTTGCAAAACTTCTTCGAGGGCATCGAGGGCGACGGCTCATGGCGGCGCGTGCCGGCGGCCGCAAAACAGCAGTTGCGCGACAATGTGATCACGTTCCTCGGCCAGATCAACGAGCAGCGAAAGCCCTATACGCGCGCCGATGCGCTGGCCATCAAGACGCCGACGCTGCTGATCGGCGGCGGCGCCACCACGGGCAGCCTGTCGTCGATCTGGCGCGTACTCGCCGCGCATATCGAGGCGCCAAGACGGCGGTCATCCCGAACGCCGGCCACTGGATGTTCGAACAGGCGCCGCAGGCGTTTGGCGATGTGGTGACGGAGTTTTTGGCGGGGTGAGGCGAGCGCCGCTCGCGACCTCCCTCGCCCCGCTTGCGGGGAGAGGGTGGGGTGAGGGGGAGCTTCCGCAAGGACGGTGAGAACGGAGCTCGCGGAGACTCCCCCTCACCCGGAATCCGCGCTACGCGCGCATTCCGGCCTCTCCCCGCAAGCGGGGAGAGGCGAAAAAAGCTCACACCTTCCACACACCGACCGGCATCTTGATCGCGACGTTGAGCCGGTTCCAGACGTTGATGGTGGCGATGGCCAGGATCAGCGTGGCGAGCTCGGCTTCGTCAAAATGCGTGTCGGCCTCGTTCCAGATATCGTCGGGCACGGGATCGGCACGATCGGAGAGCCTCGTCAGCGCTTCCGTGAGCGCCAGTGCGGCACGCTCGGCGTCAGTGAAATAGGGCGTGTCGCGCCAGGCCGAGACGGCAAAGATACGCTCGTCGGTCTCGCCGGCCTTGCGGGCGATCTTTGGATGCATATCGACGCAGACGCTGCAGCCGTTGATCTGGCTGGCGCGCAGGTGCACGAGTTCCAGGAGCTTTTCCGGCAATCCCCGCTTGGTCAGGTTGCCGAGGGATTGCAGGACGTTCATGGCGTCGGGGATGACCATGACCGGGTGATTCATGCGGGCGTGCATCATGTGTTGTCTCCATCTGTGGCGCCGGCAGGCCTGCCGGCT
>NZ_PPPT01000098.1 GCF_006483445.1 Bradyrhizobium guangdongense | reverse complement strand
AGCGGGGAGAGGCGAAGGATAGCATAACATGAACACCGCCTTCCTCATCCAGCTCCTGGTCAACGGCCTCGTGGTCGGCACGCTCTATGGCGTGGTCGCGATGTCATTCGTGCTGATCTACAAGGCGACGCAGGTCGTCAACTTTGCGCAAGGTGAATTGCTGCTGGTCGGCGCCTGGGTGTGCTGGACGCTGCTCGCAAAATACCAAGTGCCGTTCTGGATCGGCATGCCGATGACGCTGGTCTTCATGTTCGTCTTCGGCATCGCGATCCAGGTCCTGATCCTCCGGCCCATGATCGGCGAGCCCATCATCTCCGTCATCATGGTGACGATCGGCCTCTCCACCGTGTTCCAGGCCGCGCTGAAATGGATGTTCGGCGTCAACCCGCAGCCGTTCCCGCGGGTGTTCGAAAGCCAGGCCGTCAATTTGTTCGGCCTCCAGATCCAGACCGTCTATGTCATGAGCCTCGTCGTGTCGGTCGCGATGATGATCGGCATGGCCTGGTTCTTCCGCGCCTCGAAATACGGCCTCGCGATGCGCGCCACCGCATTCAACCAGCAGGTCGCGCAATCGCTCGGCATCTCCGTCAAGAGCGTGTTCGCGATGGCCTGGGCGATCTCGGCCACGGTGTCGGCGGTCGCGGGCGTGGTCGTCGCCGTCGTCAACGGCGTGTCGTCGGGCCTCGCCGCCTACGGCATCAAGGTGTTTCCTGCGGCGATCCTCGGTGGTCTCGACTCCGTCGGCGGCGCCGTGCTCGGCGGCATCATCATCGGGCTGCTCGAGAATATCGCCCAATATGTCGACAGCGAATATCTGCACTGGGGCAATCTCTATGAGATCGCGCCGTTCTACGTCCTCATCATCGTGCTGATGATCAAGCCGTACGGCCTGTTCGGCACTCACGACATCGAACGGATCTGACCATGGCCGGCCCTGCCCTTATCCCTGCTGGTGATTTCCGCACTTCTTACGCGGCTGACACCACGATCTTCCCGACCACGACCAGCCGCAACTTTGCGATCGCCGGCGTGCTCTTGCTCTGCCTTGCGCCGCAATTCTTCAGCGGCTATTGGCTGAGCATCCTGATCCAGATCGGCATCTTCTCGATTGCCGCGCTCGGCCTCAACATCCTGGTCGGCTTCACCGGCCAGATCTCGATCGGCCACGCCGCCTTCTTCCTGCTCGGCGCGTTCACGTCCGCCTATATCTCGAACAACGCGTCGATCCCGGTGTTCTTCGCGATTCCGCTCGCCGGTGTCATCACCGCGCTGGTCGGGCTGATCTTCGGCATTCCGGCGGCGCGGCTGAAGGGCCTCTATCTCGTCATCGCGACGCTCGCCGCGCAATACATTTTGCTCGACTTCTTCTCCCGCGCAGAATGGTTCACCGGCGGCTCGGTGCCGGCCAGCGCCAATCCGTTCTCGATCTTCGGCTTCACCTTGCGAGGCGACAGGCAATATTTCTACGTCGTGCTGGCTTATGTGATTGCGAGCTACATCCTCGTCACCAATCTGATGCGCACGCGCGACGGACGTGCGCTGGTGGCGATCCGCGACCACTACCTCTCTGCCGAAATCATGGGCATCAACCTGACGAAATACCGCACGCTGTCGTTCGCGCTCGCCGCCTTCTTCGCCGGCATCGCAGGCGCGCTCTATGCGCATTACCAGCAGGTGGTCTCGCAGGAGGGCTTTGGCATCGAACGCTCGATCCTGTTCCTCGCGACGATCATCATCGGCGGCACCGGCTCGATCATGGGCACGCTGATGGGTACCGCCTTCGTCGTGCTGCTGCCGGAATCGATGGAGTGGCTGAGCCACCAGCTCAAGGGCGGCGTCATCGACAACGCGCTGTCGCTCAACACCAACATCACCTTCCTGCGCGAGATCGCGATCGGGCTCATCATCATCGCGTTCCTGATGTTCGAGCCTGACGGGCTCGCGCATCGCTGGCGACAGATCAAGGCGTACTGGAAACTCTACCCGTTCTCGCATTGAGCGCGGGCTACTTCACGAAAACGATAACAGGAGGAACCAACCGATGAAGACCAAAGCCCTTTTGAGCACTGCTTCGCTCGCGTTTGCGGTCGCAGCCTTCGCGGCGCCCGCGCAGGCGCAGATCGCGGTCGGCCATCTCGCCGACTATTCCGGCGCGACCTCGGACGTCGGCACGCCCTACGGCCAAGCCGTCGCCGACACCTTCGCCTGGATCAACAAGAACGGCGGTATCGGTGGCAAGCAGGTCACCCTGGACAGCAACGACTACGGCTACCAGGTGCCGCGTGCGATCGCGCTGTACAAGAAATGGTCGGCGCCCGACACCAAGGTCGCGGCGATCATGGGCTGGGGCACCGCGGACACCGAGGCGCTGACCGGCTTCGTCGCGCAGGACAAGATTCCTTACGTCTCCGCCTCCTACGCTGCCGCACTGACCGATCCGGAAGGCGTCAGCGGCAAGGCAAAGCCCGCGCCCTACAACTTCTTCTATGGCCCGAGCTACTCGGACGCGATGCGCGCATTGGTGACCTGGGCCGCCGAAGACTGGAAGGCCAAGGGCAAGCCCGGCAAGCCGAAGTTCGTCCACATGGGCGGCAACCACCCCTATCCCAACGCGCCGAAGGCTGCCGGTGAGGCAATTGCCAACGAACTCGGCTTCGAGGTGTTGCCGCCGATCGTGTTCGCGCTCACCCCCGGCGACTACAGTGCGCAGTGCATCAGCCTGAAATCGTCGGGCGCCAACTACGCCTATCTCGGCAACACCGCGGCCTCCAACATCTCGGTGCTGAAGGCCTGCAAGACTGCCGGCGTCGACGTGCAGTTCCTCGGCAACGTCTGGGGCATGGACGAGAACGCCGCCAAGACCGCGGCCGATGCCGCCGACGGCGTCGTGTTCCCGCTGCGCACCGCGGTGACCTGGGGCGGCAACGCGCCGGGCATGAAGACGGTGATGGAAATCTCCAAGATGTCGGATGCGAGCGGCAAGGCGTATCGCCCCGTGCACTACATCGCAGGCGTCTGCAGCGCGCTCTACACCAGGGAAGCGCTCGACTGGGCCGCCAAGAACGGCGGCACCACGGGCGAGAACGTCGCCAAGGGCTTTTACCAGAAGAAGGACTGGGTGCCGGCAGGCATGGACGGCGTCTGCAACGCCTCGACCTGGACCGACAAGGACCATCGCGGCACGCTCAAGGTCGATCTCTATCGCACCAAGGTTTCCGGCGCGACCGACGGCGATCTCAACGACCTCATGACCAAGGGCACGATCAAGCTCGAGAAGGTCAAGACCGTGGAGCTGCCGCGCAAGCCGGAATGGCTGGGGTGGTGAGGTAAGCGCTAGCATACCAACCACACACGACGTCATCCCCCGCGAAGGCGGGGGATCCAGTACGCCGCAGCTTCTCGGGTGAATCTCCGGCGCCTCTGGAATACTGGGTCGCCCGGTCAACCCGGGCGACGACAGTGGAGAGTGATGAAACATGACCCAAACCGCCGACGCCATCCGCCCCTCCCCCAGCGCCGCTACCACGCCGCTGCTCAACGTGCGCAACATCGAGGTCGTCTATGACGACGTCATCCTGGTGCTGCGCGGCTTGAGCCTCGAAGTGCCCAAGGGCGCGATCGTGGCACTGCTGGGGGCCAACGGCGCCGGCAAGTCGACGACGCTGAAGGCGATCTCGGGGCTGCTCAAGACCGAGGACGGCGAGGTCACGCGCGGCGAGATCCTGTTCGACGGCGAGCGGATCAACGGCATCGAACCGGACAAGATCGTCCGCCGCGGCATCTTCCAGGTGATGGAGGGCCGGCGCATCGTCGCCGACATGACGTCGCTCGAAAACCTCAAGCTCGGCGCCTTCACCCGCAGCGATCGCAACGTCGATGCCGATCTCGACATGGTCTTCAACTATTTCCCGCGCCTGAAGGAGCGCACGGGCCTCGCCGGCTATCTCTCCGGCGGTGAGCAGCAGATGCTCGCGATCGGCCGCGCCCTGATGGCACGCCCGAAGATGATCTTGATGGACGAACCTTCGATGGGCCTGTCGCCGCTGCTCGTCAAAGAGGTTTTTGCGATCATCAAGAAGATCAACCGCGACCTTGGCGTCACTATTCTCCTCGTCGAGCAGAACGCCCGCGCAGCGCTCTCGGTTGCGAGCCACGGCTACATCATGGAGCAGGGCAAGGTCGTGCTCGACGGCACCGCCGACGAGCTGCGCGACAACGAGGACGTCAAGGAGTTCTACCTCGGCGGCGCCGGCGACCAGCGCAAGAGCTTCAAGAACCTCAAGAGTTTTAAGCGGCGCAAGCGGTGGCTGTAGCCTCTCGAACGCATCGGAGCAGGTTCGCTAGCTGAGCACCTGCTCGGCTTCCGTGACCGCACAGAGAACATGGTAGAACGACGACGCAGGAATGGTCTCGACCAGCGAGTTTCCGTCGCGGTCGAACTGATCGTACCAGCCGCCCGCAACGGGATGGCTGAGGTAGTGACGTTCGAGCCGCACCAGCGCCGCGCGCGCCTCGTCGGCCGCGCCGGCTTCGCCGCCTTCGGCCTGCGCGATCCACGCCTTCGCCATCTCGGTCTGCGGCCACAGCCGCCGCGTAGCGCGCCTGATATTGCCGGCGACGTCGCCCTCGTCGACCACGCAGCCGGTGGTATCGCGATAGCGCAGCGCGGTTTCGAGGAGTTCGCCCCGCCGCTGCCCGGTCGGACATCCCGTGATGCGTTCAAACCCCTTCAGCAGCCAGGCCCATTCCGCCTGATGCCCGGGCTCGACGCTGACCGGCTCGATCCTGGACCAGTCCTCCTCGAAATATTCGCCGAGCGCGCGTTTCTGCTTGTCGTAGAGATTGGCGAGAAACAGCGCAAAAAATTCGCCGGCGCGGTTCTGGAACGACAGATCGTGGGTCGCGTCAAAGCACGCGATCATGGCCTCGAACAGATGCATCTGCGGGTTCTGCCGCCGCGGCATCGACACCGGCAGGCCTTCGTGGACGCCGCCATGCGGCGAGCGCAGGTGGCCGTCGAGGAAGCCGAGCAGTGCATCGATCTCGGTGCGCACCTGCGCATCCTGGTCCAGCGCATAGACGGTCGCAAGCGCGAGCAGGATGAAGGCATGGTCGTAGGCATCGCGGCGCGCGTCCAGCACCGCGCCATCGGGCATCAGCCGGTGAACGTAGCCCGGCTTCCCGTCGGGTGCCTTGGCCTTCGCGAGCAGGTGCTCGAGGCCTCTGAGCGCAATGGCCCGGCCGTCCGGATACCAGCCCATCTGCGCGGCCTTGGCGTAGCACCAGATCTGGCGCGCCTGCACGAACACACGTCGCGGCGCGGCGCGGTCTGCCGTGCCGTCCTGATGCAGCCGGTCGATGAAGCCGCCGGAGGATTTGTCCCAGCCTTCGCCCGACCACAGCGGCAGCGCGTGCTCGATCATCCGCTGCTTCAATCGGGCGACGACGCCGGCGGCATCTTCCGCCGCGTTGATCGGTTCGCCGGCCATCCCGTCATCTCCATTCCAGAGCAAGTGCCGTCTGATAGCACGCGCGACGCGGCGTGCAACGGATGCAAACCTCTTGAGGACCAGCCATGACTGCCTATTACGACGCTCTTGAGACGCGCGATCCGGCCGCGCGCGAGGCCGATTTGTTCGCGCGGCTGCCCAACGTCCTCAGAAGTGCGATGGCCGCCCCCACCTATGCTGAGCGCATGAAGGGCCTCGATCCGGCTACCGTGACGTCCCGCGAGGCGCTGGCCGCCCTGCCCGTGCTGCGCAAGTCGGAACTCCCGGCCCTGCACAAGGCATCCGCGCCGTTCGGCGGCTTCGTGGCGCACCCGCCCGGATCGTTTGCGCGCCTGTTCACCTCGCCGGGACCGATCTTCGAACCGGAGGGACGGCAGGACGATCCCTGGCGCGGCGCGCGGGCGCTTTACGCCGCCGGCTTCCGGCCCGGCGACGTCGTGCTCAACACGTTCAGCTACCACCTCACTCCCGGCGGTTTCATCTTCGATTCCTCGGCGCGCGCGCTCGGCTGCGCCGTGATCCCCGCAGGCCCCGGCAACACGGAGCAGCAATTCGAGCTGATCGAGGCTTATAGGCCCATCGGATACAGCGGCACGCCGGACTTCTTGAAGATTTTGCTCGATGCAGCCGCCAGCGCCGGGCGCGACGTCTCCTCGATCAAGCGCGCGCTGGTCTCCGGCGCGGCCTTTCCGCCATCGCTCCAGGCCGAGATCAAGTCGCGCGGCATCGACGCCTACCAGGCCTTTGGCACCGCGGATCTCGGCATCATCGCGTTCGAGACTGCTGCGCGCGAAGGCATGGTCGTCAACGAGGACCTGATCCTGGAGATCGTCAAACCCGGCACCGGCGATCCCGTGGCGCCGGGCGACGTCGGCGAGATCGTGGTGACCTCGCTCGATCCGCACCATCCCTGGATCCGGCTCGCGCTCGGCGATCTCACCGCGGCGTTACCGGGCACGAGCCCATGCGGCCGCACCCATATGCGCATCAAGGGCTGGATGGGCCGCGCCGACCAGACCACCAAGGTCAAGGGCATGTTCGTGCGCCCCGAGCAGGTCGCCGACATCGCCAAGCGCCATCCTGCGCTGGGCCGACTGCGCCTCGTCGTCTCCCGCCAGGGCGAGACCGACGCGATGACGTTGAAGGCGGAGACATCGACGTCGAGCGAGGCGCTGCGCGAGGAGATCGCGGCCACATTGCGCGCCGTGACCAAGCTCGGCGGCGGCGTCGAGTTGGTCGGCCCGGGCGCGCTGCCGAACGACGGCAAGGTCATCGCCGACGAGCGCTAGGCACCATTTCGATCAAACTTTTGGAACTGCGGGCTCGTCATTGATCGACGTCAATGACGAGTCACGCCTGCCGTCCGAAACAAAACAGCGGTTCATCGCAAAGGCGGCGCCATGACATCGCACCCGTATTCGTACGATCACTTGCCGGTCATCGACTATCCGCATCACCCCGCCTACGGCACGGCCTTCCCGAAGCCTGGCCTTCGCGAACGCGCGGCCGCGCTGGCCCAGTTCGCATCCGGCTTGGCCATCATCGCGGCCCGTTTGATGGCCGATTACGAGCACCTGCCGCGTCCGAAGGACAAGTCGCACAAGATCGCCGAGCTGTTCCGGCGCTCGCCGACTTACTTGCGGCTCATGGCGACACAGAAGCTGCGGCGGCTGACGCGCCGGGCCGCGGATCCCGCGACGGCGGCCGGGACCAGCGTATTGAACACGCTGAATCGCGACGGCATCGCCGGTTTCCGCCTGTCGGCGGAACAGCTCGGCCGGATTAGAGACCTGCTCGCCCCGCACTACCGCACGCTCGAAGCGCGGCTTGCGCAAAAAACGCCGGACCAGCGCCACTTTGACGAGACGCGGCTGTGGCTCGACAAGGATGTCTTCCCCGAGGTCTACACCTATTTCAACCAACTCGCCTCCGAGCTTGGCGTCGTCGATGCCGCGAGCGCCTATCTCGATCGTCCCGTGGCGGTCGCCCATGTGGTGCCGCAGATCAACGACCCGACCGATGCATTCTGGGCCAATCATTTTCGCGACGTCGGCGTCGCCGACTCGCCCTGCGACTATTGCCACGTCGATGCGACCTACAATCTCCTCAAGTTCATCGTCTATGTGAGCGAGGTCGGTCCCGACAACGGCCCTTTCACCTATGTCCGGGGAACGCATCGCGCGAGCCGCAAATTCTGGGACGGCCTGATCCGCCGCGCCAATGATTATGCCGGCCTGTCCTGGACCAAGCCGTATAACCGCCGGCTCTTCAACGCGCTGCCAAAATTCCTGCAGCGCAAGGCAGCGTTCGGCGTCGACCTGCCGGCCGGCAATGAATATGCCGATGCCATTTTGGACAATGAGTGGCGCGTCACCAGCGATCAGGGTGACGCCGTCTTGTTCGATCCGTTCGGCATTCATCGTGGCGGCATGGTGCGGAGCGGGCGCAGGCTGGTCGTCACCATGATGATGACGGAGCCGACGTAAGGCAGAGGGACAGGCCGGGATTCGCCGACATCCTTGACAAGTCGCCCTTGGGACGGTGAACAGGGCTGCAAGACAATTTATTGCGGCACCTCATGATGACGATCTCGACACGCCCGGCCGTGTTCTTCGACCGCGACGGCGTCCTCAATCGCGACGTCGGCTTCCTGTTCGAGGCCAGCAAGTTCGAATGGATGGACGGCGCGCGCGAGGCGGTCAGGCTGGTGAACGAGGCCGGCTATTTCGCCTTCGTCGTCACCAACCAGTCCGGTGTCGCCCGCGGCTTCTATGAAGAAAGCGATGTACAAGCCCTCCACCGCTGGATGGCGGACGAGCTTGACGCAGTCGGCGCGCATATCGATGCGTTCGAATATTGCCCCGATCATCCCGAGGCCCCGATCGCGCGCTATCGTCGCGACACCGACCGGCGCAAGCCCGGACCCGGCATGATCACCGACCTGATGAAGCGCTTTCCGGTCGCGGCCGACAGGAGCTTCCTGATCGGGGATCAGGAACGCGACCTGGAGGCTGCGCGCGCAGCTGGCATCCGCGCCCTGCTGTTTCGGGACGGCAACCTCGCGACCTTTGTGCGCGAGGCGCTGAAGCTCGGCTGAGGCGCAGCCGGAACCGATGGATTCGTCCCGGAGGCCCTGCCTCACGCTGGCAGCCTTCTTCAATCGAAGCTGTAACTCCTTGAATACGCAGGGATCTTGCCTTGACAATCACATCCCACTGGAAAACAAGACAGGCCGAGAAAAGTAGGATACCCAACCCCGTCAATCAGAAGCCGGTGGCCTGGAAATAGCTATGACTGCTCAAACCTCCCAACAGCGTGTTGCCCTGATTACCGGCGTAACCGGACAGGACGGCGCCTATCTTGCCGAACATCTGCTGTCTCTCGGCTATGTCGTGCACGGCATCAAGCGGAGGTCATCTTCCTTCAACACCGCGCGCGTCGACCATCTCTACCAGGATCCGCACCGGGATAACGTCCCGTTCCTGATGCACTATGGCGACATGACTGATTCAACCAACCTGATCCGGCTCATGCAGCAGATCAGGCCGACCGAGATCTACAATCTCGCCGCCCAGAGCCATGTGGCCGTGAGCTTCGAGAGCCCGGAATACACCGCAAACGCCGATGGGATCGGCGTGCTGCGGCTCCTGGAGGCGATCCGCATCCTCGGCATGGAGAAGGAGACGCGCTTCTACCAGGCGTCCACTTCGGAGCTCTACGGCCTCGTCCAGGAGGTCCCGCAGAAGGAGACCACGCCGTTCTATCCGCGCTCGCCCTACGGCGTGGCAAAGCTCTACGGCTACTGGATCACCGTGAACTACCGCGAAGCCTACGGCATGTTCGCCTCGAACGGCATCCTGTTCAATCACGAGAGCCCGATCCGCGGCGAGACCTTCGTGACCCGCAAGATCACCCGCGGCGTCGCCCGCATCGAGCTCGGGATCGAGGACACGCTCTATCTCGGCAATCTCGAGGCCAAGCGCGACTGGGGCCATGCCAAGGACTATGTCGAGGGCATGCACATGATCCTGCAGGCGGAGAAGCCCGACGATTTCGTGCTCGCGACCGGCGAGACCCGCTCGGTCCGCGAGATGGTCGAGCTGTCCTTTGCCGAAGTCGGCCGCCAGATCGAGTGGCGCGGCAAGGGCGTCGAGGAGAGCGGCATCGACAAGAAGAGCGGCAAGACGGTGGTGCGCATCGACCCGACCTATTTCCGTCCCACCGAGGTCGACCTCCTCATCGGCGACGCCAGCAAGGCCCGCAAGGAGCTTGGGTGGAAGCCGAAGCGGACATTTGCCCAGCTCGTGCAGGAGATGATGGCGAGCGATCTGGCCGAGGCCAAGCGGGAGATCGCCCATGGCAAGCACTCCGTTTGAGCTGAAGGGCAAGACGGTCTATGTCGCCGGCCATCGCGGCATGGTCGGCAGTGCGCTCGTGCGCCGGCTCACGCGGGAGGACGTCAAGCTCATCACCGTGAGCCGCAGCGAGGTCGATCTCTGCAATCAGGCCGCGGTGTTCGATTGGTTCGCGAAGACGCGGCCGCAGGTGATCTTCCTGGCCGCCGCCAAGGTCGGCGGCATCGTCGCCAACAACACGCTGCGCGCCGAGTTCATCTACGAGAACATCGCGATCGCTGCCAACGTCATCCACGCCGCGCATCAGAATGGCGCGGAGAAGCTGATGTTTCTGGGTTCCTCCTGCATCTATCCCAAACTCGCGGCCCAGCCGTTGCGCGAGGATTCGATGCTGACCGGGCAGCTCGAAGAGACCAACGAGCCCTATGCGATCGCAAAAATCGCCGGCATCAAGATGGCGGAAGCCTATCGCAGCCAGTATGGCAGCGACTTCATCAGTGTGATGCCGACCAATCTCTACGGCCCCGGCGACAACTATCATCCCGAATACAGCCACGTCGTCGCAGCCCTGATCCGCCGCTTCCATGAGGCAAAACTCTCGGGGGCTGATAACGTCGTAGTCTGGGGCACCGGTACGCCGCGGCGCGAATTTCTCTATGTCGACGACATGGCGGACGCCTGCGTCCACCTGATGAAGACCTATTCGAGCCCCGACCTCGTCAATGTCGGCACCGGCGAGGACATCACCATCGCCGAATTCGCCCGCATGGTCGCCGCCACCGTCGGCTATCGCGGCGAGATCTCCTTCGACACGACGCGCCCCGACGGCACGCCGCGCAAGCTGCTCGACATCGGCCGCCTTGCAAAGCTCGGCTGGCGCGCGAAGACGTCGCTGGAAGACGGCATCCGCCACGCCTATGCAGCGTATCTGGCGGAGAGCCAGGCCAAAGGGCTTTCACGGCCTCACGCCTGACCGGCGAGGATTGCGCTCGCACATGGCTACTCCCGCAAGACTGATCATCGCGGCCCAGTTCTATCCGCCAGACGCGACTACGACGGCCGTCTATGTCGGCAAGATCGCCAAGAGCCTCGCGAACGATCGGGAGGTCGTCGTAATCTCGGCGACGCCGGGCTCCCGCGCGGCCGGTCAACCCGGCAAGCCTGAAGTCGTCGAACTCAGGAGCTGGAATCCGCGCAAGTCGGCGATCGTCCAGCGCGCGGCGGCGATCTGCCTGCTGGCGGCGCAGATGTTCTTCTCGGTGCTGCGGAGGGCAAGGTCCGAAGACATCGTGTTCTGCGTCACGACGCCGTTCACGCTGCCCTACACCGTGCTGCTCGCAGCCCGCCTGCGCGGTGCAAAGACCATGCTCCTGATCTACGACCTCTATCCCGAGGCGCTCGAGGCGGCCGGCATGGTTCGCTCCAACTCGCTCGCGGTCCGGCTGATCCGCTTTGCTAACACGCTCCTGTTCCGGCGCCTCGATGCGATCGTCGTGATCGGACGCGACGTGCCGCCGCTGATCGAGAAATATCGGGGGGTCACGGCGGACCAGCTTCGCTTCATTCCGAACTGGGCGCTGATCCCGATCGGGTATCGCAAGGTCGATCCGGCGAGCCGCTTCCGCGCGCCGGATGCGTCGCGATTCATCGTCGGCCTCTCAGGGAATCTCGGCTTCACCCACGATCCCGCAACGGTCTTCGAGGCGGCCCGCCTGTTGCGGCACGAGAAGGACATTCATTTCGTTCTGTCCGGCTGGGGCGTCGGCTGGGCCGCACTCAACGACCTCTATGCCAGGGACCGGCTCGAGAACGTCACGATCCTGAAACCCGTGCCCGAAGACGAGCTCGTCGATTTCCTCGCGGCTGCCGATCTCTGGGTGATCCCCTATCGCCGGCATATCGCAGGGGTCTCGATCCCGAGCCGCCTCTATAACATCCTCGCCGTCGGCCGGCCGGTGGTCGTCACCTCGGAAGCGAATTCGGAAGGCGCGCTCGTGCTCGGGGAAGAGGCGATCGGATGGGTGGTCCCGCCGGAAAATCCCGCCGAGCTTGCGCGCGCCATCCGCGAGGCGGCGCGCGATCGGAAAGCCACCATGGACAAGGGCGTTCGCGCCGCCGGCATTGCCGAAAAATATCGCGAGGATGTCGCGCTCGCCCGCTATCGCGAGGTCGTCTGCGACCTCGATGGCGTAACACGCCGCTAGAATGCGTCACTCACCAAGGCAGATGCTGCCACGACGAACGCGCTTGTAGAGCTCGAAGGCAAGCGGCGGTGTGAACGCATCGAACTTGTGGATTCCGGCCGGCTCGAAACAGGCCGCAAGACCGGTCTTGACCAGCGGAGCTTCGGGCGCCCAGATCAGCCACGATGGGAATTTCGAGGGAGCCCGCTGCACGATGAGCCAATCATATTCATCAGCCATCCAGCGCCTTGCAGTCGCGTCGGTCCAGGTCGACAGATCCTCGAGCTCCCGAATCGTCAGCGCCTGCTGCTCGGACGTCAGGCCGGGCTTGAGCTGCCGGTAATACGAGGCGACGCCGAGATCCACCGCTGGAATCCTGATACCGGCTTGCTCGAGGGCCAGTGGAATCCGCGGATCGAGACCGATCATGCTGACCGAGGCACCGGCAGGCAGCGTTTGCGTGAACGCGGCGCTGATGTCCTTGACCTCCTGCGGCAGCGGGTCCGCGCCATGCCGGATCGACGGCAGCCGGTTGACGCCGGTCAGGCTCCAGGACTGCACCGCCGCGGTGACGACAGCAGCCGGGATCAACACTACCGCGAAGGCGCGCGCGGCGGGTGCGGAGGGAAAGCGTTGCAACAGGCCATGCACCGCGAGACCGGCTGCCAGCGCACCAAGATAGTCAAAATAGTTGGCATAGGCCTGGATGCAGATCGGGCAATAGGTCTGAGCACCCAGATGATGAAATACCAACATGCCGCCAAAGGTCACGACGAACAGCAGCATCCAGCCACGATTTGCAATCCGCGGCACCATGGCAACCAGCGCGGCCAGCACCACACCTGCCATCGGCAGCAGGTGATGCGCCAGCATCCAGTCCCGCCACATCTCCCAGCCAAAGGCGTACCGCAGCAACGCATATAGCGTCGGCGTCGGCACCAGTTCGATCGTCACCGTATGGCTGAAGCCAAAGGCATTCGGGAAGAGCTGCGGCAGCAGACCGATCCTGACCAGGAAATCCGTCACCATGGGAACCCATAGCGACACATAGACGAAACGGCTGCCCCACAACCACGCCAGCGCTCCCCAGGCGACGAGAAAGATCCCGACCGTCACGGCATAAACGCGCCAGCGATCGGGCCCGGCCCGCACCCAGACGATCGCGAGACTGAACGCGATGAACGACACCAGATTGATCCGCAGCAGATAGACCATCGTCAGGACGATACCGAGACCGATCGCGAGCGGATAATTCGCACGCCGCTCCATCGCGAGCATGAGATGCAACGCGATGAGCTCCAGGCAGACAGCATAGGTGTAGGGCGTCGCGCTGTTGAGGTAGAAGATGCCGTCTTCGGTCAGCGCATAAACGACGACTGCAAGCGCGATCGGCCAGATCGTGCAGCCGAGCCGGTGCAGGAAGGCCGACAACAGCGCGATGTTGACAGCCGTGAGCAGCAGCGAGAGTACGCGCGAGGTCACGATATCGTGGCCGACGATCCACTGCCAACCGCCAAGCCAGTAGAACAGCAGCGGCTGATACCAGGTCGCATCGGCAGCGCTGTAGGGCTTCACCGCGCCGCTGACATAGCGCCATGCCTTGATGATGTAGATCGCCTCGTCGGGCCAGGTGCCCTGCCGCGTCACCGCGATCACGGAGAGGACGAGCCAGGCGACGAGGACCGCCGCTAGAACAATGACGCCCGAGACAGCAAAGCGGCGGTCGCGCCTCGAAGCGTCCATAACGGTCCCCATCCCCACACCCATGATCAGGCGCCGACCTGTCTTGCAGCATCCCGCGCCGATTTCAAGCATGCAGGCCCTCCTGCCGGGCACCTTGCTTGACTGGAGGGCTTGCGCTATCCACCATTTGCTTTCCGCGCAGGAGAATCCAATGTCGAGCACCGGCCAAACGCTTTACCGACGCGCGCGCAAGGTCATGCCCGGCGGAACGCAATTGCTCTCGAAGCGGCCAGAAATGTTCCTGCCTGAGCAGTGGCCGACCTACTACAAATCGGCCAAGGGCGCCGAGGTCACGGACCTCGACGGCAAGACCTATTTGGATATGAGCTTCTGCGGCATCGGCGCGACCGTACTCGGATTTGCGGACCCCGACGTCAACGCTGCGGTGAAGGCCGCGATCGATCTGGGCTCGATGTCGACGCTGAATTGTGCCGAGGACATCGAACTCGCGGAACTCCTGATCGAACAGCATCCATGGGCCGACATGGTCCGCTTCGGCCGCGCCGGGGGTGAGGCGATGGCGATCTCGATTCGTATCGCGCGTGCGGCAACCGGTCGCGACATGGTGGCGTTCTGCGGCTATCACGGCTGGCACGATTGGTATCTCAGCGCCAATCTCGGCGAGACCACCGCGCTCGACGGCCATTTGCTGCCGGGCCTCGACACCAAGGGCGTGCCGCGCGGTCTCGCCGGCCTGATGCATCCCTTCCACTATAACAAGCTCGACGAGATCGAGGCCATCGTCGCCGCCCATGGCGAGCGGCTCGCCGCGATCGTCATGGAGCCAGTGCGCAGCAGCGAGCCCGACACCGACTTCATCAAGGGCGTTCGCACCCTCGCCGACCGCTGCGGCGCGGTGTTGGTGTTCGACGAGGTGACATCGGGCTTCCGCATTAACTCCGGCGGCGCGCATCTTGCCTATGGCGTCGATCCCGACATTGCGGTGTTCGCCAAGGCGATCTCGAACGGATTTCCGATGGCGGCAATCCTCGGACGCGCCTCGGTCATGGATGCGGCCCAGGAGACCTTCATCAGCTCGACGGCCTGGACTGAACGCGTCGGCCCGGTTGCTGCGCTTGCGACCCTACGCAAGCATCGCGAGTTGAACGTTCATAAGCATCTGATGCGCATCGGCAAGCGCGTGCAAGATGGCTGGGCGGATGCCGCGCGCGAGGCCAGCCTGCCGGTCAACGTCTCCGGTATCGCGCCGCTCGGGCATTTCGCGATCGACTTGCCGGAAGGACAGGAGGCTCGCACCCTGTTCACGCAGATGATGCTCGACCGCGGCATCCTGGCCAACGCATCGTTCTACGCCACGTGGGCACATACGGACGCGCAAATCGACCGTTATCTGGAGGCGGTGAACGTGATCTTTCGCGAGCTGCGTAGCGCCATCGACCAGAAGGCGGTCCGGCAGCTCCTGCGGGGACCGGTGGCCCATTCCGGGTTCAAGCGGCTGACCTGAGTCGGCTCAGACGCCGAAGATGTCACGGACGACGTTGCGGGCGGTGCGTGAGCGGCGCGCGTTCGGATAGATGCCGTGCAGGATGCTGTCGGCTTCAAGCATTCCGCCGTCGATGACGATTGCGCCGGTCGACACGAACGAATTGTCGCCCACCGACGTCTGCCCGATGATCCGACTGCCGCCGTACATCACAACGCCGCGGCCAAACGAGGGATAGACGTTGTCGAGATTAGCCCCAACCGTACAGTTGTGATAGCAGATGAAGTAGTCTGAGTAGTTTGCGCGCCCGAGCACGGTGCCGACCGGGTGCTGAACGGCGAACACGTCGGGCAGCACCACCTCGTAGAAGGCATCCCACGCGTGTAGCGCCTTGTTCAGGACGTAGGCCTTGTCAGCAATGGGATGGCCGGGCCGTTCGCGAAACACGCTATTCGACAGGTAGTAGAGGAAGATCGCATACTGGTCCGAGTGGAGGTGCGAGAACCTCGCCTCGCCGTTGACGGAAAAGCCCTTCAGTCTCACGCGCGAGAAGCAGTGCTCGACCCGGTCAAGCGCGAGATCGACGAATTTCGGCAGATCGACGAGGTCGGCACCATCGGGAAACAGGTGCTCGAGTTGCTTGCGCACGTAGGAGGCAAGGTCATTGCGCTGAAGCGAGAGCTGCACGGTGCTAGTTCCTGCTTGAGAAGCTGGCGCGCACGTCGAGGCCGCGCGAGAACAGATGGCTGCGCAGCTTGATCGGACTGTGGTCGGTGAACAGGAACATCGAGGAGATCGCGACCGCCGACGCACCGGCCTCCAGCGCGTCGATCGCGTGCTGGAGCGAACCGCAGCCGCCGGACACGATCAGAGGCACGCTGAGGACGTTTGCCGCCTTGTGGATCAGATCGAGGTCGTAGCCGCTCATGGTGCCGTCACGGTCGATCGAGCCGAGCAGCACCTCACCGCAATGCAGATCCTCGCAGCGCTGCGCCCATTCGATCGGGTCGAGCGCGACGTGCTCGCGGCCGCCGTCGATGAACACGCTGGCGTGGTTCGGGCTGATCCTCTTGTAGTCGATCGATACCGTCATGCACTGGTCGCCGAAGGTGCGCGCCGCCTCGCGCAGAAACTCCGGACGCCGCACGGCCTCCGAATTCACCGACACCTTGTCGGCGCCGGCGCGCAGCAGCATGTTGACGTCGTCGAGCGTCTTGACCCCGCCGCCGACGGTGAAGGGCATAAAAATCTCTTCCGACATCCGCTCGATGATGTCGACGACGCGGCCGCGCGAGGCCGCGCTCGGCACGATGTCGAGCACGATCAGCTCATCGACGCCGTAGTCGTTGTAGACCTTGGCCGTCGTCACCGGGTTGCCGGCGGCACGCTCGTTCTCGAAGAAGCGGACATATTTGACAAGCCTGCCATCGCGCAGCAGGAATTTTGGGATCAGGCGCTTCTTCAGCATCGACGTCAGGGATTCCAGCGCAGGAAATTGCTCATCAGCTCGATCCCGGTATCCTGGCTCTTCTCGGGATGGAACTGGGTGGCGGCGATGTTGTCGCGTGCGATAATCGCAGTCACCGGCTGGCCGTATTGCGCGTAGCCGACCACGTCGTCGGCATCCCTGCAGCGCATGGCGAAGGAGTGCACGAAATAGAACGCCAGATTGCTCTCGCGGATGTTGGCGAGGATCGGATGGTTGCGTTCCTTTGCCACCATGTTCCAGCCCATATGCGGGATTTTCAGCGCGGGATCGTTCGGCATCAGCCGCAGCACGTCGGCATCGAACCAGCCGAGCCCGCGATGGGTCACGCCGTCGTCGGCATGCTCCTCGGAACTATTGGCGAGGAGCTGCATACCGAGGCATACCGCGAGGAACGGCTTGCCCTTCTCGCGGACATGGCGCTCGAGCATCTCGTCAATGCCGCGGGCGCGGATGTTGCTCATGGCATCGCCAAACGCGCCGACACCGGGCAGGATGACATGGGAAGCATCGGCAATGGCATCGGCGTCATGGGTCACCACCGGATCGAAGCCGCAATATTCGACGGCGTTCTTCACCGAGCGCACATTATTGATGCCGTAATCGACGATCGCTACGCCTGACATCGCCTGCTCCCCCGCGGCACGATCATCGCGCCGCCATCGACCCTCGTCTAGCCCTTGCCGCCGCCAATCTCGACACCCGGATGGTTCGGCCACGGCACCCGGGTGTTATTCCACTTGTCCATGTCGGGCATGCGGCGGCCCGGTTCGACCGTGTTCGGCGAGAACTGCCACGGGCTGACCTCGTGCTTGATCGCGATGCCCAAGAACTGCTCCTCGGTCAGATTGAGATAGTCGAGGAACAGATCGAGGCTCGGCGGGCGCTTGCCATCGAACTCGCGCACCAGCGCCTCGCCCTGCTCGCGAGTCATGCGCTTGTTGCGGATGTCGACATTGGCGAGGTGGTTGGTCCGCCCCATGCCGCGCTTGATGTATTTCAGATAGTCGCGCACGCCCTGGAAGAAGCACTCGATCTTCTCGTAGTCGTACTCCGGCGGGACGCCCTCGACCTCCTGGCCCTTCCAGCCGAGCTCGCGCTTGATGATCTCGACGTGCTTCCTGGTGTCCCACTTGATGTAGCTGCCGAGGCAGATCGAACGGCACTTGATCCGCATCAGCTCCTTGCGCGGCGGATAGACGAACGGATAGAGGTCGCGCTTGGCGACGCGACCTCCGAGAAATTCGTACATGTCGTCGGCGGTGATGCCGAGATTCATGGCGCGGTTGAAGCGTTTCTCGTCGACCTCTTCCATCTCGTCATAGGAATAGAACGACTGGTATTCGGCGAGACTCTCGCCCCAGAACAACAGCGGCGTCTCGTAGCGGATCGCGATCTGCATGGTATGGGCGTAGATGCCGGTGTGGCAGTGCCAGCAGAAGTCGCCGCGGCGCTTCAGCGATTCCAGCATCAGCTCACGCACCACATGCCAGTTCGGCGTGAAGTTCAGCACATCGACGCCGAGCTGCTTGAACACGCTGGTGTTGTTTTCTTCGATCAGCGGACGATAGAACCAGTGGTCGAAACGCACTACCAACGGCTTCAGGCCGAGTTTCTTGACGACGTACCAGAGCTGGAAGACGCTGTCCTTGCCGCCGGAATAGGGCACGATGCAGTCGTACAGGCCCTTGTCGCGGTATTGCGCGACCAGTTCCATCATCTGGTTATGGCGCTCGTCCCAATTGATCTCGGTGTCACGGACTTCGATCTGACGGCAAACGCTGCACGAACCGGCTTCGTCGAACGATGTGGCCTCCGCCGTTTCCGGCAATAAGCATTTGCTACAGCTCAACATTTCGGAGATTCTCGCGATTGCATGATTTGCTGTCGGCTTACCACGCCGTCCACCCCCCGTCGACCGCGATGCACTGTCCGGTCACGTATGCAGACAGGTCGCTGGCCAGATAGGCCACAGCGCCCTTCATATCGTCCTCGCTTGCCATGCGTGCAAGCGGCGTCCGGGCCACATAGCGGCTCAAAAACGGCTCCGGCGTCGCCCTGAAGACACCGCCCGGCGCCACCGCATTGACGCGCACCTTCGGCGCCATGGTGGTGGCCAGCCATCGCGTCATCTGGATCAGCCCGCCCTTGCTGGCGGCATAGGCGGCAGGGTTCCCAAGCGTGGTCCCCTCGTAGAGCCGCCAGTCGGGCCCGGCGAGGCCGTAGATGGAGGAAATATTGATCACACTGCCATGGCCCGATTTGGCCAAATCCTCGGCCGCAGCCTGGATCAGGACGAAAGGCGCGGTGAGATTGACCTCGATCGCCCGCCGCCAGGTCGCATCGGACTGCCGCTCGAACGGCACAGCCCAGCCCTCGAGCCCGCTGGTGCCGACAAAGGCCGCGCAATTGACGATGATGTCGAAGCCGCCAAAAGCCTCCCGCACCCGCCGCGGCAGATCCTTCACCGCATCGCCCTGCTCGAAATCGCAGTCGAACATGGCGGCCTCGACCGAGTGACTCGCAGTCAGCTTGGCCGCCGCTTCGGTGCCTGCTGACGCCGCGATATCGACCAGCGCGATGCTGGCACCGAGCTCGGCAAGGCCGCTCGCAATCGCGCGGCCGATATGGCCGGCGCCGCCGGTGATGACGGCGACCCGGCCGTCGAGCGACATCATCTCGCGGAGCGAACGTTCGCTGCTCATCCAAAGATCCTCTGGAATTCGTCGGAGGCACGCTGCAGATCGTCGAGCCGGCCGACGTCGATCCAGTATTCCCGCAACGGGAAGACGACCGACGGCTTGCCCTTGGCGATGGTGCGCTCGATCAGCGTCGGCATGTCCACGGCTTCGTTGGCGCCGAGATGATCGAGCACGGCGGGATCGAGCAGATAGACACCAGCATTGACGAAGAACTTCTGCGTCGGCTTCTCGCGGATTCCGAGCAGGCGATGGTCGTCGAAATCGATCACCCCGAACGGCACGGTCACCGAATGCTCGCGCACGCAGACCGTCGAGAAGGCCTGATGCTCGCGATGATATTTCAGCATCTGCTCGAAATTCACAGTCGTCAGCAGATCGCCGTTCATGACGAAGAACGGTTGCGTCGGCCGCTCCGGCAGCAGCGACAGCGCGCCGGCGGTGCCCAGCCGCTCGTTCTCCTGGAGATAGCTGATGTCCACGCCCCAGGCCGAACCGTCGCCGAAATAGTCGCGGATCATGTCGGCCTTGTAGTTCACCGAGATGAAGAACTTGCCGAAGCCGGCCTTCACGAAGCCGCCGAGCACGGTTTCCAGGATCGGCTTGTCGCCGACGCGGATCAGCGGCTTCGGGATGTCGTCCGTCAACGGCTTCAGCCGCGAGCCGAGGCCGCCGGCCATCAGCACGACCCAATGATCCGAGCGTTGAGCCAGCGCGAGGTCGTCAATCAGCTTGACGTCGAGAACAACGCCCGCGGCGTCTATGATCGGCAATTGATGAATGGAATGGCGGCGCATCAGCTTGAGCGCGGCAGGATCCGTCGTACCCACAGGCGCGGTGATCGGCGATCTATTCATCACCTCCGCAATCGGAGTGCTCAACGGCACGGACGCCAGGATCGCACGTCGAATATCGCCATCCGTCGCCGTTCCGAGCAGCCTGCCGTCGCGGCAGACGAGCGCCATTTGCAGACTGCCTTCGCCGATGACCCGGATCGTGTCCAGAATGGACGTCTCCTCAGCCACGCAATGATTGGACAGCGATCTCATGACTTAGGCAAGCGGTTTGCGGTTTGGAACGTCATACGTGAATTCAACTCCGGCGAGCGACACTTTGGGTCCCGGACGTCCGGGATAGGTGGTGGCGCGCACCCGCCGGTCTATCTCCTCCCGCGACATGCCAGGCAAGATCGTGCAGAGGTCATTGAGTTGGGCACGCGTGAAGGGCTGCCGCGGCCATGAACCGGTATCCTCCGGCAACGGGCGCCCGCTCGCAATCGAGGTCACGATGTCGTGGTAGAGCGCGAGCATCACGATCATGGTTCTGAACTTCAACGTTTCGACCGTCTCGCCCGCAAGCACGGGAAACCGCCGCTCCTCGATGATTTTGCCACGATCGACCTTCTCGACCATGTGATGGCAGATCGCGCCGTACTCGGCAGCGCCTTCGTAGAGACAAAAATTATAACAGCCGATCCCCGGATAGTCGCGCGAGGCGGGATGAAAATTGATGGAAGTTCCCGCGGCTTCAAGCGCTCGCTTTGGTACGATCCATGGCGAGAGAAACGAAATAAGATGGGATGATCGCCCCAATGCTTCCTGGGGAAAGGGATCTCCTACCGCCCCCCGGAGCCAGACGAGCCGCTCCCCGAAAACAAGGCGGGCAAAGATCCCGGCCTTCTCGCACCATTCGTCGTTCTTCGTCAGGAGCACGACGCTTTCCATCGATTCCCTCGCAAGCGTGAGCCGGATTCAGATTACTCTGCCGACAGACTCGTCCTCGGCATAGGCGCGATCGGCTACCTGGCCCAGAAGGTCCCAATAGTGCTCAGGCGCCATGCCGGTCCCGGGCCGCTTCACGGCGATATTGTCCGGCGTAAATTTCTCTCCACGCGCAATGGCTCTGGCTGCCACAAGGCTCCGTCGAGCGATATTCCGATTGGCCAACTCTTCCGGAGCAGGAACCTTACGTCCATCGCCGAGCGCCAACTCGACGTCCCGGATCGACTGGACCATGGCGGCGAATTCGTCAGGCTCGATCGACGCGCGATGATCCGGCCCCGGCAGGTTTCGATCAAGCGTGAGATGCTTCTCGATGACGGACGCGCCGAGGGCTGCGGCCGCTGATGCGATGTGAATTCCACGGCTGTGGTCCGAAAATCCGACCGGAAGATCGAAAGCGTTCGTCAAGGTGGCCATCGCACGCAGATTGATCGACTGCGCCTCCGCCGGATACTCGGTCGTACAATGGAGCAGCGTCACCTTCTTCCTCAACTCCGTCCAGGTCTTGCGATCGAGCAATATTTCGGAGAAATCGGCGAGGCTCGGCTGCGCTGCCGCGCCTCGCAGGTAGCCGTACGCGATGACGCCCAGCGCACGTTCGACCTCGGAAAGCGTGGCCATGCCGGTCGACAGGATGATGGGCAGATTGAAGCGCGCCACGTGCAGTAGAAGCGGCGCGTTTGTGAGATCACCCGAACCAATCTTGATCCGGCGCATACCAACCCGTCGGACGAGATTGGTCGCACTGTCAGGGTCGAAGGGTGTCGACAGGTATTCAATCCCGGCGGCGGCGCACGCAGCCGCGACGACCTCTTCATCGTCTTCCGTGAGCTGCAATCCACGCAGCATGTCGAGTTGCGATTGCTCGCTGCCTGTCGTCACTTGCTGATAGTTCGCTTTGGACGCGCTGGCGGTGGCCAGCTTCTCAGCCCGGAACGACTGGAATTTCACGACGTCGGCGCCGGCCCGCTTGGCGGCCTTCACCAGATCAAGCGCGCGCGCGCGATCCCCATTGTGGTTCACACCAGCTTCCGCGATTATCAGCGCTCGGGAATCCATCGTTGGTCGCTCACCAGCGGTCAAATTTGCCTGCCAACTTCGTGGTTGTCTTAGTCGAGTAGATTGGTAAAAGCAACGAACACGGCGCAGAATCCCTTCTCCCGACCTGTTTCCGCGCGCAACGCGCTAGCCGCTAGCACCCATGGCTGTCGAAGAGGTTGCACGTCAAATGCAGATACTGTTCCTACTGGTCGGCCGCGGCGGTTCGAAGGGCCTGCCGGGAAAGAATTTGCGCGAAATCGACGGTCTCAGCCTCATTGGCTACAAGGCTCGGGCGGCGCGACAATCCCGCTATTGCACACGCCTTATCGTCTCAAGCGACAGCCCTGAGATCCGCGCCGAAGCAGCACGCCACGGTGCTGAAGTCCTGTTCGAGCGTCCGCCCGAATTGGCTACCGATACAGCCTCATCGAACGATGTCGTTCTTCACGCCATGGACTGGATCGAGGCCAACGAGGGACGGCGCTACGACGCGATCATGCTGCTGGAGCCCTCTTCTCCGTTCGCACGGCCGGAGCATTTCGATGAAGCGGTCGAACTGTTCAAGGCGCGTCGCGCATCCCTTGTCGTCGGCATGCGCGAGACAGAAGTATCCTCCGTCTTCGTCGGAACGCTTGGCGCGGATGGCTCGATCGGTGGAATCGTCACCAAGATGCTCAATTTGTCAGGCCAGCGGCGGCAGGACCAGCCGATCGAAGTCACCATGAACGGCGCGCTCTATCTCGTCGGCTGGGACGCGATGCGCAAGCATCGCAAGATCTACGCCGACCCGTCCGCGAGCTACGGCATCATGATGGACCGCATGCACTCGATCGAGATCGAGAGCGCGGCCGACCTCGCCTACGCCTCCTACGTCATCGAGCACGGGATGCTCGATGCTTCGCCCTGGCGGAAGCCCGCATGAGCGCACGCCGCCGCATCGCCGTCGTCACCGGCTCGCGCGCCGACTACGGCCTGCTGCGGGGCATTTTGGCGCGGCTCAAGGCAGCCGATGACGTCACGCTGAGCGTGATCGCCTGCGGCATGCATCTCGTGCCGCGCTTCGGCGAGACCTGGAAGATCATCGAGGCCGACGGCTTTCCGATTGCTGCGAAGATCGATCTCGCCCTCGACGACGATCGCGCCGAAACGATCGCGCGCGGCACCGGCATCGGCGTCAGCGGTTTTGCCGAGGCACTGCCAAAGCTCGCACCCGACCTTCTCGTCGTGCTCGGCGACCGCTACGAAGTGCTGGCCGCTGCCGTTGCCGCGACGCTCCTCAACATTCCAATCGCGCATATCCATGGCGGCGAGATCACCGCG
>NZ_PPPT01000097.1 GCF_006483445.1 Bradyrhizobium guangdongense | reverse complement strand
GTCGGCGGAGCGCGGCCGAAGACGATGATGACGTCGGACAACAGAAAGTACATCGCGAAGTTCTCGTCGCAGAACGATCTCTACAATGTCGTCAAGGCAGAGTTCGTGGCGATGCGGCTTGCTGCGAAAGCAGGTCTCGCTGCGGCCGCCGTCAATCTCGAACGCGCCGCCGGAAAGGACGTGCTACTCATCGAACGCTTCGATCGGCAAAAGACCGACGGAGGGTGGCAGCGCCGCGCGATGGTGTCGGCGCTGACGCTGCTCCAGCTCGAGGAGATGATGGCGCGTTACGCGAGCTACGAAGACCTGGCGACGATCATCCGTCACCGGTTCGTCGCGCCCAAGGAAACGCTCAGGGAATTGTACGGAAGGATGGTGTTCAACATTCTTTGCGGCAATACGGACGATCACGCCCGGAACCATGCGGCGTTCTGGAATGGGAAGGAACTCTCGCTGACGCCCGCTTACGACATCTGTCCGCAGGCCAGGTCAGGCGGCGAGGCCGCTCAGGCGATGCTCATCACCGGCGAACGACGTACGAGCCAGCTCACAACCTGCCTTGAAGCCGCTCCCCTCTTCCTGCTCGACACGCGTGAGGGGACCGCGATCATCGCGGCACAAATCAGGGCCATCAAGAAGTTCTGGAAGGAGGTCTGCGACGCGGCGGCACTCTCGCAAGTCGACCGCAACTTCCTGTGGGGGCGGCAATTTCTCAATCCGTTCGCCTTCGTCGATGCTCCGGCAGCACTCGCCAAACTCGCCGAGTGAAGCCGCGGGAGACCATTGTTGCGCAAGTTCTCAAGCGCCCGCCCCTTGTGTGACCTAGATCATAGGTTGCATCCACAGGGCAGGCTATTTTGCGGATACCGGTTGAGCGTCAGCCGCTTTGCCGCGCCCCCACGGGCGTTTCCTCCCCTGACTTCGCCGATCGCTCCGGCCAAACGGAGCGATCGGCGCTTTCGTCCGCTTCGGCCGACACCCCATTCACAACACCGTTATTGCGCCTCATCGCAGCTCTCCCGTCGCGCAACGGGAACTGGGCGTCTCGCGCGCGTTGTTGTACCCTCGGGCCAAACGACTGCACGTTCGCAGGAGGAGTTTGCATGACCCTCATCCTCACCCGCCGCAACCTCCTCGTCGCCGGCGGCTCCGCCCTCGCAACGGGGATCGTCGCAACCGGGGCTCCCGGCCTTCTGCTGCCCGCGCATGCGGACGGCCTCGCGCCGACGCAGTCGATGTCGGGCGGCGCCAACAATTATCGCAAGGGCGCTGACATCGTGGACCGGATCGGCAAGGGCGGCTTCTGGATGAGCGGCACGGTGCGCCGCGCCGGCGACGGCGCTCCGCTCGCCGGCCAGCGCATCCAGATCTGGGCGCACACCGTCGAGGGACAGGAGCACGAGCCGCAGAGCCATGGCGCGACGCTCACCGACAAGGACGGCAAGTTCCGGCTCGAGATGCCGCAGATCATTCCGATCTTCGGCCAGCCGCACGGTCACCTCGCCTATGACAGCGGTGAATTCAAAACCGTGTTTTTGCGGCCGGTGATGAAGAGCGCGAAAGAGACCAGCCTCGAGGCGCACTTCGTGCTGCAGCCGGCCTGACGGGTTGCGAATGAAGCGGTGGACATCGGCGCGGGCGATCCTGATCTGGGTCGCCCTTGCTTTTGCCGTTGGCGTGCCGATCGCGCTCGCCGCAACGAGCGAGCAGCTCGCATGGCGCGGCCCGGTCTACATCCTCGCCGGCTTCGCAGGGATCGTCGCGCTCGGGCTCGTGCTGGTTCAGCCCTTGCTGATCGGCGGCTATCTGCCGGGACTGTCGGCCTATCGCGGGCGGCGCGCGCATCACTGGATCGGCGGCGCGCTGGTCCTGGCCATCGTGATCCACGTCGCCGGCCTCTGGATCACCAGCCCGCCCGACATGATCGACGCCCTCACCTTCGCGTCGCCGACGCCGTTCTCGCCCTTCGGCGTGATCGCCATGTGGGCGATCTTCGCCGTGGCGTCTCTCGCCGCACTGCGGCGGCGGCTGGGACTGCGCGCGCAAACCTGGCGCATCATCCATATGCCGCTCGCGATCGTGATCGTCGCAGGCGGCGTGGTCCATTGCGTGCTGATCGAAGGGACGATGGAAACCGTCTCGAAACTGGCGCTTTGCGCGCTTGTTCTCGCCGCAGCCATCAAGGTGATGGTCGATCTGCAGGTGTGGCGAAAGCGACGGACGCTGCGCGCAGAGAGCGTTGCACGACAGTGAGCGCGATTTGCACAATTGCCGCACCCGGCGTGCCGCGGCACGCCGCGGTGACGGCGGCCGCAGGTCAGTTCGCCGGCAGGACCTTGTAGGTCAGCTCGTAGAACGGTCCGCCGGGCCCGGCCGGGTTGAACTTGATGTTCTTCGCTCCCTGGCCGGCATCACCGGCGTCGATGATGGTCTCGCCGAGGAACGCTGCGCCCGGCCCGTTGAGGAGAAGCCGCAATTGCAGCGGATTCTGGAACGGCACGAATGACTGATTGTCGAACTCGAACTCGGTGCGCTCGAGCTCGTCATTCGGCACCAAACGCATCGTGGCCACCTGAAAACGTTCCTGGCCGATGACTTCCGCCATGGCGATGTCGGTCGGAAAGTTCAGGGGCCCGGTCATGTCCATCAATTTCAGAAGTGGAAATCCCATTGCAGCCTCCTCATGAAATCAAGAAACACAACCAATAATTGAGCCTCTCGTGGGAGAGACCGTGTGAAGGAGAACACATTTGCCGGTCACGTCTTCGCGTGTTCCCGTGATCGGACCATTGGACATCGCATTGCTTACGCGGCTTGCGGATTTCTCAGGGATGCCGAACACCCGCGATCCGGAATGACGGGGCTGTCCCTCGCGCAGTTGGCACGCGTCGTCCGATCGTGTAACGCCAGCGAAAAGCTGGTCGGGACGGGACGCGCATGGATATTGCTGCCAATGACGATGCCGGCGTCGGCACCCGTGCGCTGGTGTTTGCACTTGTAGCTCTCGCCTGCGGGCACATGCTGTCGACGCTGCTCCGCACCATTCCGGCCGTGAGCCTCGACCTGATGGCGGCGGATTTCCATCTGGAGCCGCAGGCGCTGGCGAGCTTCACCTCGGTCTATCCCTTTGCCTTTGCGGCCGCGCAGATTCCGGTCGGCGCCGCGATGGACCGGTTCGGCGTCCGGCCGGTGTCGCTCAGCCTGCTCGCGGGAACCGTGGTCGGCGCCATCGCGTCGGGTTTTGCGACCGGACCTGAGAGCTTTGCGGTCGGCCAGGTGCTGCTGGGGATCGCCACGTCAGGCATGCTGATGTGCCCGATGACGCTCGCCGCCAAGCAATTGTCGGCGGCGCGCTTCGGCCTGTGGTCGGGCGCGATCCTCTCGATCGGCAATGTCGGCATGCTGCTGTCGTCGTCACCGCTCGCCTTCGTGGTCGATCATTATGGCTGGCGCGCCGGGTTCTGGATCGCTGGCCTCGCCGGCGTCGCGGTTGCGCTCGCGGTGTTCTTGCTGGTGCCGAGCCAGCCAGCCGAGCACAAGGACGATTCCTCGCCGCTGAAGCAGATGATCGAGGTGCTCAGGCTCGGCCTGTCGTATCAGCTGCGCGGGCTGATCGCGCTTGCGCTGGTGTCGCTTGCGACCTCGCTGGTGCTGCGGGGACTGTGGGGCGGGCCGTGGCTGATGGAGATCAAGGGACTCTCGCGGGTCGAGGCCGGCAACCAGCTCGGCGCCTTCACGCTCGCGATGATCCTGGGCCCGCTCTGCATCGGCATGATCGACCGGAAACTCGGCCGGCGCCGCGAGCTGGTGGCGGCCTCGCATCTGACCGGCGCGATCCTGCTGGCGCTGATGGCGCTCGGCGCGCCGAACTATCCGGTGTCCGCGCTGTTCGGCGTCTCCGTGATGCCGCCGCAATACGATTTCGCGCTGTTCGTGCTCATTGGACTGGCGACCTCGGCGCAGCCGCTGATTTTTGGCATGTCGCGGCAACTGGTCGACGCGCAGACCGCGGGCAAGGCGCTCGCCGCGGTCAACCTCGCCTTCTTCCTCGGTGCGGCGCTGATGCAGTCGATCACCGGCGCGGTCGCAGCGCTCGCGGGCCTGCCCGCCGTGCTGCTGTTCATGGCGACGGGACTCACGATCGGATCGCTGATCTTTTTGGCCTATACGTCGCGGCCGCCGGCGATAAACTAGAGTCGCAACGGTCTACGCAAAGGAATGATTCATGCCCGTCGACACCAAAGCCGCCACCGATCGCCTGATGCGCTTCCTCGCCGTCGAAGGGGTGACCGGACAGGAGGCCGCGATCGGGCGCGAGCTCACCGCGGCGCTGCAAGAGGCCGGGGTATCCGCGGATGCGATCCGGCTCGACGATGCCAACACGCGCATTCCGGTGCCGACCGAGACCGGCAACCTCATCGTCGACCTGCCCGGCCGCGGCGTGCTGCACAACCAGCCGCGCATCATGTTCATGACCCATATGGACACCGTGCCGCTGTGCGCCGGCGCCAAGCCAAAACTCTCCGGTCGCAAGATCGTCAACGAGGCAAAAACCGCGCTGGGCGGCGACAATCGCTGCGGCTGCGGCGTGCTGGTGACGCTGGCCGCCGAGCTCGCAAAGCAGAAGCTCGACCATCCGCCGATCACGCTGTTGTTCTGCGTGCGCGAGGAGAGCGGGCTCTATGGCGCGCGCCATGTCAAGCTGGACAAGCTCGGCTCGCCGAAGATGGCCTTCAACTATGACGGCGGCTCGGCCTCCAACGTCGTCATCGGCGCGGTCGGCGCCGATCGCTGGCATGTCGAGATCTTTGGCCGCGCCTCGCATGCGGGTGTCGCACCGGAGCGCGGCATCTCCGCGACCATGATCCTCGCGCTGGCGCTCGCGGATGTGAAGGCCGGCGGCTGGTTCGGCAAGGTGGTGAAGGGCAAGGGCGCGAGCGCCAGGCAAGGCACCAGCAATGTCGGTCCCGTTACCGGCGGCGAAGGCCGCCCCGCGGGCGATGCCACCAATGTCGTCACCGACTATGTGCATGTGCGCGGTGAGAGCCGCAGCCATGACGGAAAATTCTTCAAGGAGATCACGAAGGCCTACAAGGCGGCGTTCGAGAAGGCCGCCAAAAAGGTGACCAATGCGCAAGGCAAGTCCGGGAAGGTCAAGTTCACGGCCGTGACCGACTATTATCCGTTCCGCATGAAGGACAATCTGCCCGTCGTCAAACGCGCGGTCGAGGCTGTCTCCGCGGTCGGCGGCACGCCGAACGTCCGCACCGCCAATGGCGGGCTGGATGCGAACTGGATGGTCCGTCACGGCATTCCGACCGTGACCTTCGGCGCCGGACAGAACGAGGCGCACACGATCGACGAATGGATCAATCTCGACGAATACGACCGCGCCTGCGCGCTCGCGGTGCAGCTCGCGACGATGCGGTGATGCGCATGATCCGGTTTACGATCGCGGGATTGGCGCTGCTGGCGCTTGCGGACACGACGGTTGCGGAAGAGGACAACAGCGCCATGCTGGTCGATCTCTTCGCAAAGATCTGCGCGCCCAAGCCGGCCAGGCCGAGCCAGATCCAGCGCATCGCAACGAGCCTCGGTTTCGTCAGCGACAACCCGGTCAAACCCGAGATGGAGCGTGGGGCCAATATCGATATCGTCTACTTTGCGAGGCTGATGAAGAACGGCGAGAAGGTCGGCGGCATCAGCACCTATTTCACCGGGCCCGACGACGGGCCGAGCGTGAGCTGCGCAGTGTCGGCCACGGGCGTCTCGGCCGACACGCTGCCCGGCCTGATCGAGACATCGTTGAAGGCCCGCGAGCGGGCCGACCAGCCGACCGAGAAGGAACACTTTCATCGGGCGAGCTGGCGCGTCGGCGCCGACACGATCGAAATGTCGGCGTGGCAAACGCCGCCGCGCCGCGCCTCGATCAGTATGAGCTACGTTGGCTATAAGCGGTGAGCGGGATCACCCGCGGCGCGCCGCCGCAATCTTGGCAACATCAATCTTCTTCATGTCCATCATCGCCGCAAAGGCGCGCTTGGCCTCGCCGCCGCCCTTGGCCATCGCCTCGGTGAGCACGCGCGGGGTGATCTGCCAGGAAATGCCCCATCTGTCCTTGCACCAGCCGCAAGCGCTCTCCTGCCCGCCATTGCCGACGATGGCGTTCCAATAGCGGTCGGTCTCTTCCTGATCGTCGGTGGCAATCTGGAACGAGAACGCTTCGTTGTGCTTGAACATGGGGCCGCCATTGAGGCCGACGCAGGCGACGCCGGCAACCGTGAACTCGACGACCAGCACGTCGCCCTCCTTGCCGGCGGGATAATCGCCGGGCGCACGATGGATCGCCCCGACCTTGCTGTCCGGAAACGTCGCGGCATAGAAGCGGGCCGCAGCCTCGGCGTCCTTGTCATACCAGATGCAGATCGTGTTCTTCGCGGCTTGCGCCATTTGCGGCTCCTTTTCGCTGGGTCCTGGTCCAAGGACGCTAGCCCCGATCGCGTTCCGACATCGCCGCAGGATTTATTTTCGGGCGACTTGCCTCATTCCGCCTTGATGTTGGCAGCGGCGACGACGGCGGCGAGTTCCCGCGTCTCCTTCTCGATCCTCGCCGCATAATCGGCCGCACCGAGCACGGACACGACGCCTTGCGTCTCCAGCCGCTCCTTCAACGCCGGATCGGTCGCGACAGCCACGATCTCCTTGTGCAGCGTCTCGACAACAGGCGCCGCCGTGGCCTTCGGCAGCAGAAAGCCGACCCAGAACGAGAGGTCGAAGCCGGGATAACCGGCCTCTGCGACCGTCGGCACGTCGGGCAGAGCCGGCAGCCGCGCGGCGGAGGACACCGCGAGCGCGCGCAGCTTGCCGGCCTTCACCAGCGGCACGGCGGAGAGCGGATCGAACACGGCCAAAGTCTCCTGCGCGAGGATGCCGACCTCGGCCGCGGAGCCGCCACGATAGGGCACGTGGATCATCTTGATGCCGGCCTTCTGGCTCAACAGCTCCATGGCGAGGTGCGCAAGATTACCGTTGCCGCCGGAGCCATAGGCGAGCGCGCCGGGGGCAGCCTTGGCGGCGGCGACGAGATCGGCCACCGTCTTGATGTCGGCCGTCTTGGGATTCTCCGGATTGATCACCAGCACCAGCGGCGCCGACACGACTGTCGTGAGCGGCGCAAAGTCGCGCTGCACGTCGTAGCGCGCGTCCTTGAACAGCGTCGGATTGAGCGTGATCGCGGACGAGTTGCTGGCAAGAATCGTGTGGCCGTCGGGCTCGGAGCGTGCAACAGCTTCAGCCGCGATCATGCCGTTGGCGCCGGCGCGGTTCTCGACCACGAAGGGCTGGCCGAGCTTTGCCTGCAGCCTATCCGCGACGATGCGCGCGACGACATCGACGGGGCCGCCGGCGCTGAAGCCGACGAGGATCTTGACCGGATGGTTTGGATATTTTTGCGCGGCGGCAAGCGACGGAAGAGCCGCAAGAGATAATCCGGCGATCATCGCCAGCGAGCGAACAATCTTCTGCATGTCGTACTCCCATCGCGAAACCGCGCGCCATCTCTTGCGACGCTTGCTGCGGTTCAAGATCAATATCGAACGCGGCGGATTCCGCAATCGCGTTTCCATGCGCGGATCGTCACGCCAATTCCGCCACGCGGCAGGTTGCCCAAGCCAGGCGATCGGCCTAACCTGCAGGAAAAAGACGGGAAGGAAACAACATGGCGCTTATCAAGACCACCGAGACCGGACTCTACCGGATCCCCCTCCCCGTGATTCTCTCCGATAGCACGCATGGCGAGATCAAGGCGTTCGAGCTCATCACCTGCCGCGTGCGCGATGCCGACGGCGCGGAAGGCGTCGGCTACACCTACACCGTCGGCCGCAATGGCGGCGCGATCGCCGATATATTGAAGCGCGAGATTCCGGAACTGGTCGAGGGCCGCGAGGCCGACGACAGCGAGGCGATCTGGCATCACGTCTGGTGGGCGCTGCATTATGGCGGACGCGGCGGCGCCGCGGTGCTCGCGCTCTCCGCGCTCGACATCGCGCTATGGGATCTGAAGGCACGGCGCGCGAGCCTGCCGCTGTTCCGCCTGCTCGGCGGGTACGACGCGCGCGTGCCCTGCTATGCCGGCGGCATCGATCTCGATCTGACGGTCGAAGCGCTCTTGAAGCCGACCGCCGACAACATCGCCAAAGGCTTTCGCGCCATCAAGATGAAGGTCGGCCGCCCCGATCTCAAATCCGACGTTGCGCGTGTGCAGGCGATGCGCCGGCATCTCGGCGAGGGCTTTCCGCTGATGGCGGACGCCAACATGAAATGGACGGTGGAGGAAGCGATCCGCGCCGCCCGCGCCTTGCAGCCATTCGACCTCACCTGGCTGGAGGAGCCGATTATCCCCGACGACGTCGCAGGCCATGCCCGCATCATGGCCGCCGGCGGCGTGCCGATCGCGGCCGGCGAGAATCTGCGTTCGCTGTGGGAGTTCAAGAACTACATCGCGGCGGGTGCCGTGTCCTATCCCGAACCGGACGTGACCAATTGTGGCGGCGTGACCGCCTTCATGAAGATCGCGCGGCTCGCAGAGGCCTTCAACCTGCCGGTGACGAGCCATGGCGCGCACGACATCACCGTGCACCTGCTGGCGGCCTGCCAGAACCGCTCCTATCTCGAGGCCCATGGCTTTGGGCTCGACCGCTATATCGAGCATCCCCTGGTGCTGGAGAAGGGCATGGCCCTGGCGCCGCCGCGACCCGGCCACGGCATCAGTTTCGACTGGAAGGGGCTGGCACAGCTCGCATAGACGTCGCGGGTTCTCCGTCATGCCCGGGCTTGTCCCGGGCATCCACGTTCTTCGCGCTAAGAGAAAGACGTGGATGGCCGGGTCAAGCCCGGCCATGACGATGTGAGGAGCAGCGCTGCTGCACGCGAGCTATTCGCGGGCGCCGGATGACGGGCGCGCGGATTTCGTTATGGTGGCGGGAGCCGCAGCCTGCGAGAGACGCCAATCGTGACACCAGCCGTAACACCCGACCTGCACCGGAAACTGACCGCGTGGCGCCAGCATTTGCATGCCCATCCCGAACTGTCCCTGCATGAAAAGGCGACGGCGGCCTTCGTGCAGGCGCGGCTCATCGAGCTCGGCATTCCCTTTACGGCCAACATCGGCGGCCACGGCATCGTCGCGACGTTGACGCGCGGGGCTGCCCAGGGACGCGTCGGCCTGCGCGCGGACATGGACGCACTGCCGATCACGGAGGAAACCGGGCTTGCCTACGCTTCGCGCAATCCCGGCATCATGCATGCGTGCGGACATGACGGCCACACAGCCTCGCTGCTCGGCGCTGCCGCGCTGCTGGCCGCCGACACGAGCTGGAGCGGCACCGTCGATTTCGTCTTCCAGCCGGCAGAGGAAGGGCTTGGCGGCGCGAAGGCGATGGTCGCCGACGGCCTGTTCGAGCGGTTTCCGATGACGCAGATCTTTGGCTTCCACAACTGGCCCGGGCTCGAGGCCGGTACGATCGCGGTGCATGACGGCGTTGTCATGGCCGCCGGCGGTCGGGTAACGCTGACGATCGACGGACATCCCGGCCATGCCGGCATGCCGCATCTGACGCGCGATCCCGTGGTCGCGGCCGGGCATCTCATCGTCGCGCTGCAATCGATCGTGTCGCGCAGCGTCGATCCGCTCGACACCGCCGTGCTGTCGCTGTGCACGATCGAGGGCGGCACGGTGCCGAACCAGATCGCCTCGCGCGTGACGATCCGCGGCACGCTGCGCAATCACCGCGGCCCGGTCAGGGATGTCATCACCGAAGGCATCGAGCGGGTCTGCGCGGGCGTCGCGACCAGTTTTGGCGTCAAGGTCTCGTCCGAAGTCACGCCCGGCGTCGGCGTCCTCGCCAATGCGCCGCACGAAGCGGGCCTGGCGCGCATGGCCGCGGAAAGGGTCGCGGCGCCGCTGCGGCGCGATCTCGCGCCCAGCATGGCCGGCGAAGATTTTGCCTTCTACCTCCAGCATCGCCCCGGCGCCTTCGTCTGGATCGGCAACGGCGCTTTGCGCGAGGGCGCGGAGCTGCATGGCCCGTACTACAATTTCAACGACGCGATTTTGCCGACGGCCTCCGGCTGGATGGCCGAAGTGGCCAGGACGGCGCTGAGCGCGAATTAAAAACTTCCCGCCATCGTCACCCGGAAGGTCATGGGCTCGACCGGGTGCAGCACGTAATCCATCACGCCGTTGCTGCACACGGCGGCGGGCGCAGCGTTGGCGGCGCAGAGGTTGTAGAGCGTGTCGGTCTTCAGCAGCGAACCATAGGCATAGGTGATCTGGTTCGCTTTGCTGTTGAAGAGGTTGAGCACATCGAACTGAATGCGCCAGCCGTTCTCGGTGCGGTAACCGAGCCGCGCATTGACGATGCTGGTCGGCTGCGAGCGGAACGCGTTATCCTCCGTCAGCGGGCTGGAACCGATGTAGCGCCAGCGCGCGCCGCCGAACCAGCCGGTCTTCTCCCCCAGCGTAATGCCTGCGGATGCGATCATTGCCGGCGCGTTCGGGATGTAGTTGCCGGGCGCGTTGCCGATCTGCGCTTCCGGAAAGCCCGCGAGCGAGGCGTAGACCGCGGCCTGGTCCGGATCCGTGCCACGGAAGCGCGCATGGGTCATGGCGAGATCGGCGTCGATATCGATCCACGATCTTGGGCGGTAATGGTTGGTCCACTCAAAGCCGTAGCGGCGGCTGGCGCGCGTCGCCGAGGTGTCGCCGGTATCGCCAGAGAACAGGATCTCGGAATTCTGGTCGAGGATGAAGACGCTGAGCGAGGTCTCGGTGTCGGGAATGAGCTTGCTGCGCACGCCAACCTCCGCGCCCCTGGTGCGCACCAATAGCGGCGACGGCGTGAGCTTGTTGACGGGATCACTGGGGTCCTCGGTCGTGGTCGCGCCGCGCGCGTCATTCGAATGCATGCCGTAGCCGGCGCCGAGGAAGAACTCGGTCTTGTCAAAGGGGCCGAACACCACGCGCAGCTTTGGGCTACCGATCGCAGCGTTCGCGCGGCCTGAATTGTTGGAATTGAACAGCGAGGTGACGTCGGCCGAATAGTAGTCGCCGCGCCAGCCGGCGATCGTGCGCAGCCAGTCGGTCCAGCGCATGCTGGTCTCGGCAAAGACCCCGACACTCCCCTCGCCGACCTTATCGCTGCGGATATTGGAGAGAAAGCTGCGCTGGAATGTCCTGGTGAGCGCGAGATCGATCGCGTCGTAGCGGGATTGCAGGCCGATCGTGGTCTGCATCGGCAGGCCCGCGAACGATCCGTCGAGCGTCCGCGAGAGGTTGGCGCCGGCCATCAGGCGGTCGTCGTGCTGGTGAAACTGGTCGCCGAGTACGGGATTGGCGAGGACATAGGTGAAATTGTTGTAGAGATCGAGCTCGCTCTTCACCACGAAGGCGTTGGCTTTCCACGATCCCTTGTCATCGCTTTGCGCCACGCGCACCGACAGCGCAAAGCGGTTGGTGTTGCCGCCGTCGCTCTCATCTTCCGACCCAAACCGGCCGAGCAGGCCTGAGTCAATCGCGCGTTGCGGCACCTGGTCGGTGGAGTTCCATGTGTTCGCATAGGCCATCGTGGTGACGGACACGCCGTCGGTCGCCGTGCCCTGGCTGTAGCGCACGAGCCCGTTCAGCTTGCGCACATTGTCCGGATTGTCCCAGGGGCCGTTGTAAGTGCCGGCTTCGCCGGCGACCAGCAGCGTGCCCTCGCCGAGCTTCACAGAATCCATACCGAGGAAGCGGCGATAGCCAAAGCTGCCGGCGGTCATCTGCGCCAGGCCCTTCACGGTGCGGTCGATCAGGCCGATATGCACGGCGCCGACCGAGGAGAAATCGCCCTCGTCGGCGAAGTAAGGCCCCTTCTTCACCTCCATCGCGCCGATGGTTTCCGGAATCAACCAGTTGAGGTCGGCGTAGCCCTGGCCATGCGCGTGAGTGCGCATGTTGACGGGCACGCCGTCGACATAAACGGCGAGATCGGTGCCGTGGTCGAGATTGTAGCCGCGCAGAAAATACTGGTTGGCTTTGCCCTCGCCGGAATGCTGAGTCACGATCAGTCCCGGGACGGCTTCGAGCACCTCGCCGGGACGCGTCACCGGCCGTGCGTTCAACTCCTCGCCCGACACCGTGATCTGGCTCGCCATGCTCGGTGCGACGGGCGGACCGGACGCCGTGCCGCGCCCGTCCGATGCAACCGATGCCGCAGGATAAACCACGATACGGCTCGTGGTTGCTGCCGTTCGCGTGGGCCGGCGCGGCGCTGGCTGTTGCTTTTTCCGCGGAACGTCGTCGCGCGTCACCTCGATCGGCGGCAGGCGGCGTTCGCCTCCGGCATCCTGCGCAAGAGCGCGCGTCGTGTCGATCAGGAGGACGCAGGCGCCGAGCGCGCCGATCCTAGGCAGCCTCGACCACATTACCGCACTTCAACTCGTCCGCCTCAGCGCGATCGGCTCTGAACGCGGCACGATAAAGCACGAAGGACACGAGCCAGGCGAGTGCGAACAGCGCGATGACGACGAAGCCAAAACCGGCGAGGGAGTCGTTGAGATGGTCGACCAGCGCCCAGAGACCGCCGGACAGCCCAAGCTGCTCGCCGATCAGCCCGAGCGCCTCGACGCCGCCGATGAACAGCGCGACCGCGACGGACGCACCGGTGATCGTGAGGTTGTACCGGAGCTTGCGCACGGGATCGACAAAAGCCCAGCGATAGGCGCTCACCATCAGCGCAGAATCCGCGGTGTCGACCAGCGCCATGCCGGCGGCGAACAGGGCAGGAAACACCAGCAAGTGCGACAGCGACATGCCGTGCGCGGCTTCGGTTGCGGAGATGCCGAGCAGGCCGATCTCGGTCGCGGTGTCAAAACCGAGCCCGAACAGGAAGCCCAGCGGATACATGTGCTTTGGTTTTGTCACCAGGCGAAACATCGGCGCGAGCAGCCGCGCCAGGAAGCCACGGCCCGCCAGCAATGCGTCGAGCTGCTCGGCATCGTGGACACCGCTGTCGCGCACCGCGCGCAGGGTGTGCCACAGGTTGACGAAGATGACGAGGTTCATGACGGCGATCAGCAGCAGGAAGATCGCGGAGACCGACGTGCCAATCAGGCCGCCGATGCTTTTGAGCAGGCTGTCGCCACCGAAGCTCACCACGCCCACAGCGAGCAGCACGGTTGCAATCACGACCACGGTGGAATGGCCGAGCGCGAAATAAAGCCCCGCGCTCCTGGGTGCATCGTCGTCATGCATCAGCTTGCGCACGACGTTGTCGATGGCCGCGATATGGTCGGCATCCACGGCGTGGCGCAGGCCGAACACCCAGGCGAGCCCTGCGGTCGCCATGATCGCGGGCCGGTCGGCGAAGACAGCAAAAGCCCAGGCCCAGGCGGCGATATTGGCGGCAATGAGCCCGCCGAACAGCAGGACCGTGCCGGGCTTAACCGCCCGCACAGCCCCATTGATCACGCGCCGTGGTCCATTCACCGTAGCCACTCCAAGTATGATGTTTATCAAAAACTATCATACCGAAGATGGCAAGGGCCGATGCTGCCGCTTTTTTAGATGATGCCGCCTCTCCGAAGGGCAGCGATCGCATCGCTGCTATAGCCGAGCTCGGCCAGCACCCGGTCGGTATGCTCGCCGAGCGTCGGCGGACGTGATGCGATCTTGCCCGGTGTTTCCGACAACCGGATGGCGGCCCGCGAGACCGGGGCCAGTTTCGGCAGGCCGGGATAGTCGACATCCTGCATGAAACCGGCAGCGCGGATGTGCGGATGGTCCAGCGCCTGTTGCGGGCTCAGCACGGGGCCGGTCGGGATCATCGCCTTGCCGAGCGTATCGACGGCCTCCTGCGTGGTGCGCTCGGCGCACCAGCGCGCCATCCGCTCGCTGATGATCGGGCCGTTGTTGCCGCGGCTGATGTCGTCGGCAAAGCGCGGATCGTTCAGCCACTGCTCTTCCTCGCCCATCAGCTTGGCCCAGCGCTTGAACAGGGGATGACCGGTCACCTGGCAGAGCACCCAGCCGTCTTTGGTGCGGTAGATATCGGCCGGTGCTGCGGTCTGGCCGAGATTCCCGGTCGGAACGCGGTTGACATTGATGACGGCCTGCTCGATCAGCGTCGCGTTGGTGAAGGACAATGCGGTGGCAAGCAGCGCGCCTTCGACGATCTGCCCGCGTCCGGATTTGCCGCGCTCGATGAGGGCCGCGAGCGTGCCGAACGCGCAGTGCAGGGCCGTGCCGAAATCGACCCAGTTCACCGCGGCCCGGTATGGCGGATTCCCCTCGCCGGTCATGTAGACGGAGCCCGACATGACCTGGCCGACGCCATCAAAGCCGACGCGGTCGGACCATGGCCCGGGCCCGCCGAATGCGGTCGCGGTGGTCAGGATGATGTCCGGCTTGATTGCCTTCAACGAGTCGTAGTCGAGCTTCATCGCACGCAAGGTCTGCGGCGGCAGATTGGCGACGACGACGTCTGATGTTGCGATCAGGCGGCGCATCACCTCCTGCCCTTCGTCCTTCATCGGGTCGAGCGTGATGCATTTCTTGTTGCGGTTGACCTGCAGGAACAGCGCGCCCTCGCCGCCTTCGCCGACCGGCGCGACGAAGCGATCTTCGCTGCCGTCGCGCTTTTCCACGCGGATGACCTCGGCGCCGAACTCAGCCAGCAAAGTCGCGCAATAGGGCCCTGCGATATAGCGCCCGAAATCCAGGACGCGCACGCCTTCCAAAACTCCCCCCATCGGTCTCTTCCCTGTTGTTTCTTGCCAGATTACAGGGAATGGCCTTAGCGGCAAGGCGGCCGCTCGCATGGCTCGGTCAGCAGAAGTGATCGGCCGGAGGTTTCGACAGGCGGGCGTTCTGCTCTATTATAGGTAGTCCGTCCCGCAGCCAGAGCCGCATCCATGTCCCAAAAATTCGACCGTTCCGCCGAGGATCTCGGCAACGCCATTCATTTCGAGCACGTCAACATCCAGGTCCCGGATCAGCGCCTGGCGACGTTATTCTACGTGGCGGGACTTGGGCTCACCCGCGATCCCTATCTGATGGTGTCCGACACCAACATGTGGATCAATGCCGGGCGGAGCCAGTTTCACCTGCCGAGCGGCAAGCCGCAGGTGGTGCGCGGTCATACCGGGCTTGTCATCGCGGGCCGCGAAGCCCTGCTGCAGCGGCTGGCCTCGGTTGCGAAGAAGCTCGAGGGCACGGCCTTCGCGTTCGCCGAGCACAACGATTATGTCGAGGCGACCTGCCCATGGGGCAACCGACTGCGCTGCTACGAGCCGGACGCCGCGCGCTTCGGCCGCATCACGCTCGGCATTCCCTATGTCGAGTTCGAGGTGCCCATTGGAACCGCAGAAGCGATTTGCGCGTTCTATCCTGACATCATGGGCATGCCCGCGAGCTTGCGGAATGGCGACGGCAAGGTTGCGACGGTGAAAACCGGCCGCGATCAATATTTGCTGTACCGCGAGAGCGACCGGCCGCAGCCCGACTATGACGGCCACCATGTGCAGATGTACATCACCAACTTCTCAGGCCCTTATCGGCGACTCCTCGAGCGCAATCTGGTCTCGCGCGAGGACAATCAGTACCAGTACCGGTTCTGCGACATCGTCGATCTCGACAGCGGCAAGCACCTGTTCACGGTCGAGCACGAGGTGCGTAGCGCGACCCACCCGATGTTCATGCGTCCGATGGTCAACCGCAATCCGGCGGTGAACAACCGCAACTACGCCAACGGCCATGACGAAGCGCTGTGGGCGATGGGACTGGATCAGTACGAGGGTTAGTTGAGCGTCGCATTCACCAAGGAAGAAAGCGCCGAGACGGCATCAGAGACCCTGCTGCCGGATCGCCCGATCTCGCCGCACGAAAACCTCGTGACGGCGGCAGGCCTGAAGGCCCTGGAAGCACAGCTCAAGCAGGCGCAGGAGGCCTACGAACTCGCGCAGAAGATCGAGGACGTGAATGAACGGCGCCGCGAGAGCGCGCTGCCGCTCCGCGATGGAAAATACTTTGCGGCGCGCGTACGAACGGCGCAGGTGGTTCCGGATCCGACCGCGAGCGATAGCGTAAGCTTCGGAAGCACCGTCACCTTCAGGCGTGACGATGGACGCGTCCAGACTTATCGCATCGTCGGCGAAGACGAAGCCGACCCGAAGCAGGGCATGATTTCCTTCGTCTCGCCGATCGCCCGTCTCCTGATGGGCAAGGCGGTCGGAGACGTCTTCGAGAACGCGGGTCAGGAGATCGAGATCGTCGCGATTTCGTAGCGCCGACGGCGAGAACTGATAGCGCGGAGCCCGAGCTCAAGGACAAGAGACAGGAGAGAGGGCATGCTCAGGAACGCAAAGGTAGCAACCCGTCTCCCGGCCAAAGACCTGGATCGCGCGCGGGCGTTCTATTCGGAAAAGCTTGGGCTCGAACCGACCGAACAGCGCGAGGGCGGGCTCCGCTACGCCGGTGCGACTGGCGAGTTTGCGATCTTCGTCTCGGCTGGAACGCAATCCGGCACGCACACGCAGATGGGCTGGGAAGTGGAGGATATCGAGGCAACGGTGCGCGAGCTTCGCGCCCGGGGCGTCGCGTTCGAGGAGTATGACCTGCCTGGCCTGAAGACCGTCGACGGCATTGCGGAGATTACCGGGAACTACCCCAGCAAGGGTATCGGCGAGCGGGGCGCATGGTTCCGCGACAGCGAAGGTAATTTGCTGGGAATCGGGCAGCCGGTTCGATCTTGAAGGCGGCTGGAGCGACGCTGACGCGCGCCAAACTCAGGAGTGTTTACTCTCGTC
Source organism: Bradyrhizobium guangdongense (assembly GCF_006483445.1). Taxonomy (GTDB): domain Bacteria; phylum Pseudomonadota; class Alphaproteobacteria; order Rhizobiales; family Xanthobacteraceae; genus Bradyrhizobium; species Bradyrhizobium guangdongense_A. The sequence goes on along the minus strand of NZ_PPPT01000097.1, from coordinate 52,371 downwards.
AAAGTTACGGGGCGGCCTCGATGACGAGACCGCCCCGCAAGAACTCAGATGATCCGTTCGCTTAGCCGAACTGGTTCATCGTGTTGTGGACGCCGCCTGCCTTCAGAGCGGCCTCGCCGGCGAAATATTCCTTGTGGTCGTCGCCGATGTCGGAGCCGGCCATGTTCTGGTGCTTGGCGCAGGCGATGCCCTGGCGGATTTCCGCGCGCTGCACGTTCTTCACGTAGCCGAGCATGCCCTGCTCGCCGAAATATTCCTTGGCGAGGTTGTCGGTGGACAGCGCGGCCGTGTGATAGGTCGGCAGCGTGATCAGGTGGTGGAAGATGCCGGCGCGCTTGGCCGAATCCGCCTGGAAGGTGCGGATGCGCTCGTCGGCCTCGATCGCCAGCGGCGTGTTGTCGTACTCCACCTTCATCAGCTCGGCACGGCTGTACTTGCTGACGTCCTTGCCGGCTTCCTTCCACGCGTCGAACACCTGCCAACGGAAGTTCAGCGTCCAGTTGAAGGACGGCGAGTTGTTGTAGGCGAGCTTCGCGTTCGGGATGACCTTGCGGATGCGATCGACCATGCCGGCGATCTGCTCGATATGCGGCTTCTCGGTCTCGATCCACAGCAGGTCCGCGCCGTTCTGCAGCGAGGTGATGCTGTCGAGCACGCAGCGGTCTTCACCGGTGCCCGGGCGGAACTGATAGAGGTTCGAGGGCAGCCGCTTCGGACGCATCATCTTGCCGTTCTGGTTGATGATGACGTCGCCGTTACGGGCGGTCGCCGCCGTCACTTCCTCGCAATCGAGGAAGCTGTTGTACTGGTCGCCGAGGTCGCCGGGCTTGTGGCTGACGGCGATCTGCTGCGTGAGGCCGGCGCCGAGCGAGTCGGTGCGGGTCACGATGACGCCGTCTTCGACGCCGAGCTCGAGGAAGGCGTGGCGGCAGGCGCGGATCTTCGCGATGAACACCTCGTGCGGCACGGTGACCTTGCCGTCCTGGTGACCGCACTGCTTCTCGTCGGAGACCTGGTTCTCGATCTGCAGCGCGCAGGCACCCGCTTCGATCATCTTCTTGGCGAGCAGATAGGTCGCCTCGGCATTGCCGAAGCCGGCGTCGATGTCGGCGATGACGGGCACGACGTGGGTCTGGAAGTTGTCGATCTTCTCGATCAGCTCCTTCTCGCGGGTCTTGTCGCCTTCCTTGCGCGCCTTGTCCAGCGCACGGAAGATGTCGTTGAGCTCGCGCGAGTCGGCCTGACGCAGGAAGGTGTAGAGCTCCTCGATCAGGGCCGGCACCGAGGTCTTCTCGTGCATCGACTGGTCGGGCAGCGGGCCGAACTCGGAGCGAAGTGCGGCGATCATCCAGCCCGAGAGATACAAATAGCGGCGATCGGTCTTGCCGCCAAAATGCTTCTTGATCGAGATCAGCTTCTGCTGGGCGATGAAGCCGTGCCAGCAGCCGAGCGACTGGGTGTACTTGGTCGGGTCGTTGTCATAGGCGGCCATGTCGGCACGCATCAGCGCCGCGGTGTAGCGGGCGACGTCGAGGCCGGTCTTGAAGCGGTTCTGCAGGCGCATGCGCGCCACGGCTTCGGCGGAGACGCCGTTCCAGGTGGGCTTGTCCTTGAGGAGGGCTTCGGCCGCCTCAATCTCGTTCTGGTAGGACGCCGGTCCCTGGATGGCCCGGTCGCTGATCCCGCGCGGTTGGAAATTCATGTCCGTGATCCCTTCGATGACGACAACTGGCACCTTTTTGAACGCGCCAACCCGTCAAAGACCAGTCCCTACGCGGAAAACTTGTCACACTTTACAAGAATATGCTGTATAGCTGTAAGGACCTTACAGCGCCAGGGAACTCGCCATGAGCACCACCACCAGCGCCCGTTCGATCTTCATGGGCCCCCGACTGCGCCGGCTCCGGCGCGATCTGGGCCTGACCCAGGCCGATATGGCGGCGGATCTCGAGATTTCCGCCCCCTACGTCGCGCTTCTGGAGCGCAATCAGCGGCCGGTGACGGCGGACATGCTGCTCCGCCTAGCCCGGACCTACAAGATCGACCTCGCCGATCTCGCCGGCGACGGCGGCGCCGACCACACCGCGCGAATGCAGTCCGTGCTCAAGGATCCGATGTTCTCCGACATCGACATCCCCACGCTTGAGATCAGCGACCTCGCCGTCAGCTATCCCGGCATGACCGAGGCGTTCCTTCGCCTCTACACCGCCTATCGCGAGGAACAGCTGGCGCTGGCGGAGCGACGGGACCCCGCGCTGGCGGGCGCCGCCGCATCGTCTGGCCACGGCGATTTCGACGCCAACGATCCCGTCGCCGACGTCCGGCGATTCCTTGCCGCACGTCGCAACAACTTTGCCAATATCGACGACGCCGCCGAACGCATCGCGCAGGAGTCGGCGGGCACGGCCGGTTTCATCGACCGGCTGAGGACGCGGCATAACCTGCAGGTCCGCTACCTGCCGCCCAACGTCATGCTCGGCTCACTCAGGCGGCTCGACCTGCATCGCCGGCAATTGCTGCTGGAGGATTCACTCGATACCGCAAGCCTGCATTTCGAGCTGGCCAAGCAGCTCGCTTACCTCGAAATGGAAAACGAGATCGCTGCGGCCCTCGAAGCTGGCAAGTTCACCTCCGAGAGCGCGCAGCTCCTGGCGCGCCGGGCGCTCGGCGCCTATGCGGCTGCGGCCCTCATCATGCCCTACACGGCGTTCGCAAAGGCCGTCGACGCACGCCGCTACGATCTGGAAGCGCTGGCGCGGCAGTTCGGCACCAGTTTCGAGCAGACCGCGCACCGCGTCACGACCCTGCAGCGGCCGGGCCTCGAACGTATCCCGTTCTTCCTGATCCGCGTCGATCCCGCCGGCAATATCTCAAAACTGCTCGACGGCGCCGGCTTCCCGTTCGCAAAGCACGGCGGCGCCTGTCCGCTGTGGTCGGTGCACGGCATCTTCAAGACGCCGCGCCAGATCATCACGCAATGGCTGGAGCTGCCCGACGGCAAGCGCTTCTTCTCGATCGCGCGCACCGTCACCGCCGGCGGCGGCTCGTTCGGCGCGATCCGCGTCGAGCGGGCGATCGCGATCGGCTGCGCCGCCGAGCATGCGGGGCAGTTGATCTACACCCGCAATCAGAAGGAGCCGAGCGCGGACGAGATCACGCCGATCGGCGTCGCCTGCCGCGTCTGCCATCGCCCGCGATGCACCGCGCGCTCCGCGCCGCCGATCGGACGCGAGCTGCTTCCGGACGATTTCAGGACGCTGAGCGTGCCGTTCGGCTTCTCGGCGGATTGACGGTGCCAAGCCGCCCGGATCGAATCCAGGAAGCCGGATACTCCGCGCTGGCAACCTTGGATGGGCAGGCACCCTCTCTAGTCTTGACGTTTCTTGAATTCTCATGCCGCCCCCGTTTGGTGCAGCACCGAAAGCATGATACCGCGAGTCGCGCGGCATCAATCGCTTTCTGGAGGCAAGCGAAACTAGAACTTCATGCTAATGCCGCTGTAGATGCTCGATTCGGTGCAGGTGTTGTTGCTCACCCCAGGCGATATCGTGCAGAGCTTGCTGACATTGTGATCGAGACCGTATTTGTTCTGCCAGTAGCGGTAGGCCACCCAGACATCGACATAGTGCGAGAATTTCGGGCCCCACATCGCCTTGGAGGCATCGAAGGTCAGGCGGATCGGCTCGGAATTGAGAGAGATTTTTGTCATGGAGTTGGCCGGCGCCGCTAAGGGCAATGGATTATAGGGAAGCGGGCTGTTCTCCGGGCCGAGGGCGCCAAGCAATTGCGCCCGACCGCTGACGGAGAAGTAGCGCACGCTCTCAGGCAGGAAGCCAAGATCCATGTAGTAATTCGTCTCAATCGCCCAGGTCGGCTGATAGCGCCGGTTGCCGTCGGGCAGGCAGCTCACGCCGGGCACCGGAGGGGCAAAGCCACCGCCGCACTGCAGGAATCCCATGTGTGCCATGTAGATCCAGGTCGCGAGCGGCGCGACGTTGACATAGCCCTTGTAGGGAAGATCGAACTGGAACTGCAGACCGGCCGAGACGGCCTGCGCAGCCGCGGCCCGATAGTAGTTCGTCGAGCTCAGGTCGAAACCGACCTCGAAGGAGATGTTGCGGAGCGGGCCGACCGTGAAAGCCTTCGTGTTGAAAATTTCATTCCAGCCGAATGTCGAACGGCCCTGGCCAGTGAAGGAGATTGCACCCGCGCAATTAGCCGGCGTTGCGACACCGGTGCCCGGATTGACGACGACGCCCGCGTTCGTGCAGGGGCTGGCGGGATCGTTATGGTCCGACTTGAACATCGAGATGTTCAGGAAGTTCGTGCCATACTGCCAGATGTCGAAATGGGTGAACGAGTAGACCTGCATCGCGGTCGTGCTGTTGAGCGACCCGTCCGGATTCCTGGAGAACACCCCGGGGTCCGTCGCCTTGGGGATGTATGAGAAGGTGAGACGATCATCGATCAACAAGAAGAATGGCTGACCGGACGACGCCGGCTTGGCCTTGACCGGCAAATCCTCCGCGAGAGCTGCCGCGCTTGCGAACGACGCAAAAGCCAGTGCCAAGAGTATCGGCTGAATATGACGCTTCACTTCCCCCTCCAATGTTCTCTATGCCCCGGTCCAAGACATCAGACGCTGTCGTGGTCCGGCGTTTCCCCTCGAACCGCCCCGTTCGGTTCGGTGAAACAGCATAGGCAGTGGACGCGGGACAAAAAGTCCGGCAATCGGTACAGTCACGTTCCAGGATTGGAACGATGGCGTGCTTGCGGAAGTCCCGCTTTCGATCGTCTCATCGAAGCGGACTTCCTGTCTGAGGTCTCGGCAGAGGATCACCATGGGAACAGTCGATGACCTGACACTCCTCGTCGAAATCATCGAAGCCGGCAGCCTGTCGGCTGCGAGCCGCAAGACCGGCATTCCGAAGTCGAGCCTGAGCAGAAGGATCAGTGACCTCGAAAGTCAGCTCGGCGTGCATCTCGTTCATCGCGGCCCGCGAAACTTTGCGCCGACCGAAATCGGCCTCTCGATCTACGAACGGAGCCAGAAGATTAGGGAGGAACTGGTCGCCATCAAGGCGCTTGCGGAGGTCCGCACCAACCGCCCCTCAGGTATGCTGCGCATCTCCTGCCCGGCCGTCCTCTCCGAGATTCTGGTCACCGATTTCGCCATCCAGTTTGCCGAGACCTATCCGGATGTCCGGCTGACCTTGGACAATACCAAGGGAACGTTCGACCCGAAGATCGATCACTATGATCTCGCAATCCATCCAGCGCGAGAAGATCTGGCGGACTCCGAATTGATCTGCCAGAAGCTCGCGACAACGCCTTACCAGTTGGTCGCAGCGCCCGCCCTGATGGCGCGCCTCGGCCACCGCGCGAGCCCCGCAGATCTCGAAGGTCTCCCGGGCGTCGGATGGGGCGCCGATGGCTTCATGGCGCGCTGGCGGCTGTTGGGCGCCAACGATGCGACGACGGAGATCAACGTCAAGCTCAACTTTTCCGCCAACAACCTCAACATCATTCGCCAGGCTGCGTTACGCGGCCTCGGTCTCGCGCGACTGCCGATGCCGATGTGTGACGCCGACCTGCTCGATGGCAGGCTCGTTCTGCCGCTTCCCGGCTGGGCGCCGCCCCCGGTGACGTTCTATGCGCTCTATCCTTCGCGCCGGTCCCTGACAATCGCCGGCCGGTTGTTCCTGACTGGTCTTACCAAATTTCTTCAGGACAGGCTGCGCCCGTCCGACGGTCGGCCGCAATCGGGCGCGGCGCCCGATGAGAAGCCCAAATCCCAACGCGCCTCCAAGAAGCGTAGGCGCAGACCGGCCAGGCGTTGAGTCAGGCGATGTATCGCGATGCGGCGATGCGGCGATCAAAACGCAGGACCGCCTGATCCGCTGTGTAAGCGGGCCATTCGGGGAGACCGCGTGCGTTCGGGTCTCCCGCTGCCGCAAACGCGGCGATCGAGCCTCTGAAGAGCCGGCTCAGGTCCTGCACTTCGCGCCTGTCGGCGCCCTTGATCATCGGAGCCGCCTGCCAGACATCGATGTTGCCGAACAGGAAGGGAAGATCGATACAATGGCAGGCTCCCAGTCCCGGAACGGGTGCCTGCCAATCGAACAGATAGGTGAACGCTTTTCGACCGAGCCCGGACTGCGTGGCCGCGATCTCCAGGCTCTGCTTTGTGAACATCCGCTCGCTGTGGAAGTCGCCCAGGATCATGCGAGGTGTCGCAGGCACGCGCGCCGAACGCAGCCTTGCAAGCGTCGTGCTTGCGTCGGCGTCACCGTGGGATCGGATCAGGTCCTCCAGCGCTTCCTCGGAGAGTTCGTCGAGCGAAGGATTCGAGATCGAAAACGCTGCATACTCCTCGCGCGTCACCCCGATCATCATGTCGCACCAATGGGCGCCGCCGCCTCGAATTGACGCGATGGGATCGCGTTGCACGAGGGCATCGTCCAGAACCGGCATAAAGGGCGGCGTGATATCTCCCGGCGTCGCCGGCGGCCGCCTTTGCAGCGTGCGCAGGCCCTCGAGGGCGTGATCGATCGGGATCGTTCGGAGCTTGTCGAAATCGTCAGCGGCGATCCCGAGAACATCGAGGATCGCATTTGCGACCGGTCGCGACTGTTCGACGGTCCGCAGCTTGATGCCGACCGGCGCGCTCATCAGGATCGCCCGGTTGAACAGCCCCGATCCGGCTTCGATGCCGGCAAAGGCCGCGATGCTGAACGCGCCGGCTGATTGGCCGATCACCGTGATCCGCTGCGGATCGCCGCCGAACGCACTGATGGCTTGTGCAATCCAGCGCAGCGCTGCGACCTGGTCGTGCAGGCCGAGGTTCAGACCGCCAAGGCCGGGATGCGGGAAGAAGCCGAGAATGCCGAGCCGATAGCTGATGTTGACGACGACGAGGCCATTCTCCTTCGCGAGGATGCCTCCATCGTAGCAAGGCAGCGATCCGCCTCCGGTCATGAAGGCGCCGCCATGAATGAACACCAGGACCGGCGCGCGGTCGCCCGCCGCATGGCTGGTCCAGATGTCCAAATGGAGACAATCCTCGCTTTGCTCGACATCGTAGGTCCCCATCACCACATCGAGGCGCGATGGATTCTGCGGAGGGACCGGTCCGGCCGCGATCGTGTCGCGAACGCCGCCCCATCGCGGCGGCGCTGATGGCATCTCAAAGCGCAACAGGCCGACGGGGGCTTCCGCGTACGGAATTCTCCGAAACGCCGTCACTCTCTCGGATCGCGCGCCGCGCAGCCGACCAAACGGCGTTTCCAGCTCAACATGCTCCACGGCGGTCATTCCTGTTCCAGCAAGGCACTTCCTGGGCCCACGGCTTAAGCTCTCGCACCCGACCCATCCAGCGTCCGAAAATGGCGAGCAGCGTTCCAGATTCGAAACGCTGCATCATGACCGCGCCGTCGTCCGCAAGTGCGGAAGCAGGGCGAAGATCGCAAGCAACGCGGGAAGCGAGGCCGCGAGCACGATCGCTTTCGGCGCAACGCCGATCGAAACCAGGAGACCTGCGACCGCGGGCCCGACGATCGATCCGATGCGGCCTGCGGCAGCCGAGAAGCCGACCCCGTGGGTGCGAAGCGCTTCGGGATAGATCGCCACGGCGAGAGCGGATTGGCCCACGCTACAGGAGATCAGACCTGCACCGGTTCCGGCGATCAGCAGCCAAATACCGAGCGGGACCATGTCATGCGCCGCAAATCCTGCGGCAGAGATGACCGCAAGGGCCACGGCCGACAGCAGGATACGCGCAATCGGAAGCCTGCTCACGAGGAGCATCACGAGGACGTTGGCGACCAGCCCGCCGGCGCTGAAGAAGCTGACGCCAAGCTGCGCGAATTCGGGCGAGAAGCCGAGCTTGACGAGCAGCGTCGGCAGCCAGAACACCAGTGCGTAACCGTCGGCGAAGATCAGAAAGGAGAATATCCAGAGGCTAATGGTCCGGGTCGCAAGGCCGGTGGCGAGCAGATCTCCGATCAGCTTGAGACCGCCCCGGTGCACGCCGCTTTGATTCGTCGACCCCAGATCGCGCGCGGCGATCGGCCTCGGCAACCACAGCAGGAGAACGAGCGAGAGCGCGAGCGGCAGGGCACCGCCGATGATAAAGATGGACTGCCAACCCAAACGCGCGGTCAGGACTGCGCCCAGCACACCGCCCAGGATACCGCCGGCGGCGAGCCCGGTGCCGACGATGACGGCAGCCGTCTCCTTCAGCCGTGGCGGGCATTGCGACGTCGCAATTGCAATGGCCGATGGCAATGCTGCACCGAGTCCGATCGCGGTGATCAGGCGTAGCACCGCAAGCTGCCCCACCGAACCCGCAAGCGGCGTTGCCAGCGAGAGAACGCCAAACGCTGTCACGCTTGCGATCAGGACAGTACGCGCCTGCCAGCGGCTGACCAGCGGCCCGGAGGCCAGATATCCGAGCACGGCGCCGACGCTCGTCAGCACAAATGCAGGCGTGAGCGCCGCCGGCGACACCATGAAGTGAGCTGCGATCGCGGGAGCAGCCACGCCAATCGAGCTGGTATCAAGCCCGTCGAGCAGCACCGCGACGAAGCTGAGCGCGATCGCGATCCAGGCCGATCTCGATGCACGTTCAACGGACGCGCTCCGAAGGCACGTGCTGGTGCCGACGGCGCTGGAGCCATGTCCTTCGCCGGCGCTTCCTTGTGAATTTGCTTGCGCTACGTTCGCCACCCTTTGCCTCCCCACAAATCCCGTTGCGGAAAACTCAAGGGATTTCCAAATTTCCTGTCCAGCTCCAGGAATGGGACGCTCGGTTCTATAAGTGAGACGCGGGGGCGCGTGGCATGCAGTCCTGCCGACAAGAGAGGAAGCTTCGTTGTTTGGACCGATGATCGACGCTTCGTGGCTACTATGGATGGGGAGGGAGGGATCGAACACGCGAATGGCGGAACCAAGATCCGGCAGGTTAGCGCGGAACCATCCGGCATTCTCAATTTTCCCGAGACGAATATTATAGCTATAACAATAAGTTATAGGCACTCTCAGAAGGAGGCGACAGGGCTGACCCGCATGGCGTTTCGCGCTATACTTGGTCTCCACATTCTTCTATCCCACGGTATCGAAGCGATTTCCCTACCCGAGTGAGGTTGAGATGACCCTAGCAATGAGGCAGTCCTCCGAGGACTCCCTGACCAACGAACTCATTGCTCATGCCGTGTCGAGCATTCGGGCCGCCGACTATTCGGCGAACCCGTTCCCGCACATCGTCTTCCGCAATTTCTTTCCGGAGGATTTTTACCGCGACCTCATCAAGAGCGAGCCGACCGAAGGATACGACAAGATCACGGCGTCCGGTTCGCGCCTCGCGCTCCGCCTCTATGGCGAGCACATCGGCAAGGTCGAGGCAAAAATCCGGCCGGCCTGGGAGGCCGTGTCGGCGATGCTGACGTCGAAGGAGGTCGAGCAGGCGATCCGGGATCGGCTGCATGACGGCCTGGAAATCCGTGCCAAGGGCGACAAGGTCGCGAAGGCCGAGGACCTGACCCTGGTCGCAAAGCCGGTGCTCTACCGCGACGTCGACGGCTACCAGATCAAGCCGCATCCCGACACCCGCAAGAAGGTGGTGACGATGCAGCTCTATTGCCCGCCCGACGCGAGCCAGGAGAATCTCGGCACCACGCTGTATCAGGCGTCGCTGAAGGGCCTGCTGCACGTCAACTCGTACTGCCTGGAGCCGGTCAAGACCGTCCCGTTCCTGCCCAATCTCGGCTACGCCTTCGTCGTCCTCAAGGCCTACCACTCGCTGACGAAGATGAGCTGGCACGGACGGCCGCCGATCAAGACCGATCGGCCGCGTATCTCGATCCTCAACACGTTCTACATGAACGAGCAGGTCGGGTTCTGATTCCGGCGCGATGCGTCCACGCGCCACTTTCCGGTATCAAAGCGATACGAGAGCTCCGGTTTCCGCCGCGCGCTTGACCGCGTCGATTACTCGAAGGGTTTTCAGTCCTTCGCGCCCGCTCACCAGGGGCGCGGCGGTGCCGCGGATAACCCCGCAGAAATTGGCAATCTGCAGGCCGAGCGGGTCTACCTTCTCGTAGCTCAGCCGCTCGCGCTCGATCGGCGCCCACCAGCTGGCCTTGCTTGGGTGATGCCATAGATCGAGTTGCGGAAGTGCCAGCGATGCCCTCGTGCCGCCGATCTGGTAGCACGCCTCCTGCGTATGACTGTAGGCCGGGTTCTCACCGGCCGTGAATTCCCAGCTCCAGGGCGACTGGATGGCGTCCGAGACATTGACCGTTCCCAGCGCCCCGGACGCGAAGTGCAGGATGATCACCGCTGTCTCTTCAACCGCGTTGCCACGTAGTCGATTGGATTGGGCGGCCTGTACCGCCACGATATCCCCACACAGGTACCGAAGCAGGTCGACATCGTGGATGAGATTCAGGAAGACAGGCCCCGCCCCTTTTTCGCGGCGCCAGGCCACGTCGAAATAATCGTCCGGCTTGATCAGCCAGAACATGCCATGCACCGACACGATCTGGCCGAGCCGACCGCTGTCGATCTCCGCCTTGGCGCGCTGGATCATCGGGTTGTGGCGGCGATGATGGCCGGTGAGCAGCGACACACCCGCTCGCTCGGAGGCTTCGACCAACGCCTCTGCAGCGACCACGTCATCCGCTAGCGGCTTCTCGATCAGCGCTGGAATACCCGCGGCAATACAATCCATGCCGTTGGCCACATGCATCTGATTGGGGGTGGCGACAACCACCCCTTCCGGCCGATTTCCGGAGAGCATGTCCTGAAAGGACGGAAACCAGTCCACCTTCAGCGAAACCGCCAACTCTCGTGCCGCCGGCGCCGGATCGACGATCGACGACAGCATCGCCTCCGGCCGCGCGAGAATGTGTTCGATGTGTCGCTTGCCGATGAGACCCGCTCCCATCACCGAGAGGCGGACGGGTGTGCTCATGCGATGCTATCCCTTCTTCTCATCAAGCAGCTTGGCCACGCGACGCAAGCCGAGCAGATAACCCTGAGTGCCGAAGCCTGCGATGACCCCGTCAGCTCGTTTGGAGACAAACGAATGGTGGCGGAATTCCTCGCGTTTGTGAACGTTGGAAATGTGCACCTCGATCACCGTCCCCTCGAACGTGTTCAGCGCATCCAGGATGGCGACCGATGTATGGGTGAAAGCGGCGGGGTTCATCACGATCCCGGCAGCCGTCTCGCGCGCCTCGTGGATCCAATCGATGATCTCGTATTCTCTGTTGGATTGATGAAAGCGGATTTCCAGGCCGAGTTCCTTGCCCAGCGCCCCGCAATCCCGCTCCACGTCCGCAAGCGTCTCGTGACCGTAGATGTGGGGCTGGCGCCTGCCGAGCAAATTGAGATTTGGTCCGTTCAGGACGTAGACAAGACGACTCATGGAAGAACTCCGTTCAGTGATGGGCAAGGATCTCGCCGAGGAACTGCCTGGTGCGGGCGTGCTGTGGATTGCGGAAGAAGGCGTCGGGCGCGCCTTCCTCGATGATCTGGCCTTCGGCCATGAAGATGACCCGGTCGGCAACCTGGCGGGCAAAGCCCATCTCGTGCGTGACGCAGATCATGGTCATGCCGTCGTTGGCAAGGCCGATCATCGTATCGAGCACCTCCTTGACCATCTCAGGGTCGAGAGCCGAGGTCGGTTCGTCAAACAGCATCACCTTGGGCTGCATGCAGAGCGCACGCGCGATCGCGACGCGCTGTTGCTGGCCGCCCGAAAGTTGAGCCGGATACTTCTCGGCCTGGTCACCGATGTGGACCCGCTCGAGATATTTTCGCGCGGTCGCCTCCGCCTCGCTCTTGCTGATGCGGCGCGCGCGAATAGGTGCGAGTGTACAATTCTGCAACACCGTCATATGCGGAAAGAGATTGAAGCTCTGAAAGACCATGCCGACGTCCTGACGGACGACATCGATAGCCTTGATGCTGTCGTCCAGCCGATGACCGTTCACAACAATACTGCCCTGCTGGATCGCCTCGAGGCGGTTGATGCAGCGGATCAGCGTCGACTTGCCCGAGCCGGACGGACCGCAGAGCACGATCTTCTCGCCCTTGCGCACGATGAGATCGACGTCGCGGAGAGCCTGGTACCCGCCGTACCACTTCTGCACGCCCTTCATTTCGATCAGGATATTGTCCTGCATGCTGGTCTCCGCTGTCGGGCGGCGGCCAACGCGGATCGCGTCGGCCGCTCGCAGTGGCTACTGGACGGTGAAGGGAACGCCGGGGACCGAGTCGGGGAAGACAGGGACCGGGACCTTCATCCATTTGGCGTAGAAAGCGACCAGCTTGCCGTTCGACTTGATCTCGTCGATGAACTTGTTGGCCGTCTCGTTCCACTCCTTCTCGCCGAGGCGCGTGCAGGCGCCGTTGTAAAGGGCGGTGAAGTGAAGCTTGGGCTCGAACCCGAGTTCCGGCTTTGCGGCGTTGAGGCGCTGCGGATAAAACAGGTTCGCGCCGACGGCCTGGACTTGACCAGAGAGCAGCGCCTGGATGGTGGCGGCGTCATCGTCGAATCTGCGGATCTGGGTGCCGGACGGGGCGTTGTTGGTGACCTGGGTGTCCTGCGTGGAGGACCTCGGAACGCCAATAACGTACTTGCCCATGTCGGCATTGCTGTTGATCGGGGTCGCCTGGGCAGCGACAAGCGTGATCTCGTTGGCGACATAGGGCTTGGAATACTGCACCGCCTTCGCGCGCTCGGGCAACATGGCCATGGTTGCGAACAGGATGTCGACGCGGCCTGTGGTCAGCGCCGGAATGCGATTGGCCACCGCCAGCGGGACGAACTCGGCCTTCACGCCAAGATATTCAGCGAAAGCGCGGCCCATGTCGGCATCGATGCCATCCTGCTTTCCTGAGCTGTCGACATAGCCCCAGGGCGGATTATCGCCCTGGATGCCGATAACGACGACGCCCTTCTTCTTCACGTCTTCCAGAGTGCCCGCCTGCGATTTGCCCGCGACAGCGATGGCCCCCAGAGTCAAAAGCGCAACGCCGAGCTGGCGACGATTGAGTGATAACAACATGAACTTCTCCTCCTAGTGATGGCTATTTGTGATTGGGCAGGTGCGCCGGTCCTACCTTTGGCTGGCCAGGGCGAGCCTGGCTTCCATCCGACTGCCCCACCATGAGAGTGGCCAGCAGAGGATGAAATACATTGCGCCGACCACGCCGAAGACGAGCAACGGCTGGAAGGTCTGGTTCGATACGATCTGACCGGCGCGGGCGAGTTCGATGAAGCCGACGATGGCGGCGAGCGACGTGCCCTTGATGAGCTGCACGAGATAGCCGATGGTCGCCGGCAGCGAGATGCGGATCGCCTGCGGCAGCACGATGTCGCGCATACGGGACGAATAGTGCAGTCCAAGCGCCATCGCCGCCTCGGTCTGGCCGCGCGGCACGGCCTGGATCGCACCGCGCCAGATCTCACCGAGGAAGGCGGATGCATTGACTGTGAAGCCGATCGCCACCGCGACGAAGGCGTCGAGCTTCAGCCCGGTCAGCGCCAATCCGTAATACACCACGAAAAGCTGCAGCAGCAGCGGGGTGCCCTGGAATATCCCGATGTAAATACGGGTGATCCACTCCACGCCTTTGTGACCACAGGTGCGCAGCAATGCGACGGCCAGACCCGCCGTGCAGCCGCCCACAAACGCAACCAGCGTCAGCAGCACCGTCCATTGCAGCCCACGCAACAGGAAGCCGAACTCGGGAAGACCAAAATGCGGTGTCATGACCTGCCCTCCTCAGCGTGTCGGATATGAGAAGAAGCGGTGCGAGATGACCGCAAAGCCCAGCATCAGCAGCCAGGAGATCGCGAGGTAGAGGAAGGTGACGGAGAAATAGACCTCGAAGCTGCGGAAGGTGTCGCTTTCGATGCGCTGCGCAACCGACGTCAATTCGTAGGCCGACACCGCCGAGCAGATCGACGAGGTCAGCGTCAGCATGATGAACTGACCCGTGAGCGAGGGGTAGATCGCGCGAAGCGCGGGCTTGAGCACGATGAACCGGAACACCTGCCCTTTGTGCAGTCCGAGCGCGTAGCCGGCCTCGACCTGCCCCTTGTGAATGGATTGCACCCCGCCGCGGATGATCTCGATAGCATAGGCGCCGCCGTTGACCCCGAGCGCGATAATGGCTGTGGCTGTCGGATTGAGCTTCAAGCCGATGAGCGGCAGGGCGAAGAACAGAAAGAAGATCTGCACCAGGAAAGGCGTATTGCGCACGATCTCGACGAAGCCGATCACCAGAGCACGCAACCAGGCCGCCTTCGAATCGCGTGCCGCGACGCCGGCGACGCCGATCACCATCGCGAGCGTCATGCCGGCAAGCGCGAGGCCCAACGTCCCCACGCACCCCCACAGCAGCGCGGGCATGGCATGCCAAACCACCGAGAAATCGAGCGTGTAGCCCATCTTGCGTTTCCTCTCGGGCGTTGTGCGTGCCGCTCGCCCATCGGCCTGACGTCACCCTCCCAGGGATGCAAAAGTGGCGAAGAAGACGTCCGCATCAGGTGAGATGCCCGTGAACAGGCGGAATGCCTCCGTGCCCTGGAAGATCGCCATGCCACCGCCATCGACGGTGCGGCAGCCGAGGGCACGCGCCGCGCGCAGCAGTGCGGTTTCCAGCGGGAAGTAGACGATCTCGGCGACCCAGAGATCAGGACGCAGCAAGGCCGTCGGCAGCGGCGTCCCCGGATATTTGTCCATGCCGATCGGCGTCGCATTGACAATACCGTCTGCGGCAGCCACGGCCGCCGCGACATCATGGCCGGCCCGCAAGCGTCCTTCTGCAAATCGAGGAGACAAGCCGTCGACCACATTCTGCGCCTTGGCCAAATCGACGTCGACGATGGTGAGTTCCCGCACGCCAAGCTTCATCAGCGCGAAAGCAACCGCCGCGCCTGCGCCGCCCGCGCCGAATTGGACAACCCGACCGAGTGGTGCACCCTGCATGTTGCGGCGAAAATTCTCGGCGAAGCCGAACCAGTCGGTGTTGTGGCCGGTCATTCGACCGTCCCTGATGACCACGGTGTTCACGGCGCCCAGCGCCTCCGCGTCGGGCGAAAGCTCGTCCAGGAGTGGAAGGATCGCTTGCTTGCAGGGATGGGTCACGTTCAACCCGTCAAAGCCCATCCGCTTTGCCGCCGTCAGCAATTCCGGCAGCGCTTCGGCACCAAGTTTCAACTCGGTCAGATCGATCTTCTTGTAGAGATAGCGGATGCCCGCGGCGTCAGCGGCCGCTTCGTGCATCGGCGGTGTGCGTGACGCCGCGATGCCGCTGCCGATCAGGCCCACGAGAAAGCTGGACTTCTGATGCATGCTCGGCATCGCCCGTCAGCTCAAAGGCACGGTCAGTTCGGCGATGACCTGTGTCGTGCCCGGTCGAACGCCGCGCCACCAGGAAAAAGCTTCCGCGGCCTGCTCGACCAGCATGCCAACACCGTCCGCCAGCTTGGCTACGCCTTCGACGCGGGCCGCTTGCAGAAAGGGAGTCAATCCCTTGCCGTAGGCCAGTTCGTACGCCAGCGCCGCACCGCGGAAGACATTGCCGGGAAGTGGCGGCATCTCACCTCGCAGGCTGGCCGATGTCGCGTTGACCACGACGTCATAGCCCTCGGCGAGATCGGCCAGCTCAGCATAGCCGCTGACGATCAGGGGACCACAACCGGCAAACTCTTCGGCCAATGCCACAGCCTTCGATAAGGTACGATTGACGAGGACCAACTCGGACGGCTCTTCGCGCAGGAAGGGCAGCAGCGCGCCACGCGCCGCACCCCCGGCGCCGAGCATCAGAACGCGCCGGCCCGCCATTTTCACGCGGAGATTGACGGTGATGTCACGCACGAGTCCGATGCCATCGAAATTCTCGCCAATGACCCGATCGCCGTCGAACTTCAGGCAGTTCACGGCGCCAGCTCGGTCGGCGCTCTCTGAAAGCTCGTTTGCATAGTCGAAGGCATCGAGCTTGAACGGGGCGGTGATATTCAGCCCCTTGGCGCCCTCCGTCCGGAATCGATCAACCCGTTCGCTGAAGCCATTGAGCGGTCCCTCGATCGCCTCATAGACGAGATCCTGTCCCGTCATTCTGGCGAACGTGCTGTGGATGAGGGGTGATTTGCTGAAGCCGATCGGATTGCCTATCACCGCGTAGCGATCGCTCATGGCTCACTCCTGCACTGCAGCTTCGTTGTACAGCACGCCGTCTCGCACCATCGCATCGACGGCCTCAGCAGAAAGTCCCAGCGCCTTTGCAATGCGGCGGTTGTCCTGGCCAAGCAGCGGCGCCGGCGTGTGCACCGTGGTGTCGCAGCCGGAGAAGCGGAACGGCAAGTTCGGCAAAGTCACCCTGCCGAGCACGGGATGCTCCTGCTCGACCAGCATGCCGCGCGCATGGATCTGCGGATCCTTCACGACTTCTTCGATGGTCTGCACGGGCGCCGACGGCACACCTGCTTCCTCGAGTGCGGCAAGACAGGCGTCCCGAGAGGGCTGCGACAGCGTCCAGGTGCGCACGATCTCCATCGCTTCGGCATAATGCGCGTTCCGCGCCGCAGGCGTGGTGAAGCGTTCGTCGGATGCCAACGCGTCTCCCCCGATCAGGCTCGCCAATCGTCGCCACGCATCATCGACTTGCGCGGCGATGACAAGATTACCGTCCTTGGCCGGAAAGACACCGTAGACGGTCGAGTCCGGCTGTCCGCTGCCCGTCTGCTTCGGCAGGTCGGCACCGCCGGAGAGAAAGTAACGCTGAACCGCATAGTCGTGCATCGAGACCATGCAGTCGTACAGCGCCAGATCGATGTGTTGGCCGCGTCCGGACGACGCGCGGCCGACCAGTGCGGCATTGATGGCAGCCACGCCGTGAATGCCGGTGTACATGTCGGCCAATGGCATCCGCAGCAGCGGCGGCGCTTCACCGGGATTGCCCAGTTGCGCCAGAGCACCTGACATCGCCTCTGCGATCAGACCGAAACCCGGACGGTCGGCATAGGGACCGGTGTGGCCATAGGCGGAGACCGAGCAGTAGATCAGCTTTGGATTGCGCGCGGACAGCGCCTTGTAGCCGAGCCCGAGGCGCTCGAGTGCGCCGGGGCGGTAGTTCTCGATGAAGACGTCGGCGGTGTCGACCAGCTTCATCATCATGTCGAGGCCACGCTTGTCGCGCAGATCGATGCACAGGCCCTGCTTGCCCATGTTCTGCTGCAGGAAGTAGCCGGATTGTCCGTCCTTGAAATAGCCGTGCGCGCGGCCCGCATCGCCTTGCTTCGGACGCTCCACCTTGATGACCTCAGCGCCCATCGCGGCGAGGCAACGGCCCATGAACGGGCCCGCCAAAAAATGGCTGTAGTCGATGACACGAATGCCTTTTAGCGGCAGATCTTGCGCGGTCATGCCTGCACTCCTGCGGCACTGGCCTTCGGGCGCATCGGAATCATCAGCCGGTGCTCGCCGAGTTGCACCACCTCCCCGCGCTGATTGATCAGCTCCGAGGGCAGCACCACGATGCCCCACCCTTCGCGCTTCGTGGCGCGCATCGAGCCGACGCGGAACTTCACATGCACGGTGTCGCCGAGCTTGATCGGCAGCTTGAAATCCCACGTCCAGCCCAGCGACATTCCCGGAAGGAAGCGGTAGTCGGCACGGGTCTTCAAACCGTCGGCCAGCGACAGACCGAACAGCCCGTGCGCGACGCGCGTGCCGAATGGAGTGGTCTTGGCGTAGTCCTCGTCGACGTGGACCGGCGTGAAATCACCCGTCAGTTCGGCATAGGCATTCACCATCGCTTCGGTGACCACCACCGACGGGGTGACGCATTCGTCACCGACCTTGGCGTCGTCCCAGTAGCGCTCGTCGCTCATGTCGCGTCTTTCTCTAGGCACGGGGATTGATCGCCAGCGCCGCTTCCACGGCACCCGCACTGGCTTGCAAGATTTCGACGTTCAGCCCGCCCGGCAGCTCGAGCCAGTTCGGCCCCGCAGGCAGCGCCTTGGCGCCCCAGGCGGCGGCACGGGCGAGCACACCTTCGTAATCGTCGACCATGATGCCGAGATGGGCGAGACGCCCTTCCGGTCCGACAAATTTCGGGTCCTCGATGAGTTGCACGCTTCCGAGCACCCATACCTGGCGCGGGCGGGCACCATCAGCGGGTTGCTCGTCGCGAACAGTGAGACCGAGCACATCACGAAAGAAGTCGACATGACGATCGACGTCCGGCACGCGGATCGCGACGTGTTCGACATAGGCGCGGGGCAACGACATCGCCTCAGGCCTTTCCTGGATAGTCGCTGCGAGCGTATTCGAGCCCTTTGACCAGCGCGACGAGGGTCGAGTTGACGGGGGTCGGCACGCTGAGCTTGGCGCCCCAACGCACGACGGAGCCGTGAATGTAATCGACCTCTGTCGGATTGCCGGATTGCAAGCTCTGCAACATCGAGGTCTTGAATTCGGGCGGCAGTCCGGCGGACGCCATCGTCCAGGCACGGTGCGGATCGGCAATCGAGATCTTCACGCCGGCGGCCCGCGCGACCGCGATACCCTCTGAAATCGCTGCCAGCGCGCACTCCTTCAGGATGGGGAGCGAATAGAGGCCACCATAAGTCAGGCCGGTAATGGCGGTAACGCCGCCACCGGCAACGTTGATAAAGAGCTTGTCCCACATCGTGCCCAGGATGTTGTCGCTGAGCTGCGTGAGGATCCCGGCGCGGTTGAAAGTCTCGGAGATTTGCTGTGCGCGTTCGGTCAGGCGCCCATCGAGCTCGCCGATGATGGTTTCCTTGCCGATGACCCCGGCGCGAACATGACCGGGGCCAAGCAGCACGCCGCCGACGTAGGTCTTGCCCGCCATGACCCGGTCACGACCGACCTCCTCCGACAGGATGTCCTCGTGGCCAAGACCGTTTTGGAGCGACATCACAACCGTCTGCGGTCCGATGATCGGCGCTGCCGACCGGATCGCATCCCGCGTGTGGTAGGATTTGACGAGGACGATGACGAGGTCAGCCTTGACGCCGACCTGGGCCGCGGACGTGCGGGCGGTGACCTTCACGACGGTTTCGGCGCTGCCTTCGAGCATGCGAAGCCCGCCGGCGTTGATTGCGTCAACATGGGCCTGGAACGGATCAATCAGCCAGACCTCAGCCCCCCCGCGCGCCAGCGTGCCGCCGATGGTCGAGCCTAAGGCCCCCGCTCCGATAAAGCAGATCCTCATCCGAACGCTTCTCCCAGCGCCTTTCCCGGCGTTGGTCGCGTGGTAGCAGTCCGTCCTTTATTTGGATATGCTATGATTCTTATATGCATTATTGTAGATCGCAATGAAGCACCGGGACCTCTCCGAGACGAACCTGCTGGACCCGCGCCTGCTCCGGCTGTTTGACGCATTGTTCGCCACGGGCAGCGTCACCAAGGCAGCCGAGAAGCTCGGTCAAAGTCAGCCGACCATTTCGATCTGGCTGGCGCGGTTGCGAAAGGAGTTGGACGATCCGCTCTTCATCCGGTCGGCTGAGGGAATGCTGCCGACGCCACGCGCCGAGGCTCTCATTGGCACGGCCCGGCAGGCGTTGGAGATGCTGCGACGTCTGGCGGAGCTTCGCCCGGAGTTCGATCCGGCGACTGCGAAGCGCCGCTTCGTCATCTGCATGACGGATGCGAGCCACATCACGCTGCTTCCGGCCATCCTCGCTTACGTTCGCCGCGTTGCGCCGGGCGTCCGCATCGAGGCAGCGCAGATCGGCGGCGATACACCACGAATGCTGCAGTCCGGCGAGGCCGATCTGGCGCTCGGCTACATCTCGGATCTCGACGCCGGACACTTCCAGCAAGCACTCTTTCCGCAGGATTGGGTCTGCCTGGCGAACGCAAAACACGCCCGCATCCGCGACCGCATCACCGCAAGGGATTTCCGGCGTGAGGCGCACGTCCTTATTCGTTCCGGCACCGGACATCAATTGCTGGCGGACGCACTGAAGGAGCAGCAGATAGTCCTCGACGTTGCGCTCGAGCTCCCTGGCTTTTTGGGGTTACCCGCAATCGTCGGAACGACGGACCTGATCGCCACCCTGCCGAGGCACATTGGCGAGACCCTGGCCCACTACTACGGACTGCGCGTACTCGACTGCCCGCTGGCGATCGCCGGTTTTACCGTGAAGCAATATTGGCACGCCCGCTTCCATCACGACCCGGCAAGCCAATGGTTGCGTGATTTATGCGCCGAGCTTTTTCAACAGCAGGACGTGCGAGGTCTACATCGTTCCGGTCGGGCAAGGAAACGAAGGCCACGCGATCTGCAGTCATAGTGGTCCCCGGGAGCAGGGCAACGACCGCCCTGCGACACAGGCTGCAATTCCGCACAACCGCATCTCGATCGGTTGTCCGCTTCGTTCTTCGCTGGAATGGGTCTCGGTTTGTGTCAACTCTCGCGCTTGGTGAAAGCGGCCATGGAGCCGAGTGGTACATCTCCTTTGAACCGGCCAGCAGCGGAGGACCGCATTTGCCGACACGAAACCAAGCGCGCCTCGGAAGGCGTTAGCAGTATAGCCGCCTTGGAAGTGGGAGCGCGCACGGGCTCGTCGAGCACGAGGCGTCATGGCCCCCTCGTAAGCCAGCTTTTGACGACAGCGCTCACTGTCTGTGTGACGATCACAGGCGTAAGACTAAAAACAACGACGACTAACCACATGTCTGCGGTAGGGCGAGCAAGGTGCAATAGATGCGCTGCAGGGGGCAGGTAAGGCGGCACGGCGAGCAGCACCGCACAAAGCAAGAGCGCGCTCCAAAGCCAGCCATTTCGAGTGACTTCGTTGACGAAGAGCGATGAATGTGGATCACGCGTGTTGAACGTATGCCAAAGTTGCGCGAAAGCGAGAGTGAGGAACGTGACAGTTACCGTTGATTGGGGGTCGAGACCGAGCCAATATGAAGTTGCCAGTGCCCCGAATGTACCTAGCGTCATTGCAGCACCGTAAAACACTATCGCGGACCACTGCCAACGACCCAAAATTGGCTCCTTCGGATCGCGCGGCGGGCGCCCGAGGATGCCTGCCTCGCCTTCAGCCATCGCCAGCGCAAAGGCCGGGAACACGTCTGTCACGAGATTGAGATAGAGAATTTGCAGCGGCAGGAGCGGCAAAGGGAGATTCGACAACACAGCCAAGCCAACCACCATCACCTCGCTGAGATTGCAAGCCAGGAGATAAGCGACGAAGCGGCGGATGTTGGCAAAGATGACGCGGCCTTCGCGTATCGCCCCGATGATGGTCGGAAACGCGTCGTCAAGCAGGATCATGGCGGCTGCTTCGCGCGCAACATCGGTCCCCCGCAGACCCATCGCCACGCCGATATCGGCCTGCCGCAGGGCGGGCGCGTCGTTGACCCCGTCCCCCGTCATAGCGACGATCTCGCCCGCGGCCTGATAGGCCCTGACGAGGGCAAGCTTCTCATCGGGGTTTACTCTTGCGAAGATTCCGATGTCGCGGAGCGCGGGCCGCCCCGTGGCGATCATCTGCGCGATTTTGTTGCCCTCCACGACGTTCGTAACGTTCTCTCCGAGGCCGACGGCGCGACCGATACTTCGCGCCGTCACGACATGGTCGCCGGTGACCATGACGACGCGAATTCCCGCTCGGCGGCAGTCCTGGATCGCCTGAGGCACATCGGCACGCGCCGGATCTTCCAAGCCGACAAGGCCGACCATCACCAACCCCTCGTAGGGTGCAGCATCGGCAAGCGTGTCTGTTTTCATCGCGCAGGCGAGTACGCGCAGGCCGTGATGGCCGAGCTGATCGGCTCGCCTTGACCACTCCGCTCGCATGTCGTCCTCGAGGGCGATCTCGCCATGCTCGGCGGTTACGCGCGTCGCCGCGCCCAGGACTGCTTCAGGCGCCCCCTTCACCACGACCAGCACGCCGTCCCGATGGTCATGAACGGTCGCCATCATCTTGGTGGCGGGATCAAAGGCATGCTTGTGAACGATCGGGTACCGATCCAGCAATTCAGTCCGCCTCAAGCCCGCGCGCAACCCGGCGCGCAAGAGTGCGATTTCCATCGGGTCGCCGTTGCCGCCCTCATCTGCGCGCTCGAGATGGGCGTCGTTGCAAAGGACCGCGATACGCAGCAGCTCAGCGGCCTGTCGGTCGCCGGCAAGCTGCGAACGCTCGCCCTCCGTTGGCGCTTTCGTCTCAAGTTCGATCTCTCCAGAGGCAGTGCAGAGCCGCCGCACCGTCATCCGGTTTTCGGTTAGCGTGCCGGTTTTGTCGGTGAGGATGACGGTAGTAGCTCCCAGCGTCTCAACTGCCGAAAGGCGCTCGACCAGCGCATTGTGCTCCGCCATGCGCCACATGCCGCGGGCGAGCGCAAGCGTTGCGACGATCGGGAGACCCTCGGGAATCGCTGCTACAGCGAGTGCGATAGCCGCCTCGACCATCAGGAGGGGATCTTCGCCGCCCATGAGCCCGACGGCGCCAATCACTGCAGCGACAGCAATGGTCGCGACGACCAGCTGCGCCGACAAACGCTCGAGCTTGCGTTCGAGTGGCGAACTGCCCGGGCTCGCCTCGAGGACGAGCCGCGTCACTCGGCCAAGTTCAGTAATGAGACCGGTTGCCACTACGACGCCGATGCCCGTCCCCCGTGTGACGGCGGTGCCCTTGAACGCCATCGACGCGCGATCGCCAAGACGGGTGTCTGCGCTGACTGGGTGCGTTTGCTTGTCGACTGCCACCGATTCGCCCGTCAACGTCGACTCATCTACGGAGAGTCGGGAAGTCTCGATGAGGCGCAGGTCGGCCGACACGGCGTCACCAGCGTCCAAAACGACGACGTCACCCGGAACGAGGTCCTCGGCCGGCACGACATAAACGCGACCCTCGCGTCGGACACGGACGGTGCGCGCACCAAGCGCACGCAAAGCCTCAATGGAGCGCGCTGCCCTCAACTCGGTCACGAAGCCTATCAATGCGTTGATGGCTAGGACCGCTATGATGGCGCTGCCCTCCTCCAGCTCGCCGAAATAGAACGCCAGCCCGGCTGCGCAACTCAGGAGGTAGACGACCGAGCTCTTGAATTGGTGCAATAGCAGGCGCATCACGCCAGTGGCCTGCCGCGAGGTGATCGTGTTCGTACCGAAGCGCTTTCGCCGCGCATTAATCTCGGTATCGGACAGCCCTTCGGCACCGGACACGCGCAACTGCCGAAGCAGGTCAGCGACGGGCAGAGCATGCGGGCTTTCCGGCAGCATCGTCAGGTCAGCGACTGCATGCTTTTCGATGGCGGGCCTCCTTTACGTCGGAAAACAAATACTTAAAGTAGATGATCCCTGGTCACCGGTGTTGACTTGGCGCAAGCGAGGTTGGAAGGGGCCGGAGCAATGAAGGCTGATGATTGCCCAAGCATCTGAAGAGGTGATCGAGCTTCGGGTCGACGACATCGCCCAGCTCTTTCACACACTCGATCCTTTTCCGTTTCGCGAGCGTGACCTCGACAAAGAGGCCGAAGAATACATTGTCGGCTGGGCGCGAGAACTATCGGCCCGGCAAGCGATCCGGATTCGGGTTCATCATCCGGGGACCGATGCACAAGCGAAGGCGGCGTCGGAGCTTCGCGACGCCTTTGCTCACTACTTCGCTGATCGAGCGAGTGCTATTCAGGGAGATATCAACGAGCTGTTCAGGGTGGGCCGCTGGTCGCTGGCCATCGGACTCGTCATTCTGATCACGTGTCTGCTCGTGGCGCATTTCGTCGTTGGCGCGCTGTTCGCCAACCCCTTGCGGCGTCTCCTTGAGGAAAGCCTGTTGATCCTGGGGTGGGTAGCGAACTGGCGCCCGTTAGAGATATTTTTGTACGACTGGTGGCCGCTCGTTCGCCGGCGTGATCTGTACCGGCGCCTTTCGAAGGCTGTGATCGAAACTCTGCCCCATTCGGCTGTTCAGAGCGAAGCCGGGCCAACGGAGCGGCCTGCCGAGACGAATAGTGCCGCTACAAAGGGATGAAGCGCGCAGATCATATAGTCAAGCTGCCGCCTGAGCCGCCATCGCTTCATAAATATCTTCCTCCTGGGCTGTGTGCATGCGCACCAGGGTTTCGATCGCCTCAATCACTCGCTGGGCGTCCCGGACGAGATAGCGATCGATCTTCTCCGACGGCAGATCGTCGACGATCCGAGTAAGCAGCCGGGCTAGGTGCAGGATTTCCCGATGGGCACGGCTCATGGCAGAAAGACCGTGGCGTTCGCGCAGCACCTCCGCAAGCTTGGGATAGACGCTGTCCTCATCCTCGCGTTCGTGTCTCACGACACTGCCCTGGACCAGGCGCTGAGCTTCCTCGATCAACGGCTTGGCAGCTTCCGGAGGCACGTCATCCAATGCATCAACGATTTTTCGCAAGCGGTCGAGGTCCTTGAACAAGGCCTCATGATCATGATGCAGCATTTGCCCCTGCTCTGGGCTGATGCGGATGCCGCTGCCGCCAAGAGCCGGCGTGAGCGCCCGCAGCGCGTTCAGAATGACGGCAACATCGATCACTTCCTGCACAATCGCTGCCGGTACCGGATCAAGCCAGCCAAGGACGGCAGCTACCATTGCCACCAGCGACAGACCCATCCCGACAACAATGCTTTGCAGAGCGATCCGCCGTGCCCGCTGCGCAATGATGATCGCCTCGCCCACCCGGTCGAGACGGTCGGCCAAAATGACGACGTCCGCAGCCTCGGACGAGGCGCTGGCGCCACGCGCGCCTAGCGCGACCCCGATATCGGCTACGGCCAACGCGGGGGCATCGTTGATGCCGTCCCCCACCATGATGGTCGGATGCATCCGCTGTTCCGTGCGCACCGCCTCAACCTTGTCGGAAGGAACGCGGTCCGCCAGCACGGCGTCGAGGTCGAGCGCCGCACCGATGGCCTGCGCCGCTGCGGCGCGATCGCCAGTGACCATCACCATTCGCTCGATACCTGCATCTCGCAGCAGCCGGATCGCCCGTGGCGTATCGGCGCGCAACTCGTCGGCCAGCAACAGCGCCCCGATCGTACGGCCGTCCACGGCTACAAAGACAACCAGCGCCGAGCGCCACGAAGCGCGCCGGATTGCCCGCATCTCCCACGGCGTCAGTTCGGCATTTGATGGAAGCATCTGTCGCGAACCTGCGGTGACCTGCCGTCCGTCGATCAGGCCGCTCAGGCCCGAGCCCATCGCTTCCTTGACTTGTTCGGGCGGTTTCAGCTTGAGGCCGCGGTCGATGGCCGCAGTGACCACGGTTTTGGCGAGCACATGATGCGAGGCCTGCTCGAGCGACGCCCCAAGCCTGAGAACCTCGTCCGCGTCCTCTCCCGGCGCGACCTCGATCGAAAGCAACCGCGCGCCGCCGACGGTCAGGGTACCGGTTTTGTCAAATAGCACCGTGTGGGCCCGCGCCAACGCCTCCAGTGCCCCACTGCCCTTGGCGAGGATGCCGCGGCGGGCCGCGTGTGCCACGCCGGCGATGAAGGCGACTGGTGCGGCGAGAATCAAAGGGCAAGGCGTCGCGGCAACCAGCACGGCGAGGCTGCGGGTCAGATCACCGGAAATCCGCCACGCCAGGAAGGCCAGAACGAGCGTCACCGGCAGCAGGAGCAGCGCAAAGCGATCGGCCAGCCGTACAAAGGGAGCCTTCGCCGTTTGCGCCGCCGTCACCATCCGCACGATTCCGGCATAAGTGCTCTCGCCGGCCGGCGCGGTAACGGTCAATTCGAAGGTATTACCGGCATTCAGCGACCCTGACAGAACAGCGTTGCCGCTCGTCTTCTCGACTGGGATTGGCTCCCCCGTAACGGCTGATTCATCGATGGTGGCTACGGCCGAGCTGATGATGCCATCCACCGGCACGATCTCTCCGGCCCGCACCAGGAGTTGCTCACCGACCAAAACGACGTCGACCGGGACCTCCTCGATCCGCTCGCCAGTCTTGCGATGCGCCCGGCGCGGCGCACGATCAACCAGGGACCGCAGGTCGCGCTCCGCCCTTGTGACAGCGATATCCTCCAGCACGTTCCCGCCGGAATACATCAATGCGACCACTGCCCCGGCAAGCGGCTGGCCCAGCGCCAACGCGGCGCTCATCGACAGGAGTGCAATCGCGTCCACGCCGACGCGGCCGGCCCGCAAATCCCTGACGATCGAGACTGCCAAGCCTCCGATCACGGGCGCCGTACCAAGCTCCCATGCAAGATCGGCCAGATCAGGCCGACCGGCGGCCCGCGCAAGAATGCCGGCGGCCAATCCAGCGATTGCAATCGAAACCAGCGTCCATCGCAGGACCCGCTCAAACGACATGGTTTGGTTCCACGGCTACGTGGACCCACTCTCTTCCAAAGCGAGGCTTCGCAGCTTGAGCAAGATCAACCGCCGAGACGGCGTACATGACCTAGATCAGGATCTTTCCGATCGTTGGGCCGATAGCTCGCCAGCTCTGACGGCGGAGCCAGGTGAAGGTCAGCCGAACGCGACGAACCAAAAGCGAAGGGACATTCATCGGCTAGAGCGAATGATGGACCAGAGCCCCTGGGATCACCTCAACGCGATCGTTGCGCGACGCGTGCACCCGGTGCAACTCGGTCGCTGGGATAGGCAATCACCGTTTCCCCTGGAGTCAGACCGGATGCGATCGCCGCAAAGCGGCCGGACCGGCGCAAGAGCTCGATCTGACGGACTTCGGCCCGCCCGTCCTTCGCGACATAGACGTTCCATGCCTCCCCATGACGAAATAATGCGCCGGAAGGGACTATGGTCGCGTCGTCCCGCGCAAAGACGGTGATCTGCACGTCCACCTGATAGGCATCGCCAAGTCGCGCCCAGCGCTCTGGCGGCGACAGGATATCGACGAGAACGTTGACTCTCTGCTCCTCGACACCGAGGGTCGAGATCTTGGTGAAAGCCGCCGGCTCAACCCGACGAACGCGGCCCGTCAGCTTCCCCTCCCCGCCCCAATGGTCAATCGTGACATCGGCTCCGGGCTCGACCTCGACGGCAGCAGTGCTCAGGACGTCGACCACGACTTCGAGATCCCGGGCGTCGCCAATGTCCAACAGCGGCGCGCCCGGCTGGACGATCGTCTCGCTTTCCTGTGCCACCTTGAGCACCACACCTGCGACCGGCGCTGTGACATTCCAGCTTTCCGGCTGCCCACCCTCTTCCTTGCTGTATCGCGCCAGCAGCGCGCGCATTTGGCTGATCTCATGCTCAGCGGCGTGATGCTGAAACTCCGCCGCACGCAGATCGCGGTCGGCAAGGCGCACCGCAAGCTCTGCACGTTCAAGGGCCTGCGTCGTCGCGGCCCCTTGCTGGGCTAAAGTCCGCGCCCGCGTCAGATCAGTGTTGGCCTGCTCGCTTTGGGCCCGCGCACGCTCGACGACTGCCTTGGCACGATCCAGGTTGGCTTCGGCCGTTCCCAGCCTTTCCTCGACTTCGCGGCGGGTCCGGGGGTCCATCAGCGGAGCCGGTGATGGGGTGATCGTCGCGACGGCGTCGTCGACCTGGACTTGATCGCCGACCTTGAAGCGGATTCGGCTCAGCCGCCCCGCAAGCGGCGTGGCTACCACGTATCGCTGGCGCACGCGGGTTTTGCCATCCTCATCCACGCTGGCTACGAACCTTCCCTTCGTCACCACGGCAGTCTCCACCGCCACCGGCGCCGGGATCAAGAGCCATGCCGTGATCCCGGCAATGGCTAGAAGCCCGGCAGCGATCGCGATATGGCGGCCTGTGATGCGCATGATCATTCCCTGGTCTTGAGCGCCGCGACCAGATCGAGCCGATCAACACGCCCTTTGACGATGTACGCACTGGCGGCAGCCGCGACCAGTACGACGCCAGCTGCGATGAGGTAAGTCTGCGGTGCGACTGTCGCAGGTATCTGAAAGGATTCGTTGGAATGAAGTCTTGCGATCAGATTGATTACGAAACGCGAGAGCGGCAGGCCGATCGCTATGCCCAAAGCGATCTCGATGGCGAATTCGCCGAAATGGATGCCCGCGACCTCACCGCGGGTGAAGCCTAGCACCCGGAGGCTGGCCAATTCCCATGCTCGCTCCTGCAAGCTGACGCGGGCACTGTTGTAGACCACGCCCACCGTGGTGATTGTGGCGAAGCCGGCAAGAATGCCGGCAGTTACGAAAACAAGACCGGCAATCTTCTCCATGAAGGAGGAGAGCGTATACGCCTTCATCGTCACGGATTCGATGGTCGGGAGGTTCTTGAACTTCCGGCCCAACGCCGGCATCGCCGTCGGCTCGACATACAAGCTCGCCGCCGAGACCACGGCCCCCTCGTCGGTGAAGCGGTTCAGGGTCTCGATCTCCATGTAGGATGCCATTCCGATCGACTCGTCGACGATAGCGCTGACTGGGAGATCGCGCTTTCGCCGGCGGCCCTCCATCGCCTCGACCGCGATGACGTCGCCGGCCTTCACCTCAAGCCGTTCCGCAAGCCGCCGGGTAAGGGTAATTCCGTCAGGCATGGCCGCGATGGGTCGCAACTTGGCATCGTGCGGCCGGCGCAACTCGTCTCCGGCGGACAGACCGATCACGGATGTCAAATAGCTGCGCTGGCCCGCACGAAGGCGCACCGGCACGATACGCTGCCCTTCCGCGGCAAGAACGCCAGGCTCGCGCGCCAGATCGCGAATGATCAAACGATCCATGGGGTGTGGAAACGTCACCGTCGTGTTGCCGCGCTCCACCAGGTTGAACTGCAGATCGACCATCTCGTGGATGGCATCGCGCCAAAATATCCCCAGCACCATCATCGGGACCGCAAAGGCGACCCCGATCACAGTCATGAGTGAACGGACCGGGCGTCCTGCGGTATTGCGCAGGACCATCAATCGGCGTCTCGCCGTGCCGCGTGGCAAGAAAGCTTCTACCCAAGAGCGGCGAAAACCCAGCGGGGTCGCTGGTCGCATGGCGACCGCCGGAGCAAGTCGAACGACCTGTCGCAACGCGGTCAGGACGCCGAGCGAGGCCGCAGTCAGACTGATAGCAATACCCAGCATTGCCGACCATGGCGTGAGGCGAAACGGCAGGTCCGGCAGGCGAAAGAACCCTTGATAACTCCCGATCATTGCATTCCCAAATCCCCAGCCAGCCGCAATTCCCAGCACTGATCCTATCAGCACGATGACGAGCATCAGCTTCAGGTAGTGGAGGATCAGAGCCGTGGTTGGAAAGCCAAGCGCTTTCAACGCGGCGATTTGCTCGCGTTGAGCAGCCACGAGCCTGCCCAGCGCGCTATTGAGCAGGAATGCCGCAACGCCGAAGAAGATGAACGGGATGGTGGTCGACATCACCTTCTGCTGGTTCAACTCATCTTCGAGAAAGCGGTTGGACGGCTGATCCCGCCGCTCGACGGCACCGACCGATCCATAGGGTTCGAGCAGACGATCCAGTTCGTCAATCACGGACTTCGCGTTGGTACCCGGTGCCAGCGAGATGATGGCATCATTGAAGGCCGCCTTCATGTCGAAGGCTGCTTCCGCCGCGCTACGATCGACCCAGAGAATGGCATAGAACCTGTCGTCCGGAATGGGCAGGCCCGGCTTGACGGCGTAGACATACTCCGGCGAAAGTCCGATCCCGGAAATATGGAATGTCTCGGCCTTGCCGTTCAGCAGCACGCGGACGTCACCGCCGGGATTGACCCCGTTGGCTTCTGCGAACGCTTCATTGACCGCCGCGCTCCTCGAGAAACCGGACTCGGGTGCCGCGCCACGGCGCAGATGCAGGCGGGAAAGCCGTTCGTCGCCAGCGTGGTTGAGCGAAACCATGCGGGCCGAGACCGGCTGCGAGGAGGCTGGCCAATCCACGATGACTTCGCGCACGATGCGCGGCTCGACAGTGGCAACGCCGGCAATCTCATTGAGCTGCGGAACGATCGACAGTGGCGCGCGCTTGAGCGTCACAAACACCTGAGGGAATCGCGCAGTCGCGTAGAAGTGTTCCACGGCGGAATTCAGCGAGTAGTAAGTCGAGACGGAGCCAACGAAGACGGCAACGCCGGAGGCGACCAGCAAGGAGATGGTAAGCACCTGCCCCCGCATAGCGCCGATGTCGCGCAGCAATTTTCGATCCAGCAGGCTCACCAGTGCACCTCGTCCGCCGAGAGCCGGCGCGCATTTCGCTCCTCGCCGACAATCCGACCGCCACCGAGCCGCAGCACGCGATCCGCCATGCCCGCGATCGCGCTATTGTGCGTGATGATGACCGTGGTGGTGCCGAGACGTTCATTGGCCCGCGCGATCGCCGCCAGGACCACCTTTCCGGTTTCGTAATCCAACGCCCCTGTCGGCTCGTCACACAACAAGACATCGGGCGACTTGACGATGGCTCGGGCGACCGCGACACGCTGCTGCTCGCCGCCGGACAGTTGCGAGGGGAAGTGATCGATCCGCTTTTCGAGCCCGACGAGCGCGAGCACCTCGAGCGGATCGAGTGGGTTATCCGCAATCTCGTTGACCAAGGCGACGTTCTCCAGAACTGTCAGGCTGGGGATCAGATTGTAGAACTGAAAGACGAAACCGACATGTTCGCGCCGGTAGCGGGTCAGTTCCGCATCCGTTGCGCCGACCAAATTGTGGTCCCGCCAATGCGCTTCGCCCGAGGTTGGGCTGTCCAGGCCTCCCAGGATGTTCAGCAGGGTTGACTTGCCCGACCCGGACGGCCCGAGCAGCACCACAAACTCGCCTTCGAAGATGTCGAGGTCGACGTCGCGAAGCGCATGCACATCGACCTCTCCCATTCGGTAGGTCTTCGAAAGTCCCCGGGCGTGAAACACCGGAGTTGTCTCGCGAGCCTCGTTCGGTGGGTTGGCATCCATCGTCATTGGAACCGAATAAAACATTGCGCTTGCGGCCTGACCCGGCCTGCCGCCATTCAGTGCGAAAGCAGCACGGGAATCGGCGGCTTCGCCAGGATGCTCCGGGTCGCGCCTCCCAATATGAACTCACGGAACCGCGAATGGCCGTAGGCGCCCATGACAAGCAGATCGGCTCTGGAGGCCTCAATCTGCGCCGCGAGGACGTCGCCAATGCCCCGTCCAGCGGCATCCACCTCCTCGACGATCACATCGATTCCGTGCCGCGACAGGTTCTTGGCGAGTTCGGACGACGAGCGCCGGCCCGGCATCGCTTTCTCGTTGGTCACGGTGAGAATACGCACTTCGCGCGCCTTCTCCAGGATGGGAATGGCGTCTGAGACCGCACGCGCAGCGGCGCGGCTGAAATCCCATGCCACGAGCACCCTGTTCAGTTCGAACGGCCTCGACTGGGGAGTTTCCGGAACTACCAGCGCCGGCCGCCCCGCCCCGAAGATGACAGCTTCGGCGTACCATTGGTCGTAAGATTCCGGCACCGGCACGATGGTGAGGTCGCGCAGCCGCGCATACTCCACCAAAAGGTCTGGCACTTCGTGTGTCAGGCAACGCTCGAGAACGGACTCGCGCTGCACGCCGGCCTTCTGAGCGGTCGATTCAAACGTCGCCAGCAGATCCTGTGCGTTACTTCTGCTCTTGTGCGCCTCACTTGCCAGGATTGACCCGAGATGGCCCGCGCCGCCCAGGAAGCTGCCGGGAACCTGCACATGAACTTCACAAGAAATCGCCGCGATATGGGCGCCAAGAAGCGAGGCGAACGACACGGCCCGATCGACCACCAATGCAGGCGTCGGATCGGGATAGCTGGTCAGAGTGAGCAAGACGTCTTTGATGGCCATCTGGGGTCCCTCCACGGATGTAACAACGTACCCACGGAACGGCCCGGCGAGTTGATCTAGCGCATATCGATGCCTCCGCCAGCGCATCAGAAAATTGGTGGGACGTGACTCAAAAATGGAGGCTTCAGGCTCACCTCGACGTGCGCCGGCACTGCCGGCCGAGTCAGATGGAAGGGCCGACCTACAGAGAGTCAGTTCTGGATGAAAGCGTCTTCCAAAGCAGATAGCCACCGAGCAAGTAGATCCCGCCCATCAGCAACGAGAAATCTCAGTTGCGATCCTCGTCGCGCACGACGGCCGTGACGCCCTGGGCGTCCAACAGCGCATAAGCCCAACAAGGCCTTTGGTCGTCGGCTGTCGCCTGCGCGACGTCGAAGCCGCGCCCGCTCTTGGCTGCAAGGGCCACCCGGTCGAGCTTGGCCAGATCCCGGTCGACGACGGCATGGAGCATTGTCTCGATTTGAGACCGCGGGTCGGCGCCATCGGCAAGCATCGCGATGTCGTCCAAGGTCAGGTTGAGTTGGGTGGCCAGGCGACGGGCGGCAGCGCGGCTCGACATCCTGTGCAGCAGGAATGTGTCGCAGAGCTGTCATCAGCTCCACAGCCAGGCCGAATTCATCCGAATTTACAGGCGCGGAGGACTCGCTGGCTGGGGCGGGAGGGATCGAACCTCCGAATGGCGGAATCAAAATCAGTTTGATTATTCAATGATTTCACTGCGCATTTGGAAAAAATCGCGGAATTCGCCTCTTGTAATATCAATTGCTTAGCAGGCACTTCCAAATAACAAGGCGCCTCGCCGGCGAAGATCGGCTTTGAACAATTAGCGTTCTGCCGACGCGCATTGATAGCAGATCGATGCCTTCGAGGTCCGGGCTTCCATCGCATTTTTTCGAACGCGCGCTAAAGGAACTTCGACCTTTGAGACCATTTGAGCACGGGCCAAAATCGAATTTGCCTTCCGTCGGCTCAGGGCGCTCTTGCGCTGCGGCATCTCTTATATGTCGGTCACTCTTCCCTGGAGGCCCGATTTGACTGGGCGAGTGCATTCCCGATCAACGTCGCGACCGAGCCGTCGTCGGTGAAGCCAAGCGCGCGCTCCTCGGCAACGTCCAGTTCGGGAAAGCGGCCAAATGTCGCCTCGACGCGCTCATCCGGACGATACTGAACGAGTGACGTTCGTACCGTTCCACCGACCTCAACAAGCGCGTCGACGACTTCTCCGAGCGTGAGATGCAACGCCGGAACCTGAATGGTACCGCAATGGGCGATCGCGCCGGCGTGCTTGAGGTTGTTCACCGCCGCGGCAACGGACAGCCACCACATCGTGGCGCTCGGCGATACCGGGCAGCAATAGGGCTCGCCGGCCGAGAGCGCGTGCAGGAGTTCACTCATGAAAGCGGAGCCGAATCCGGTCGCCGGTCCTGGGCGAGCCACGATGCCGGGCAGCCGCACCGAGATGCCGGACATCTCATCCCGCCTGGTGTGGTCGGCCAAGGCGATCTCGACCATGCGCTTGTGCGCACCATAGGTAATCGCAGGACGCGGCGGCGTTCGTGAACCGACGGGGCCGGAGTTCGGGCCGTAGACCGCGATGCTGCTGGCATAGACCACGCGAGGGCAGCGAGACGTCGCCGCCAGTCGCTCCAAAAGATCAAGCGAGGCGTCGAGATTGACGCGACGTCCGAGCCGCGGATCTTTTTCGGCAAGCGCTCCCGGCACACTCGAGAGATGGAACACGAGATCGAATTCGTCGCGAAAGATCGCATCCAGGACGGTACTATCGTCGATCCCACCGCAAATCCAGCGTACGCTGCCTGCTGCAGCCCAGGCCGGCCGCTCGGCTAGGTCGACGGCGACGATTTCGGGCGTAGCGGGGTCGCCGATCAGCGACTTCAACAACGCGCTGCCGATGAATCCCGCGGCTCCGGTGACCAGAATCCGCATCGATTTACATGCCGCCGCGATCGGACGAGCGAGGGCGCGCCGCAGGCTCGTGACGCTCGTCCGCCCGGACGACCTTCTGATCAATGCGACCAAAAGGTCCATCCCGCCCGTCGGCGAAGCGCGCCTGCATGGACACGCGATCGCCGAATTTCAGGAAAGGCGTCCTGGCGGCGCCGTGATCGAGCATTTCGATGGCTCGTAACTCCGCAAGGCAGCTCGAGCCCACCGAGCGATCAGCGTTCGACACGGTTCCCGATCCGACGATCGTCCCCGCTGTGAGGCGGCGCGTTTTCGCGGCATGGGCGATGAGATCCGCAAAGCTGAACGCCATTTCGCGGCCCGAGGCCGCACCGATCCGTTCCCCGTTGCGCCAGATGCCAAGCTGCACGTCGACGCGTTCGTCACGCCAGGCGTCGCCGAGCTCGTCTGGCGTCACGGCGATTGGCGCGAAACTCGTCGAGGGTTTGGCCTGGAGGAAACCAAATCCGGTTCGCACCTCGCGCGCGCCGATGGTGCGCAGGCTCCAGTCGTTGATCTGCACCACGAGCCGGATGTGCTTGCCGCACTGCGCAGCCTGCGTCGTCATCGCCACCTCGTCGACGATCACCCCGAACTCGCCCTCGAAATCGATCCCGTCCACCTCGGTCACAAAGGGCACATCGGCATGCGGACCAAGAAAATCGTCACTCGCTCCCTGGTACATCACCGGGATCGTGTCGAAATCTGGAATCGGCGGCTTGTCGAAGGCAAGATCCATCAGCCGCCCATGATTGAGAAATGCCGATCCATCGCACCATTGCGGCGCGCGCGGCAGCGGCGCGAGGCAGCGAGTTGGATCGAACGGCACGGCATCCTCGGCGCGGCCGTGGTCGAGCCGCTCGCCGAGAAGGCGCAATGGCGCCTCCACCGATGGCCAGCAGCGGAGCGCCGTCAGGAGATTCGGCGCGATCGCGCGCGCACCGACCGCCCGCTGAAGATCCCTGGAAACGACGACCAGCTTGCCGTCGATGGTTCCGTCATCGTAGGTCGCAAGTCTCATGAGCCAGCCTTCGATGCATTGACTTCGTCGCTGAATTGTCCATCGACGAGCATAAACAGCATTCGACAGGGTTGGCCGCTTCGGTTGGCCCACGCATGGTTCGTGCCACGCTGGATCACAACGTCGCCGGCTTTCAGGTTCGCTTCACCCTTGTCGAGCACCAGCGTGATCTCCCCAGAGATGACGATCCCGTAGTCGACGGTTTCGGTTCGATGCATCAACGGATGCGGCGAGTCCGGTCGCACGGTCGATGCGTGCACATCGCCGACCTGGCTGAACGCATCCTTCATCCGCGCGGCGCCGTGCTTGAGGAAGTCCTCGGTATCGGGCGGGATATCGACGAACCGGATGCGGGTGCCATGCGCCGGCGGCGGCAGGCACAGGGGGCCAATGGTCGGGTCCGATCCATTGTCGATGAGAACAGGCGTCGTAGCCGTGCTCCACACCTCATGGAACATCGTCCCCGGAATCGCGGCGAGCTCGATCACCGTCGGCAAGGAGCCGTCGGTTGCGATCACGGCATCACCATGCGCGTCGTGACTTGTCACGACACGGCGAATTGGTGCAAGCGACATCTTGATTCCTCAATTCTGTTCGGGATCAGGCAACTTCGAGCGATTGCCGGCCTGCGACCGCAGCGCTCGTGGCAAACACCCTCGAGAATAGCAAGACAGCGACGGTCGAGATGGCAATTGCGCAAAGTCCCAGCGCCTGGTAGCCGAAGGATTGAACCAGCGTGCCGCCGAGGATCGGGCCGACCGCGGCTCCGATCATCAGCATCGCCGGCGTTCCAGCAAGCGCACGGGCCGTCGGATCGAGCCGCGACAGCAGGCCGAAGGCGAACGTGTGCGTAAAGATCATCACGGCGGCGAACAGCGCCGTCGGGATCGCATAAGCTAGAAAGCCGCTGCCGAAGGTGATCGTCACCGCGATGATCGCCTGGCAAACAGGCCCCGCGAGCACCACAGTCCTCGCTGACAGCTTCCTTTCCAGCACTGCCGCGAGCGGCGCCGGCAGGAGATTGACCAGACCGAGCGCGATCAGCACGCCGGTGACCGCTTCGGTGCCGAAACCTCTGTCGGCCCCGATGCGCTCGATGAAGCTGAACATCATCGCCTGGGTCAGCGCCATGCAGCTCACACCGGCCACGCCGAACCACACGGCCCGCGGAAGGCGGCTGACGTCGGCGACTGAGCTCTTGTCACGCGCAACGGCGGCAGGAAATGAGATCGCGGCGACGATTGCGGCAACTGCCATGATGGTCGAGAACACGGCGAACAGCGCGTGCCCGCCGAACGCGGCGATCAGGTTCGGCGTCGCGCCGAGGAATACGATGGCGAAGACGCCCAGCGCCATGCCGACGATCGCGAACAGGCGATGCGGATTAGCACTGCGCGCGATCGTCCCATGCGCGAAGCTGAGGCCGCAGGCGGCCGAAGCGCCCGCAGCCGCGTGCAGCACGGCCAGCGTCGGGAAATCCGTGACCCACGCTGCGGCGAAGAAGACTGCCGCGGCGAGTGCGAAGCCGCCGATCACAGCCGGCCGCGCATTCATGCGGTTGAGACGTGGTGCAAAGAACAGGCTGCTGAGCACCGCGCCTGTCAGGAACAACGTTGCAAGCCCGCCCGCCTGCTGAGGCGCGAACTTGTACTGCGCGATCAGGGCGCCGACCCAGACCGGCAAAGCGACGAGGTCAACCATGCCGGCGCAGTGCGCCACCATCAATGAAAGACGGCCTGACCAGCTTTCCGTTGTCGATTGCATTCCTATTCCCCCTCTTTGTGATTTGTGTTTCGGCACGACGGCGCCGAGCTGCGCTCGCAGCTTTCCGTCGGATCAAATCGGTTGCGTCAGCGCCATGACAGACCCCCGCATGATCTTCGCATGCTCGGCTTTGTCGCCGTTTTCCATCTCGATCCGGCAGAGCCGTTCCGAATTCTCGATCACCATGCGACAGCGCTCCCAGCGGCGCGCGTGGAAGCCGTCGAACGCGTCTTGCAGGGTCGTGGCCTTGGCGAGCTCTTCCGCGAGAACGATGCCGCTCTCGATGCCGATGCCGGCGCCGGATGCCAGATGCGGCGTGGTCGCCGCGACCGTATCGCCGATCAGGATGACGCGCCCGCGATTCCACGGCGCCGGCACGAGAAGGTTGGCGAGCGGCCGATAGTCGATCGCGGCCTCGGGGACGAAAACGTGAGAAATTAGCGACTGGATCACCGGATCAGGAAACGACTTCAGCAAGGACGTCATCAGATCCGGGAAAGTGGCCGGATCGAGATTTGTCTTTTCCGGCCGCGCCTCGGTGATGAACATGTACAAATGCGTCTGGCTGACTGGATTGACGCCGACCTTGACAGTGCCGCCCAGCCACATCCGCGGGCGCACGATCCCTGCCGGACGCGGCAAGACCGCCCGGAAGACGCCCTGCCCGATATATTGCGGCGGCTTGACTTCCGGGAAAAACCGTTCGCGCAATTTCGAGTGGACACCGTCGGCGGCGACGACGAGGTCGTAGGTACTAGTCGTCCCGTCTGTGAACGCGACGGCGACCTGATCGCCCGTCTGCTCGATCGCCGTGTAGGAGCATCCGACACGAACTGCGACGCCGCTTGCACGGGTGGCATCGGCGAGGATTCGCCCCAGTTCCGGCCGCATGATCCCACCGCCCCCGGGAACGTCCGAGCCTGCCACCTTGGGCGTCGGAATCTCGCCGATCTTTTGCCCGATGGGGGTGAACAGATCGACACCGCTGGAGGTAAAACCGCGCCTTGCGAATTCGTCGAAGACGCCGATCGTCTCGAGCGCGCGCAAGGTCGGACCATTGACAGTGATGCCGGCCCCCTCAGGGCGCCAATTGGGATCGATCTCGACGAGATCAACCTCGATGCCGGCTTTGCGCATCTGGATGGCTGCAGCCATGCCAGAAAATCCGCCACCGATTATCAATACCCTACGAACCACCGCCATGGTGTCCCTCCTCTCGAAACTCGCGCCTTTTCGGCTGCCTTATTCTTCTGCTACCAAGAGATCGCCGTGCTCATCGATGACGATCGGCACGGCGGTCAGTCTTTTGCCCACACACGGGCCCTGCACACACATCCCGCTGTCCGGCAGGAATTCCGCCCCATGCGCGTGGCAGACGATACGTGAGCCATCGGCATTCAGGTACGCGTCCTTGCGCCAGGCCATCGGCGCGCCATCGACATGCGGGCACGCGTTGCGCCAGGCCCGCAGGACACCGCCCCACCGCACGACGAACATCGTGTCCTCACCGCACTCTTGCGGATCTAATCCGCGCGATTGACCCTCGCCGATCTCGTCGGCCCGGCCTATCCGGAGTACCCCTGTATTCCTCACCTCAGGCGTAGTCGCCATTTTCGTGGATCCCTGGACCAGGAGCCCATTTCTTTCGCATCTTCAAAAGGAAGGTCTGGGACGCATCTGCCGACAACGCGGCTTCGCGCGGCGTCCAGTTGGCGTCGTGCATATCCATGTCGGCATCCATCTCGATGTGGCAGGCAAACGGACTGTTGAAGTACCAGAACCAGTTCGAGCCCAGGATATGACGACCGGGTCCCCAGAAGGCCTGGTAGCCCTTCTCCACGAAACGGTAGCCGTTGGTGATCATTTCCGACGGGCCACCGAAATGGAATGTAAAGTGCTCGACGCCGTGCATATGCGGCGGCGCCGCAATCAGGAAGTGGGTGTGATGGTCAAGCGACCCCGCCGGTTGCAGAAACGGACCGGTTGAGGTGAAGCGATCCGTGCAGCGAAAGCCCAACCGATTGACGTAGAAGGCCTCCGCCTTCAGCACGTCGGGCACGAAATACACCACGTGCGACAGCGAGCGCGGGCGGATCGCCGTGCCGGGCGGCGGCACACCGAGGCTGTTCACCGGCCGAAACAAGACACCGCCTGGCGCATTGGAGATTTCGCCCGGCAACGCGAACGGCTGGCGCACGGTCACGCGAAAGCCGATGACGAAGTTTGAATCGTCGGTCGATTCGATAGAGCCGTCAGGCAGGACGCGGACCTCGCGATCCCGGCGCAATTCCGCAGCAATCGCCTGCAGCGTCGCGCCGTCCGCGACGCCCATCATGGTCTTGCGCAGGCGGCAGCCCGGCGCAGGCGGCGCGGGCAGCCTCGGATTGTCCTCGCGTGCGATCACGACCGATGTGCCGTCAATCGCCTCGAACCGTCCGCCGGC
Source organism: Bradyrhizobium guangdongense (assembly GCF_006483445.1). Classification (GTDB taxonomy): domain Bacteria; phylum Pseudomonadota; class Alphaproteobacteria; order Rhizobiales; family Xanthobacteraceae; genus Bradyrhizobium; species Bradyrhizobium guangdongense_A. The sequence goes on along the minus strand of NZ_PPPT01000097.1, from coordinate 13,402 downwards.
CTCCGAGACGTCGACGGGCGCGAGCCCATAGTCGATGAGGAAGCGCGCGGTACCGGGCACGTCATCCACGCCGAAGATCAAACTGTCCAAACCAACGATTTTCATTCTTCCTCTCCGGAAATACTGGCGTTCAACTGGTGCAACCGCTCAATGTCTCGGCCACCCAATCGGCGATGTACTGGCCCGCATTGATGCTGTTGTCGAAGCTCGCATGCTGCGCGCCGCCTTCGCGGTCCGTGAAGACCTTGAGCTCACGCTTCGGACTGTTCACTAGATGCTCGAAGGTGCGCTCGGCCCAATGCAACGGAATCTGCGAGTCCTTCTCGCCATGGGTCACGAGGAACGGCACCCTGATGCGGTCAAGGATGCCGTCGAGATGAACGTCCTCGGCAATCCTCTCGAAATCGTCCTGATCCTTCGCGCCCCAGACCCAACGCACGTGCGCCCAATAATGCGGGACCGGGAAGCTGCCTTCCTTCTGCAGCCTCTTCTTCTGCACATCGCGCCAGTCATGATTGGCCCCCCAAGCGACGCCGCAGGCGAAGCGCGGCTCGAAGGCAACGGCGCGCGGGCAAAAATAACCGCCGAGCGAAACGCCCTCCAGACCGATCCGCTTGGGATCGACGTCGGCGCGCGTCTCAAGCCAGTCGACGACCCGGCTCGCCCAATGCTCGCTGTCGTAACGGGCCGTCAGGCCGTGCAGCCGCAACGCCTCGCCGGATCCCGGCTGGTCGATCACGAGCGATGAAATGCCGCGCCTGGCAAGCCAGGCCGGCAACCCGACGCGGTACTTCATCTCCTTGGTGGAATCGAGCCCGTTCACCTGCACCAGCAGCGGAGCCCGACCTTCGACGCCATCGGCCCGTACGAGAAGACCGGCGATGTGGGCGCCCTCATACGGGATTTCGACCCGCTCGCAATTCTCCCTCGCCAGGGTGACGCCCTTGGCGAACACGCCGAGAAAGCGGCGGTAGAGTTCGAGGCGGCCCGGCGCACCGTGGGCCTGCAGCCGCTCGCAGGTGATCAAATAGGTGGCGGCACGTCCGTATTTTTCGCCCGCGGACAGCAGCCGTCCGCGCGCCTCATCCTCCGCAGCAAGTCCGCAGAGCTTGTCGGCCATACGCGACCAGGTCTCGCGGAAGGCTGCCGTACCTGCGGCATCAGGCTGGCGCGCGGCCTCCTGCAGAGGCGCGCACATTTCCTCGATCTCGCCGATCCTGGCTCCCATTTCGATCGCAAGATCGACCGAGAGATTCCAGACGTAATTCGTCGGAAAATACCTGAACATAAGCCTACTCACGGCGCACGAGAGGCGCCCCTGGACGTTCTTCCCAATGCTCAGGTAGCGCCCTTTAACTCCTCTGAAAAATTGATTATTAACATCCCAGATATTGATTTCATAAATGGATCACCCGGCATCGCGATGCGCTTCAACAACAAGTTCGACCTGAACCTTCTGGTCGCCCTCGATCATCTGCTGCACCTGCGCAGCGTCAGCGGAGCGGCGGCACGCGTGAACGTGACGCAGTCCGCGATGAGCAATGCCCTCCTCCGGCTGCGCAACTATTTCGATGACGAGCTTCTGGTGAAGATCGGGCGCAAGATGGAGCTCACGCCCCGCGCCGAGGCGCTGAAGGATTCCATCAGGGATTTGCTGGTCCGGGTCGACTGGACGATCGTCTCAACGTCGGAATTCGATCCGGCTCAGTCCGACCGCTGCTTCAAGATCCTGGCATCCGACTACACCATGGCGACCCTGGTGCCGGCGCTGCTTGCGCGTTGCGAAGCGATCGCTCCCGGCATTCGCTTCGACTTCCTCCAGCAGGTTCAGGCGCCCGAGCGCGCCCTGGAACGCGGGGACGTCGATCTGCTCATCATCCCGCAGGAGTTCAGCTCAAAACTTCACCCTTCGGAGGTCATCGTCGAGGAGGACTTTTGCGCCATCGCCTGGAGCAAAGGGAAGTTCGCTCGGGGAAAGCTTTCGCGCAGCGACTACACAAAGGCATCCCATGTTGTGATGCGGCCGGCTATCGCGACTCAATCCCTGGAGACGCGCTATCTGGAGCAAAGCGGAGTGACGCGCAACGAGGCGATCTCGACCTACGCCTTCACCGCTATTCCGCATCTTGTGGTGGGAACCAATCGCATTGCCACCTTGCATCGGAGGCTCGCGAAACTTGCGCAGCGAAGCCTCCCGATCCGCATCATCGAGCTGCCGGTATCATTGCCGATCATGCAGCAATGCGTGCAGTGGCACCGCTACCGCTCGAATGACGCCGGCCTGATCTGGTTGCGCGATACCATGCGGGCGGCCGCGCTCGAGGTGCAGTAGCTCGATACAAAAAAGCAGGCGCATTTTGCGCCGGCTCCTTATTGATGTCCATTCGCGGTACAGATTAGGTCCTTGGGCGATCTCGGATCAGTGCTTGCCGGGTATGGCGCCCGGCGGCGGTGCCGGCATCCAGATGGGGAATGCCAAATTGGCCCAAACAGTGTCGGCCTTGGTACCGTTCTCCACATAGAACGTGTGCTGGTAGTTCAGATTGATCTGCATGGTCCCCAGATCGTAGGACAGCGACGGCCCAAAGTTCAGGGACCGGAGCCGGTTGCCATCCTGAATCCCCGCGGCATTGAATGCCTTGATCCCGTTCACCGTATCGTCGGTATATTGCTGGGTGTAGCCACCGACGATGCCGGCCTTCCACTTTCCAAAATTATAGCCGGCGTTGAAATCCACCACCAGCGCATCGCCGCTCTTGTATTGCTGCATCATCTGGGTGAACGGATTGACCGACTCCGTGTTCGTTCCGTTGATCAGCAGTCGGGGCGCAACGGCGAATTCGAACCCTTTTGGATCGGCATAGCGATAGGCAAGGGTCGGTGAGATGGTGGTGTAGTTGGTGCCCACATTGAGGGGCTTATTCGGAGAGTAGGTGCCCGTGTTTGGCATGATATCCAGCCCGAGCGTGACACTCTGCATCGGCGACAGCGCCCAATGCAGGATCATCGGCGAAACCGTCAGGTTTGCAAAACCGTTGGCCTGAAATGTACCGCCCGGATTGGAGCTGTCGATGTGCACATACGGGATAACAAGCTGAGAATAGACGTGGGCGCCAAAGAGCTCGCCGGGATAGCTGGCAAGAAACCTGGCGGTCTCCGAAACCGCCGAGAGCTGAAATGGAATGGGCAGCTTGTTGCCGCTTCCATCATAGAGACCGTTCGCACTCGTGTAGTTGGTCTGGCTGATCGCAAAGAGACCTGGGATCGGTGGGAAAGCACCGAGAAAGATGCCAGGCGAGCCGGCAGGATAGTTCGTAACCCCGTTCTCTGCGGCCATCGCTCCGTTGGTCGCGCCGACCAGGAGCATCATTGCGGAAAGCTTCAGTACTCGCTTCATAGTCCCCCCATGCGCGATCGTCCTCGCAAGCGAGGTCGCGGGCGTCATCCCCAAGCTCATTCATTCGTGCCGACGCGCCATCGACCGTCGGAATGGCGTCATATTCCGCCAGTTCCAGCCATTCGTAAAATTGATCTTTGAAATTTGAGATATTTATTGAAATGATGGATGAGGGCGCTATGCGCCTGCTGGATCCAGCGACATGCCAATCGCGTCCAAACGGCGCTGACTCGCTCTGATGCGGTTCGATGCCTGGCGCTTCGATTGAAAGAATTAGCGTCGTGGGCGCATCAATCCAGAAGGACCCACGGCGTGGGTCCTTCTAATAAGCGGCGCAAGATTGCCGACCCGTCGCCACAGCCGAACGGACGCGCACTCCACTCCCCGCTGCCGCCTGGTGCCACGTAGGTTTGCCGTAATGGCAGACGCATTCAGCTACCCACGCCCGGACCCGATCGTGCTTCGAGTGATTGTCCGATTGTTCGCCCTGATGACCTATTCTACGACGAGTGGAGTGCAGAGCTTCCCAAATAGCGTTCCAGGTATATGTTGCGACGAACGCCCATGTGACAGCGTAAGAAGTCGTTAGTGCGATTCTGGAATTGGTATGAGAAAGTCTTTTTCCAAATGCACGTCAAAAGTTTGGCTGGAATAAACCTGCTTCAACAATGAATCGAACAGCTTGAGTACTGGCTGGGGCGGGAGGGATCGAACCTCCGAATGGCGGAATCAAAATCCGCTGCCTTACCGCTTGGCTACGCCCCAACGCGACCCCGGGGGCGGCGTATGCGCAAATCCCTCGGACGGAGCCGGTCTATAGGGAGAAGCGTGGCATTTCAACAGTCTGGCGGGGCAAATTGCACCACTTCGGTCCCTCCCGGCGCCACACTTTATTATAGGGCCGGTGCGTTCCACATCCGCCCGCGCGTACGGCCCTCCGGGCAGTTGAGACCTTGGCCGTTTCATGGGAATACGGCCCCAATAATGTCCAGGGGAGTATGCCATGACCTACCGCGCGCCGATCAATGACATGCTGCTTGCGCTCAACCACGGCGCCGGCCTGAAGGCTGCGCTGGAGGCCGGTCATTACGGCGACTTTGACGCCGATATCGCCGCCGCCGTGCTGGAGGAAGCCGGCAAGTTCGCCACCGACGTGCTCGCGCCGCTCAACAAGGTCGGCGACGAGCACGGCATCAAGCTCGACGACGGCAAGGTGACGACCGCGCCGGGCTGGCCGGATGCCTACAAGCGCTGGACCGACGGCGGCTGGAACGCGGTGTCCGGGCCCGAGGCCTTTGGCGGCCAGGGCCTGCCGCTGGCGATCAACGCCGTCTGCACCGAGATCTGGAGCGCGTCCAACGTCGCCTTCGGCCTCTGCCCGCTGCTCACGGCCTCCGCCATCGAGGCGCTGGAGGCGCATGGCAGCGACGAGCTGAAGAAGATCTATCTCGAAAAGCTCGTCACCGGCGAATGGACCGGCACGATGCAGCTCACCGAGCCGCAGGCCGGCTCCGACGTCGGCGCGCTGCGTACCCGCGCGGAGAAACAGGCCGACGGCACCTATCGCATCAAAGGGACGAAAATCTTCATCACCTATGGCGAACACGACATGACCGACAACATCGTGCATTTCGTGCTCGCGCGCCTGCCGGACGCGCCCGGCGGCACCAAGGGCATTTCCCTCTTTCTCGTTCCAAAGTTCATGGTCAATGCCGACGGCTCGCTCGGCGCACGCAACGACATCTATGCCTCCGGCGTCGAGCACAAGCTCGGCATGCACGCCTCGCCGACTTGCACCATGACCATGGGCGATCATGGCGGCGCGATCGGCTTTTTGATCGGCGAAGAGAACCAGGGCATGCGCTGCATGTTCACGATGATGAACCAGGCGCGCCTCGGCGTCGGCCTCGAGGGCGTCGGCGTTGCCGATCGCGCCTATCAGCAGGCGCTGGCCTACGCGCAGGAGCGCAAGCAGGGCCGCGCCCTCGGCAAGACCGGCGACGGATCGGATGCGATCTTCGTGCATCCCGACGTCAAGCGCATGCTGATGCGGATGCGGGCGCAGACCGCGGCCGCGCGCACCATCTGCTACGCCACCGCTGTCGCAATCGATGTCTCGACCCGCGCAAAAGATCCGAAGGTGCGGGCCGACGCCGCCGCGCGGGCCGCGCTGCTGACGCCGATCGCAAAGGGATATTCGACCGACATCGGCAACGAGGTCGCCTATCTCGGCGTCCAGGTCCATGGCGGCATGGGCTTTATCGAGGAGACCGGCGCGGCCCAGCACTATCGCGACGCCCGCATCACCGCGATCTATGAGGGCACCAACGGCATCCAGGCGATCGACCTCGTCACCCGCAAGCTCGGCGCCAATGGCGGTGCCTCGGTGTGGGCGCTGCTCTCGGAGCTCGCCGGCATCGTCAAGCAGGTCGAAGCCTCCAACGATCCCGCCTTCGGCACCACGGGCGTGAAGCTGCGCGAGGCGCTCGGCTCGCTGGAGCGTTCGAGCAAATGGCTGTTGGAACGGATCGCGTCCGCGCCAAACGACGCGCTTGCGGGGGCCACGCCCTATCTCCAGCAGTTCGGCGCGACGCTCGGTGGCTGCATGCTCGCCGCCGAGGCTCTCGCGACCAAGGCTGACGGCAACACGGAAGCGCCGCGCTACGTCTCGCTGGCACGTTTCTTCGCCGAGAACATCACCGTGCAGGCGACCTCGCTGGAGCGAACGGTGACAGAAAGCGCCGAGTCGGTCGCGGCGGCGGATGCGGTGTTGCTGGGGTAAGGCAGGCCCTCGCGGCTGCCGTCACGCGGGCGGTTCCACCCCTGGTAGTGAGGGGGTGGTATGCGCTACTGACATCGTGGCGGACAGTCTGCACGGACATCGATCCCAAACCTTCGTAAATGAAGCCGTTCTTGCGCGCTTTCGCTGCAAGTGCAGTGCAATGGTAGCGCTACTAAATCTCTCTGCGCGTCATTGCGCCACCGTGGAAAGCAGCCGGCTCAGGTTTGGCACATTGGCGAGATGATGTAGGCTGTGAACCGAAATGGCCTGCGGCAACGGCGCTGCGGCGGCCGCGGGGGACTGTCGGATGGCGAATGGCAATATCGTCGTGACCGAGGAACACGCCACGCGCGTGATCACCCTGCGCCGTCCGAACAAGAAGAACGCGATCACGCAGGACATGTATCGCGAGATGAGCCGCGCGATCGACACGGTGCAGAACAATCCCGACATCCGCTGCATCATCATCACCGGCGGCTCCGGCGTGTTCACCGCCGGCGACGATATCGACGATTTCCTCAAGGCCGACACGTCGCGGCCGGAGACGCTGTCGAACGCAGCAAAATTCCTCTATTCGCTGGCGCTCAACGTCAAGCCGATCATCGCCGCCGTGGACGGCGCCTCGGTCGGCATGGGCACGGTGATGCTGTTTCATTGCGACTATGTGCTGGCATCGACGTCAGCGACCTTTTCCGCGCCCTACATCAATCTCGGGCTCATTCCGGTCGGCGCCTCGAGCCTGTTGATGCCGCGCACCATGGGGTATCAGCGCGCGTTCGCAATGCTGGTGATGGGACGGACTTTTTCGGCCGCGCAGGCCGAAACGGCGGGCTTCGTCAATACCGTGGTCTCGCCGGGGCACACCGAAGTCGAAGCCCGCAAGGTGGCGCGCGAGATCTGCAAGCTGCCGTCCGAGGCGGTGGCGATCTCCCGCAAGCTGCTGCGCGCAGCGCCGGAGGAGCTCACCCGCCGCATTGATCAGGAAGCCCATCTGTTCGGCGAACGGCTCAAGTCGAGCGAGGCCATCGCGGCCTTCAACGCCTTTGTGATGCGGCGGCGGCGGTAGGGTACGGTGTCGCAACAACAAGCTTCGTGAAATCTTCGCGCGGAACGTCTAGTCTGGTTCCATGCGGTTCCCGTTCATTCCCTTGCTGACTGTTGGGCTCGCGCTTGGCCTTGCCACCCCGGCGTCGAGCCAGGCCCCTGTCGAGCTGCGCATCCTCGCGATCAACGATTTTCACGGCAATCTGCGGCCGCCGCCGGGCGGCATCCGGATCAATGACCCCGAGGACAAGACCAGGAAGGTGATGGTCGCCGCCGGCGGCGCCGAATACATGGCGACGCTGGTCAAGCAATTGCGCGAGGGTCGCAAGAACACGATCTTCGTCGCGGCCGGCGACCTGATCGGGGCGAGCCCGTTCTTGTCGGCGATGTTTCACGACGAACCGTCGGTCGAGGCCTTGTCCATGATGGGCCTTGCGATCACCTCGGTCGGCAATCACGAATTCGACGAGGGCAAGGCCGAGCTGCTGCGCATGCAGAACGGCGGCTGCCATCCGGTCGACGGCTGCCAGGGCCCGCATCCCTTCACCGGCGCCAAATTTCACTACCTCGCCGCTTCGACCATCGAGACCGCGACCGGCAAGAGCGTGTTGCCGCCCTATGAGATCAGGGAGTTCGACGGCGTGCCCATCGCCTTCATCGGATTGACGCTGAAGGGCACCGCCGGCATCGTCTCGCCTGCGGGCATCGCCGGGCTCGAATTCCGCGACGAGGCGGAGACGGTGAACGCGCTGGTCCCGCAATTGAAGGCACGCGGCGTCGAAGCGATCGTGGTGCTGGTCCACGAAGGCGGTGAGCCGACCGGCGATTACAACGAATGCCCCGGCATCTCGGGTCCGATCGTGGACATCGTGAAAAGGTTCGACCGCGCGGTCGACGTCGTGGTCAGCGGCCATACCCATCGCGCCTATATCTGCGACATCGACGGCCGGCTGGTGACGAGCGGCGACAAGTACGGAACGCTGGTCACCGCCATCGATCTCAAGCTCGATCCGGCAACGCGCGACATCGTCAGCGCCAAGGCCGAGAACGTCATCGTCGCCAATGCCTCGCTCGCAAAGGATCCCGAGCAGACGGCGCTGATCGAATCCTATGACCGGCTGGCCGCCCCGATCGCGGGCCGCCCCGCAGGTGCGGTGACAGAGACGCTGTCGCGTGTCCCGAACGAGGCCGGCGAAAGCGCGCTCGGCGACATCATCGCGGACGCGCAGCTTGCGGCGACGTCAGCGTTGAAAGACGGCGGCGCGGTCATCGCGCTCACCAATCCCGGCGGCATCCGCACCGACATCGTCTTCAAGGACGACGGCAGAGTGAGCTTCGCCGACGTCTTTGCGAGCCAGCCGTTCCGCAATCTGCTGGTGACGCAGACGCTGACCGGCGCGCAGCTCAAGGACATGCTGGAACAGCAATGGCTCGACCCGAAGCGGCCGCGGGTCCTCCAGGTGTCGCGCGGCTTCAGTTACGCCTGGGACGGCTCAAAGCCGCTTGGCGCGCGCGTGCTGGCCGATCGCATGATGCTCGACGGCAAGCCGATCGATCCGGCGGCGGGCTACCGGGTCACCGTCAATGACTACCTCGCAAGCGGCGGCGACGGTTTTACCGTCGCCACGCAGGGCACGGCGCGCCAGACGGGTGTCTATGATGCCGACGCGCTGTTTGCGTATTTCAAGACGTCCAGCCCGGTTTCGCCGCTGGCACCGGCCCGCATTGTCCGGTTGAATTGATCTGGGTCAAAACTCCGGCCCACAGGCCGGCCTTTGCCATTCCTGGCAAAAATCCTACATTGCGTTTTGGCACCGGATGGGCCAAGCGACGTCAATGCACCATCCTGCGTGAGCACGAGCTGATGAGCACACTTCTCCTGAGCCACAAGGCCTGCCTCGACCATGTCACGCCGGAGGGCCATCCCGAGCGGCCGGATCGCCTGCGCGCGGTCGAGGAAGCCCTGTCGCATGAGCGCTTCCAGTTCCTGGTGCGGGACCAGGCGCCCGAGGGCAATCTCGACCAGGTCGTGCTCTGCCACAACGAGCATTACGTCACGGAGCTGCGTCACATCGCACCGGCCAGCGGCCAGGTCTATATCGACGGCGACACCTCGATGTCTCCGGGCACCTGGGAAGCCGTGATGCGCGGCGTCGGCGGCGCTGTCGCGGCAACCGATGCCGTCATGGCGGGCGAGCACCGCAACGCCTTTGTCGCGGTGCGTCCGCCCGGACATCACGCCGAGATCAACAAGCCGATGGGTTTTTGCTTCTTCGACAATGTCGCGATCGCCGCGCGCCACGCGCAGCGCAAATACGGCATCAAGCGCGCGGCCATCGTCGATTTCGACGTCCATCACGGCAACGGCACGCAGGACATCTTCTGGTCGGACCCGACCGTGATGTACTGCTCGACCCACCAGATGCCGCTGTTTCCGGGCACCGGCGCGAAGGGCGAGCGCGGCGATCACGACACCATCGTCAATGCGCCGCTCGCCTCCGAAGACGGTGGGCCGGAATTCCGCTCGGCCTTCGAGAACCTGATCCTGCCGCAGCTCACGAAGTTCAGCCCGGAGTTGCTGATCATCTCCGCGGGCTTCGATGCGCATTACCGCGATCCCCTCGCCTCGCTGAACCTGCGCGGCGAGGATTATGCCTGGGTGACGCGGAAGCTGATGGATCTCGCGGACAAGTCCGCCGGCGGGCGAATTGTTTCGGTGCTCGAGGGCGGCTATGATCTGCAAGGGCTGAAAGAATCTGTTACGGCGCATGTCGGCGCCTTGATGGGCGCTTGACGCTCCTCGCCACATTGCGCCCGTAAAATCCTGCTTCCTGAGCGCACGAAGCGGGCGGGCAATCGGAAACGGAAATGGCCGAAAACACCCAAATCGACGTCACCAGGCTTTCGTTCGAACGCGCGATCGAGGAGTTGGAGACGATCGTGAAGCGGCTCGAGGACGGCAAGGTGCCGCTGGAAGAGTCGGTTACGATCTATGAGCGTGGCGAGGCGCTGAAGCGCCGCTGCGAGGAACTGCTGCGCCAGGCCGAAGCCCGCGTCGACAAGATCACCACGGATGCCAGCGGTCAGGCCGCGGGCACCGCGCCGCTCGACGTCCAGTAGCCCCTTCGTCTCCCCAGCCCCTAAGCCGTTCAGACTATTGCGGGAATGCGCCCGAACGCCGCCGCTTTGGGGATGCAAATAGCTCTTGGCCTGCCCGCAGGCCTGCTATAGTCCCGGCGGACGAGAGGCGAAACGGGTGCGATCCGGGCTCCGGGTCCGGGTGAAATGTCAGCGGTTTGCGTCGAAAAACGCGTCAATGAGGGAGAGAGGCCCGATTCCGGCTCATGTGAGCCGTAAGGGGGGTCGCGGGGGATCACGGTTTTCCAGGTGCGCGTTCAGAACCGCCATATCATCTACGTGCAGGGCTACGATCCGCGCGGATTGGCGCAGTACTACCGCATGTTCCGCACCGAGCTGCGCAAGTTCGGCCGGCTCTATTCTCTCACCGCCAGCATGGGCCGCCCACAAAACGTCAGCGACGGCGAGATCGCGTCCTGGAGCATCGAGACCAAGGCCGACGACTGGCAGAGCCGCACGACCTACGACTTCCTGAGGTTTGAGGACTACATCCAGCGCGACCTCGCACAGCCGATCTGGGACACGGTCTACCACGCCGTGCTGATCTACTGGACGATGATGTTCAACGGCACCATCGCCCGCTTCGGCAAGGCCAATTGGCGGTTCGCGACCTTCGTCACCTATCCGCATCTGGTGCTGCTGGCGCACATACTTTGGGTGGGCGCCTTTGCGTGGGTGTTCCAGAAAGGCCTGGACGCAGTCGGCATCCCCACGCTCTTCAGCGTGGCTGCAGCCATCGCGCTGTTCATCGCGGTGCTCGGCATGGCGCTTCGGTACACCGAAGAGAAGACCTACGCGCTCTATCTCCTGCGCGATCATATCTGGACCTGGGAATTCGCGCATCGCCGCGAACCGCTGTGGGACGAGCGTATCGACCGTTTCGCCGCCCATCTCTGCAAGGTCGTCGCGGCGAGCAACGCCGAGGAGATCGTGCTGGTCGGCCATTCCTCGGGCTCGTTCCTCGCGACCGAGATTTTGGCGCGCGCACTCAAGCTCGATCCTGATCTCGGCCGCCACGGACCGCGCGTGGTGCTGCTCACGCTCGGCGCCAACACGCCGGTCGCCGGCTATCATGCCGCCGCCCAACACCTGCGCGATCACATGCGCGATCTCGCGATCGAGCCGTCGATCGACTGGATCGACTGCCAGGCGCGCAAGGACGTGATGAACTTCTTCCAATTCGATCCGATCAAGGGCCACGGCATCGACGTCGGGACCGCGCAACGCAACCCGACCATCGTGCCGGTGCGCTTCCGCGAGATCATCGCGCCCGAGCACTACAATCTGTTTCGCTGGCAGTTTTTCCGCGTCCATTTCCAGTTCGTGATGGCCAATGAACAGCCCCATGCCTACGACTTCTTCATGATCGTCTGCGGCCCGGTTCCGCTGCGGGAACGGATGGCCGCCCCCGATGCGGCGCTGGCGGTCGCGACCGGCGACGCCACATCACGCGAGTTTGCCTGGCGAAAGCTGGAAAACGCCGCTCCCCGCGACAAAAACGCCGCGACCGAGCTCGGCGACGTGGAACCTCCGGCCCGGAGCCGAGGTTAACCAAATCGGCCTCGTGGGGCGGCACTGCATACCCCTGCGCAGCCCAACGGGTTGGCTTTAGTGGCAGCTTTGGTGTAAAGCTGCCCGACTGTGGCTTTTTGTGAGCTTTGCGTCAGCACCGTTTTGCTGACACCAAATGCTTCAAATCGCTAAAGAAATTGGCTGGGACGGGTGCAGCCGAACAGGGTGACAAAGATCACAGAGACTGAACCGGAGCGCTCCTAGGCTCACTTAGCTTTGAAGGGTCGGATTTTGTCCCGTGCAGGTGATGCCGACAGGCTCCGACACTCTAAGGGCTCGCGCTGCGCCGATATTATGCAAACCCATCTCGCGCCGGGATGATCTCCCGGGGCTGAAAAATTGGAACTCGCTGTGAACGCATATAGCAAAACGCCGCTTCTCGACACGATCCGGACTCCGGAAGACCTGCGCAAGCTCAAGGTCGAACAGGTCCGCCAGGTTGCCGACGAGCTGCGGCAGGAGACCATCGACGCCGTTTCCGTGACCGGCGGCCATTTCGGCGCGGGCCTCGGCGTGGTCGAGCTCACCACCGCGATCCATTATGTCTTCGACACGCCCCGCGATCGGCTGATCTGGGACGTCGGCCATCAGGCCTATCCGCACAAGATCCTCACCGGGCGTCGTGATCGCATCCGCACGCTGCGCACCGGCGGCGGCCTCTCCGGCTTCACCAAGCGCAGCGAGAGCGACTACGATCCGTTCGGCGCCGCGCATTCCTCGACCTCGATCTCGGCCGGCCTCGGCATGGCTGTCGCGCGCGACCTCGCCGGCGGCAAGAACAACGTGATTGCCGTGATCGGCGACGGCGCCATGAGCGCCGGCATGGCCTATGAAGCCATGAACAATGCGGGCGCGATGAATTCGCGCCTCATCGTCGTCCTCAACGACAACGACATGTCGATCGCGCCGCCGGTCGGTGCGATGAGCGCCTATCTGTCGCGGCTCTATTCCGGCAAGACCTATCGCACGCTGCGCGAGGCGGCCAAGCAGATCAACAAGCGCCTGCCGAAGATCATCGCCAACCGCGCCAACCGCGTCGAGGAATATTCCCGCGGCTTCATGATGGACGGCGGCACGCTGTTCGAGGAGCTCGGCTTCTACTATGTCGGCCCGATCGACGGCCATAACCTCGACCACCTCCTGCCCGTCCTGAAGAACGTGCGCGACATGGAGACCGGCCCGATCCTGGTCCACGTCGTGACGCAGAAGGGCAAGGGCTACGGCCCGGCGGAGGCCTCCGCGGACAAGTACCACGCCGTCGTCAAGTTCGACGTCGCGACCGGAACCCAGGCCAAAGCCAAGCCGAATGCGCCGGCCTACCAGAACGTGTTCGGCGCGAGCCTCGTCAAGGAAGCGCAGAAGGACGACAAGATCGTCGCCATCACCGCGGCGATGCCGTCGGGCACCGGCGTCGACATCTTCAACAAGGCATTCCCGGACCGCACCTTCGACGTCGGCATCGCCGAGCA
>NZ_PPPT01000096.1 GCF_006483445.1 Bradyrhizobium guangdongense | reverse complement strand
TCGGCGCCTTCGCCTACGACCTCGTCTTCCAGATCGAGGATCTCGTGCAGAAGCGCGCGCGCGAAAAGGACCAGCGCGACATCGTTCTTTTTGTGCCCGATCGCCTGCTCGCCTATGACCGCGCGACCGGCCGCGGCACAGTGATCTCCTACGACTTTGCCTGGAAGGGACAGTCCACCGCGGGCCTGCCGCGCGAGACCGCTGACAGTCCCTATCTCAAGACGCCGCGCCAGGGCTTTGCCGATCACGCGCCGGGTGAATATCAGGCGACCGTCGAGACCGCGCGCGCGGCTTTCGCGCGCGGCGATCTGTTCGAGGCGGTGCCCGGCCAGCTCTTCGGCGAACCCTGCGACCGTTCGCCGGCAGAAGTGTTCCAGCGGCTCTGCGTCATCAACCCGTCGCCTTACGGCGCGCTGATGAATCTCGGCGCCGGCGAGTTTCTGGTGTCGGCTTCGCCGGAGATGTTCGTGCGCTCCGATGGTCGCCGCGTCGAGACCTGTCCGATCTCGGGCACCATTGCGCGCGGCACCGATGCGATCGGCGACGCCGAGCAGATCCGCCAGCTCCTCAACTCGGAGAAGGACGAGTTCGAGCTCAACATGTGCACGGACGTCGACCGCAACGACAAGGCGCGCGTCTGCGTGCCCGGCACCATCAAGGTGCTGGCGCGGCGGCAGATCGAGACCTATTCAAAGCTCTTCCACACCGTCGACCATGTCGAGGGCGTGCTGCGCCCCGGTTTCGACGCGCTCGATGCGTTCCTCACCCATGCCTGGGCGGTGACGGTCACCGGCGCGCCAAAGCTGTGGGCGATGCAGTTCGTCGAGGATCACGAGCGCTCGCCGCGGCGTTGGTACGCCGGTGCGATCGGCGCCGTGAATTTTGACGGCAGCATCAACACCGGCCTCACCATCCGCACCATCCGCATGAAGGATGGTCTGGCCGAGGTGCGGGTTGGCGCCACCTGCCTGTTTGATTCAGATCCCGCCGCCGAGGACCGCGAATGCCAGGTCAAGGCGGCAGCCCTGTTCCAGGCGCTGCGCGGCGATCCGCCGAAGCCGCTGTCGACCTTTGCGCCGGATGCGACCGGATCGGGCAAGCAGGTGCTGCTGATCGACCATGACGACAGTTTTGTGCACATGCTCGCCGATTATTTCCGCCAGGTCGGTGCCAGCGTCACCGTGGTCCGCTATGTGCATGCGCTCGACATGCTCAAGCAGAGGACGTGGGATTTGCTCGTGCTGTCGCCCGGACCAGGCCGTCCAGAGGATTTTGCGATCAAGAAGACGATTGATGCGGCGTTGGAGAAGAAGCTGCCGGTGTTCGGCGTTTGCCTCGGCGTCCAGGCGATCGGCGAATATTTTGGCGGCGAGCTTGGTCAGCTCACCCATCCCGCGCACGGCCGTCCGTCGCGGGTGCAGGTCCGCGGCGGGAGGTTGATGCGCAACCTGCCGAACGAGATCGTCATCGGCCGCTATCATTCGCTCTATGTCGAGCGTGACAGCATGCCCGAGGTTCTCAGCGTCACGGCGAGCACCGAAGACGGCGTCGCCATGGCGCTGGAGCATAAGACGTTGCCGGTCGCCGGCGTGCAATTCCATCCGGAGTCGCTGATGTCGCTCGGCGGCGAAGTCGGCCTGCGTATTGTCGAGAATGCGTTCCGCCTGGACGCGGGGAGCAACTAGATGTCGTCATTGCGAGGAGCGAAGCGACGAAGCAATCCAGACTGCCTCCGTGGTGAAGGTCTGGATTGCTTCGCTTCGCTCGCAATGAC
>NZ_PPPT01000095.1 GCF_006483445.1 Bradyrhizobium guangdongense | reverse complement strand
CCCGGCGAAGGCCGGGACGACACTGAGTTTGTCTCGCTGTTGTCCCGCTACTCGATCACCCGCGCCCGCAAATCGGCATCCGGCACGAAACACGCGTCGTACTTCCCGAAAATGCGATAGCGATTGCGCGCGACAAGATTGTAGACGGCGTTGCGGAGCGGCTTTGGCACGGCGAACAGCACGCGGACCCAGCCCCAAGCCGGCAATTGCGACAGCACCGTCAGCGCGGCGTCCGACTTAAGGAACACCTCGCCGCCGTGGATCACGGCGTTCGTGTCGGGGTCATCAGGGTCGATCCCAAAGGTCCGCGCCAGCTTCGCGCCGTAATCCGACTGAATCGGCGTGAAACGGAAGCGGCGCGCGGTGTCGCGTTTCGCGACGAAGCGGACCCAGCGCGAGCAGAAGATACAGACGCCGTCGAACAGAATCACGTCATCGTCGGGCCATTGAGGCATTAGATTCTCTTTTTTGACGCGTTTTCTTCACGCGAACCGGGTTCCACTTCGCTCGAAAACGCTATCTGTTATCCAGCATGAGAAGCGCGACCAGCATCAGCACGATCGCTGGGCCCGTCTTCACGAGCGCACCGAGCGGCTCGATCCAGAGGTCGGGCGTCAGGATCGCGGCACCGAACATGTAGCCGAGCGAGGCTGTCATGCCGGCGATGAGACCGATCGCACAGGTGCGGCGGAAGGCGATGAGTACGCCGATCGACATGTCCATCAGGCTGGTGCCTATCGTGACGGGATCGACCAGCGCCGGCGGAAAGCCGTGCGTGGTCAAGATGCCGGCGGCGGCGCGGTAGGAGACGAACAGGGCGATGAAGCCGGAGACGAGCCAGAACACGACGAGGCTCGCGATGATCAGTGCCTTGACGAGGTACAGCCGCGCGAACCATTTGTCCTGAATGGTGGCGGGGTGCCGGCCGATCGTCTCGGACAGCGCCTTCGGCGTGATGCCGGTCGCTGACATCCAGGCCGAGGGATCGCCGGTGACGCCGCGGCGCAGCTCGGCGATCGCGGTGGTGCGCAACGGCGGCATCCAGCGGAGGCGGCTGGCGAGATCGCCGAGCCATGCGCTGCTAGCGAGCAGGAAGGCGGGCATGGCGACATGCGGCCAGTCGGCGGTGCCGAAAGCAACGCGGAACTGCCTGATGACACCGGCCATGGTGATCGGCTGCTTCTGCATCAGATCCCAGGTGACGGACTTCACGGAGGCGTCGCCGATATCGCGCGCGGCGAGCCAAGCGATGGTGGCGGCGATATCCTCGACCGCGACGGGTTGGAACGGCGTCGCCATTTCCTTCTCCGGCAGGTCGAGCGGAAACGCCGCGAGCGCGCGCAGCATGGCGCTGCCGCCATAGGCTGCTGGCGCCACCACGAAACCGGGCCGCAGGATTGCGTGGGGAATGCCTGACGCCGCGATCAGGCGTTCGGCCTCGCGCTTGGTGGTCGCAAAGGCCGTGCGGTCGTCCTCGGCGATGCCGGGGATCGAGATATGTACCAGCCGGATCGCGCGGCCGCTCGCGTGAATCGCCTGCAACAGGCGCGCGACGAAATCGCGATGCACGGCGTTGGTGTCGCTGCCGGGGCCGTCCTGGAGCACGCCGAGGCAGTTCACGACAATATCGATCGCGTGCTCGCGCAGGAGGCGCGTGAGCGCCGCCGCATCCAGCGACAGGATCGGCAATTCCAGATCGAGCGGGCTCATCTTCTGCGCCGGCGACAAGGATCGGGCGATACCGACGACACGGAATCCCCGCGCACGCAGATCGTCGGTGACGAAGCGACCGATCAAGCCGGAGGCGCCGAGCAGGAGATTGTTTTGCGAAGGCTCGCCCATCATTCCCTCAAAACGGCTTTGCGATCATCAGCCACAGGATCAGCATCGTCGCCCCAAAACCGGGGAAGCCGAAAATGAACCAGCGGCGGAACAGCAGGAAATAGCGCGGCGGCAGCGGGCCTTGCGTCTCCGCCGCCTTGCGCGCGAGATCGCGCATCTCGATCTGCATGACGACGACGGGCACCCAGAACAGGCCGGCTACGACATAGAGCGCGAGCGAGGCCATCACCCAGCGCTCGGCGATCGATGTCGCCGACAGCATCATCAGGAGGCCGCCGGTGACCGGCTGGAAGATCACCGCCGAGAACGTGAACAGCGCATCCGCGATGACGACGACCGATGCCGTGCGGGCGATGAACTCCGCGTTCTGGCTGCGATGTGCCATCAGCATGAAGAAGGCGATGCCGGTTCCAGTGCCGAGGATGACGATGGCGCCGAGCACGTGCAGATACTTGACCAGGAAGTACAGCGTCATGGCTTTTTGGCCGCAACCGGTGGCGCAGCCTTCAGCGCGCGGTCGAGCTCGGCGCTGACGGCTTTGACGCCGGCCTCGGTCTCGATCATCCAGTGGCCCTCGCTGCCGCTCGCCGGAATGCTGCGGAAATCGACCTTGTCGCCGCCGCTGCGAAATGCTGACGCCAATTGCTGCGAGAAGGCCGGGGCGAAATAGGTGTCGTTGGCGGCGACGAGCCACGTCACGGGGATGCGGGCGGCCTTGCCGAACTCGGTCGCGGCCGCGATGAGTGTATGCGGCGCGCAGATGCGGTTCGGGAAGTCGTTGGCATGGCCGCCGCGTCCGGGCGCGAACAATACGATGGCCGACAGCGCCTTCGGATCCTGCGTTGCCAGCGCGAGCGCACCCCAGCCACCGGCGGAATGGCCGAGCACGACGGCACCGTCCTTGCGGACAAAGTTTTGGCCGCGCATAAATTCCAGCGCGAGCGAAATCTGCTCGGCGGTGGCACGGCCGGATTTGACGTAATCGGCCTCGTCGCAGCCGCCCTGGTCCTCGGTGTAGCGGCCGCCGGTCGCGCCATGGCCGAGCCTTTCAGGCACCAGCACGGTAAAGCCGCGCGCGACCAGGAACGCCGCGAGTGCGGTGTATTCAGGCTGCGGCATTTGCACGCGACGCAAGACGTTTTGCGTCGTCGCGTGCGCGATCACAGCCAGGCGAAACGGCCCGTCGCCGGGCGGCCGGAACAGCAAGCTGCGGGCGGGATGCTCGGCGTCTGACGACGGCAGGTGCCATTGCTGCTTGCGCCACGGCTCGCCCTCGCCACCCACCGGCCCGTTTTGCGCGCGCGCCGATGCACTTGCGAACGCGGCAAGCATGAGAAAAACGATGGCGATGTTCAGGGAGCGCATGAAATGCCGGGGCGGGGTGCAGAGACCGCCGGCAGAGTAGCGGGCGCGAATCAACTTGGCCGCTGTTTTCTGCACACGCTCACCATCGCGTGAAACCATCACTGCCGCGGACGAGTTTTGCACTGCTGCAGGGCAGCCCGGTGCCGCCTGACGCGGCGTCCTGTCCTCTTTCGGTACAACATGGTTAATATACTGATGCAGAAAATCCACACGTTAACTGATAATTAACGATAGCTCTTGCCGCCGGCGCGGCGACTTGGTTTGATCCTGTCCATGAGCACAACCCTGATCGAGGTCCGGCCGGCCAAAATCGCAGACGCAACTGCTGTGGCGTCGACCCATGACGAAGCCTGGCGCTCGGCCTATCAGGGCATCATTCCCGGCGGCGAGCTGGAAAAGCTGATCAACCGCAGGGGGCCGCAGTGGTGGGACAGCGCAATCCGCAAGGGTAGCCGCGTCAGCGTTCTGGTGTTCGGCGACAAGATCGCGGGCTATGCCAATTACGGCCGCAACCGCGCCCGCAGCCTGCATTTCGATGGCGAGATCTACGAGCTGTATCTGCGCCCGGAATTCCAGGGTCTCGGCTTTGGCCGCCGCCTGTTCGCGGCCGCCCGCCGCGACCTGATGCAGAGCAACCTCAAGAGCATGGTGGTCTGGGCTCTCTCGGACAACGATCCGGCCACCGAGTTCTATCGGGCCCTGGGTGGCCGCATGGTGGCGCGCTCCTCGGAGCGATTCGGGCCAAAATCGCTCGACAAGGTCGCCTTCGCCTGGACCAACTGAGCTTAGAACGCTCCAACGGCACCCTTCCGCTGATACCGTTACGCTTTTTGCGTAGGCCGGAAGCTGAGTTCATTATTTCGCGAAAGTTCGATGGATAGCTGCCGCCAGCCCGCGTATGACAGGGCCAAATCGCTGCCGGGCGATTGAAGGACCTCGGCATTAACGGAGCTTTCCATGCGTATCGACGCGGTCTCGATCGGGACCAAACCGCCTCACGAAGTCAACGTCATCATCGAAGTGCCCGTGGGCGGCGAACCGATCAAATATGAAATGGACAAGGAGGCCGGCACGCTGGTGGTGGACCGCTTCCTCTATACGCCGATGCGCTACCCCGGCAATTACGGCTTCATCCCGCACACCCTGTCCGACGACGGCGACCCCTGCGACGTCCTGATCGTCAACACCCGCGCCATCATCCCCGGCGCCGTCATGAGCGTGCGCCCGGTCGGCGTGCTCTTCATGGAAGACGAGGCCGGCGGCGACGAGAAGATTCTGGCGGTGCCGTCCTCGAAGCTGACGCAGCGCTACGACAAGGTGAAGTCCTACTCCGACCTGCCCGATATCACGCTGCAGCAGATCCAGCACTTCTTCGAGCACTACAAGGACCTCGAGCCCGGCAAATGGGTGAAGATTTTGCGCTGGGGCGGCCCGGAAGACGCGCACAAGCTGATCGCCGAGGGTATCGAGCGCGAGAAGAAAAAGAAGAAATAGGTTCACTTGTCCCGGACGCGGTGCGGCATGAAATGACGCACCGCTGAGCCGGGACCCATGGCGCCACTGGGCCCCGGCTCGGCAGCGCATCACCATAGTGCGTCGAAGACGCGCGTGAACGCGCTTTTGGCACTGCGCTGCGTCCGGGGCACGAGCGCAATTCGGAATGGTCCATGCGCCGGCTTCTCAAGATTCTTCGCAACGTCGTTCTGCTCGTTGTCGCCGGCCTCGTCATTCTCGCCGGCGTGCTCGCCTTCAACGTCGTCACACGTAGCTCGCGCCAGCTTCAGGTTACGGCCATTCCGCGCGCGACCGTCGATACGCACGGCGCGGCAAAACGGCTGTCGGAAGCAATCCGCTTCCAGACCATCTCGAACTTCCTCAATCCCGAGCAGGACGCCGAGGCGTTGCGCGGGCTCGAGGCGCACATCCTTGCGAGCTTCCCCGCGTTCCACGCGGCGGCCAAGCGCGAGGTGATCGGCGGCCACAGCCTGCTCTACACCTGGGAAGGTTCCGATCCCAAAGCGCAGCCGATCGCGCTGCTCGCGCATCAGGACGTCGTGCCTATTGCTCCCGGCACCGAGAAAGACTGGCAGCAAAAGCCGTTCGAGGGCGCGATTGCCGATGGCTACATCTGGGGCCGCGGCTCCTGGGACGACAAGGGCAACCTCTATTCGATGCTGGAGGCGGCCGAGCAGATGGCGAAGGAGGGCTTTCGCCCGAAACGCACGATCTATTTTGCATTCGGCCATGACGAGGAAGTGGCGGGCACTCGCGGCGCCAAGCCGATCGCGGCAGCCCTGGCCACGCGCGGCGTGCGGCTCGACTTCGTGCTCGACGAAGGCCTGTTGATTGCCGACGGCGTCATGAAGGGCCTCGACAGGCCGGCGGCGCTGATCGGCCTGTCGGAAAAGGGCTATGCCACGCTGGTGCTGACGGCGCATTCGACGCCCGGCCACTCCTCGATGCCGCCGCGGGAGACCGCGATCGGCATGATGAGTGCGGCGCTGGCGCGGCTCGAGGACAATCGCCTGCCGATGCATATCCGCGGCACGGTCGCAGAAATGTTCGACACGCTGGCGCCGGAGATGAGCCCGGTCAACCGCGTGGTGCTGTCGAACCTCTGGCTGCTCAAGCCGCTGCTCCTGCGCGAGTTCGCCAAAAGCGGCCCGACCGAAGCGATGGTGCGCACCACCACGGCGTTGACGATCTTCAATGCCGGCGACAAGGACAACGTGCTGCCCGGCATTGCCGAGGCTACCGTCAATTTCCGCCTGCTGCCCGGCGACACCCAGGACAGCGTCACCGATCACGTCCGCACCACGATCAGGAACGACAAGATCTCGATCGAGCCCTTCCCCGGCAACACCAACCCGCCGCCGGTCACGGGCACGTCGGGCAAATCCTACCAAGCGCTGAACAAAACCATCCGCGAAGTCTTCCCCGATGTCGTCGTCGCGCCCGGCCTGATGGTGGCCGCAACCGACTCGCGGCACTACGCCGAGATCGCCGACAACATCTTTCGCTTCTCGCCGGTGCGCGCCAATTCGGAAGACTTGAAGCGCTTCCACGGCACCAACGAACGCCTCAGCATCGAAGGCTATGCCGACATGATCCGGTTTTATCGGCGGCTGATCGAGAATACGGCGGGGTAGGCTCTGTCCGCAGCGTTCCCCGGATGCTGCGCAGCGCGCCGCCACTTCGCGGCGTGATGCGCTGCTGATCCGGGGTCCATCCGGAGCAACTATGGGTCCCGGCTCTGCGGCGCACCGCTGAAGAAGCGCTGCGCCGCGTCCGGGACACGAGAGTGGGAGCTACACCGCCGGTTTTGCAACGCCCGCAATCGCACACGCCGCGCGCAGCGTGTTGACCAGCAGGCACGCCACCGTCATCTGGCCGACACCACCGGGCACCGGCGTGATCGCGCCGGCGACACCGAGCGCTTCCTGATAGGCGACATCGCCGACGAGTTTCGTCTTGCCGTCGTCTTTGGGAATGCGGTTGATGCCGACATCGATCACGGTCGCGCCCGGCTTCAGCCAGTCGCCACGAACCATCTCCGGCTTGCCGACGGCGGCATAGACGAGATCGGCTTGGCGTACCAATCCCGGCAGATCGCGCGAGCGCGAATGCGCGATCGTTACCGTGGCGTTCTCGTTCAGCAGCAATTGCACGAGCGGACGGCCGACCAGGTTGGAGCGGCCGATGACGATGGCGTTCATGCCTTCGAGGGAAGGATGCACGCTCTTGGTCAAGATGATGCAGCCGAGCGGCGTGCAGGGCGACAGCGCCTGAAAACCGCCGGCGAGCCGGCCGGCATTGTTCGGATGCAGGCCATCGACATCCTTGGCGGGATCGATGGCGTTGATGACGGCTTCGGTGTTGAGGCCTTTTGGCAGCGGCAATTGCACCAAAATGCCGTGCACGGCGGGGTCGCGGTTGAGCTTTGCGACCACCGCGAGCAAGTCGGCTTGCGAAACATCCGCCGGCAGCTTGTGCTCGAACGAGGCCATGCCGGCAGCCTGGGTCTGCGTGTGCTTTGAGCGGACATAGACTTCGGAGGCCGGATCGTTGCCGACCAGCACGACGGCGAGCCCCGGCACCAGATTGTGCTCGCGCTTGACGCGGGCGACTTCGTCGGCAACGCGCGCGCGCAAGTCCGCGGCAATGACTTTTCCGTCGATGATTTTGGCCGTCATTTCGATCCCTTATCCTCGGACGCTGCGAGCCGGCGCAGGGCCTCGCCCAAACGCGCCGGGTCGCCATCGACCGCAATCTGCTTCAGCCGCGACGTTGGCCCGGACAGCAGCCGCACGTCGGCTTTCCGCACCCCGAGCGACTTCGCCAACAGACCCAAAACCGCGCGGTTGGCCTCGCCGCCATCGGCAATGGCGCGCACCCGCACTTTCAGCACGCTGCGACCGTCGGCCAACTCTTCGATCCCGTCGATGTCATCGCGGCCTCCGCGCGGCGTCACGCGAATCGCAACGCTGACGCCGGTCGTTGAATAGCGCCAGGGCTCTTTCAACGACAACAGGACGCTCCGCTCGGCTGGCCTAAACGACGTTCGGGTAGATGTAGTACATGATCACCCGCTCCAGGAACATGATGATCAGGATCAGGATGATCGGCGAGATATCGATGCCGCCGAGGCTGGGCAGGAAATTGCGGATCGGCGCCAGCACCGGCTCGGTAATGCGGTACAGGAATTCGGCCACCGCCGAGACGAACTGGTTGCGGGTGTTCACGACGTTGAACGCGATCAGCCAGGACAGGATCGCCGAGGCGATCAGCAGCCAGACGTACAGGTCGAGCACGATAATGACGATGTCGAGGACGGCACGCATGGCTTTTGAGAACTCTGGCTGTGGGGCGGGGTGGCGTACTTTTGCTAGATATCGGTTCCTCCCGCCCCAAACAAGGGAAGTTCCGGCGGAGTCTTGGCGAAAACCCCGTTACGCCCGTCCTTGACTTGACCTTGGCGGCGACTTAAATGGCGGCCGATTGTTGGCCGCGTTCCACCAGAGCGGCCACGATGGGGCCATAGCTCAGCTGGGAGAGCGCGTCGTTCGCAATGACGAGGTCGGCGGTTCGATCCCGCCTGGCTCCACCAGCCTTCGCTCGCTTCGCGAGCTTCGGCTCGGCAAGCCAGTCCAGCTCTTTCGTAGCGAAGTGAGCGAAGGCTGCCGCGGCGTAGCCCGAAGGGCGTAGCCGGGCTTCCTCAGCCGAATCGCACCCCCTACTTCCCCGTAAACCTTGGCGGGCGCTTCTCCATAAAACTCGCCACACCTTCCCGGAAATCGCTGCCGCTCAGCGCGACCATCATCTCCCGGTTGGCCTCGATCGTGGCCTCGCCGAGGGTCTGGAACGGCACCTCGTAGAGCTGGCGCTTGATCACGGCCATGGCGCTGGGCGAGACGAAATCGGCGAGGTCCCTCGCATAAGCATAAGTTTCCTCGCGCAGCTTGTCGGGCGGGCAGAGCCGGTTGACCAGGCCGATCCGCAGCGCCTCCTCGCTGGAGACGCGGCGGGCCGACATCAGGAGATCCAGCGCATTGGCATGGCCGACGATGCGCGGCAGCATCCAGCTAATGCCATGCTCGGCAATCAAGCCGCGCCGCGCAAAGGCCGTGGTGAAGACGGTATTGTCGGCGGCAAAGCGCAGGTCGCAATAGAGCGCATGCACGAGGCCGATGCCGGCGGTAGCGCCGTTGAGCATGGCGATGACGGGCTTGCCGATCGAGGGATAATAGCCATAGCGCGTCTGCCAGTCCGGCCTGCGGTTCATGTCGAAGGACGGCAGGCTGGAGGCGCGCCTGATATCGTTGGGATCGAGCCCCTTCAGCGCATCCATGTCGGCGCCGGCGCAGAAGGCGCGGCCGGCGCCTGTGATGATGATGACGCGGACATTGTCGTCGGCTGCTGCCGTCTCCATGGCGCGGCGGACGTCGCGCTCCATGATCGGCGTCCACGCATTCATGCGGTCGGGACGGTTCAGCGTGATGGTCGCGATCTTGTCGGCGACGTCATAGAGGATGTGTTCGTAGCTCACGGTGGTCTCTCCCTTCTGTTCTTGTTCTAGCTCTTGGCGCGCGAGCCCTTGGGGCGCGCGAGATAGGCCTGCGTTTCCGGCCGTTCGTTGAGCCAGCCGCTCCAGCGGGAAAATACTTTTGCCATCCGTGCGGGCTCGACGCCGAGCTGCGCCATCGCGACGCCGCCATTGACGGATTCATGGTACTCCGCGATCAGCCCGTCGCGGATGATGAAACGGCTCATGCCGTCGATGACGACGCGCTTGCCCTGGAATTGCGGAATGGTCGAGGTGAAGCTCGACAGCGACCAGGCATAGCCCTGGCGGCCGTCGAAGACGGGATCGAACATTTCCCAGCGATAGTCAGTGGCGTCGCGGTGAAACAGGCCCTGCATCATATGCGCGATATCGGCGCGGCCGCGATGCGGGCCGTAGATGTAGTCGTAGTAGACGCCGTCTTCGGTGAAGTGTTTTGCGAAGCGCGCGCCGTCGCCGGATTCCGCCGAATACGTGAACGCGTCGAGCAGGTTTGCAAAGTCCTCGGCAGTCATGGGGCCTCCCTCGCGCAGCCTCTCAAGGGGCTGCTTGCGGGATCGACCCTAACACATCTGCGGATTTGAACTACTCGGCGGCCTGCGCCAGCGCGGGCTGCTGCGCGAGCCAGCCGTCGACGAACTGTTTTAGCCAGGCGCGTTCGGTGACGTCGTAGACGGCGCGATCGGCAAAGTGATGGTGGCGTGCGCGGGCGCCAGGTGCGCCAAAACCGTCATAGCCGCGCGTGGTCCAGCAATGCATCATCGCGTAGGTCACGTCGGGATGAAACTGGAAGCCGAAGGCATTGCCGGTACGATAAGCCTGCACCGGAAAATCATCGCCCTCCGCGAGCAGCTCGGCACCTACAGGCAATTCAAAGCCTTCGCGGTGCCAGTGATAGACCTGATCCGGCCAGTTCGGGCACAGCGTGTGGCCTGCTTGTGTGGGGCGGATCGGATAATAGCCGATCTGCGTCAGCGCCTGCGGATGCGGTGCGACGCGTGCACCGAGCTGCTTCGCCAGCATCTGCGCGCCGAGGCAGATGCCGAGAAACGGGCGTTGTTCACGGAGCGGAATTTCGATCCAGTCGATCTCGCGACGCACGTAGTCGTCGGAATCGTTGGCGCTCATGGGGCCGCCGAAAATCACGGCGCCGGCGTGCCGCTCGAGCGTATCGGGCAAGGGATCGCCAAAACGCGGGCGGCGGATGTCGAGCCGGTGGCCGAGCGCACGGAGCGCATTGCCGACGCGGCCGGGTGTCGAGGATTCCTGATGCAGGACGATGAGGACCGGCAGGGGTTCACGGTGAGCGGCGGCCGCGTCCAGCGTCCTTCGGGGGAAGGGCACCACATTCGCGCCACCAACACTGAGAGACCGGAACGACATTGCCTTTCCAAACAGACGACGAGCTCAGACCGCCAGCATAACTAAGCGATCGTTAATTTCGTGTGAGTTCGCGCACACAGGGTTCGCTAAGCAAACCACGGGCCAGTACGGGGATTCCCGTACGCGCCTAGCGCTTGCGCATCTGGAACCGGCCGACCGCGTTGAGGATGAAGCCGCGCGGGAAGAAGCGCAGCAGGAACGGCACGATCTTGATGCCGAGCCCGGGCAGCACTGCCCGTTTATTGGCCATCAGGCCGCGATAGGCATCCTTCGCGACGTCAGCCGCCGAGACATTGAGGACAGCGGAATCGACGCCGGGCATAAAACCCGCGCGCGCCTGAAATTCTGATGGCACCGGCCCCGGGCAGAGCACGGTGACGCGAACGCCGCGCGGCCCCAGCTCGCCGCGCAAGGCTTCCGTGAACGAGATCACATAGGCTTTTGAGGCGTAGTAGACCGCCATGCCGGGCCCCGGCAAAAAGCCCGCGACCGAGCCGACATTGAGGATACCGCCGCGATTCTTGACGAGCTGCTCGGCAAAACGCAGCGAGAGATCGGTGAGCGCGCGGATATTGACGTCGATGATGCCGATCTGCTCGGCGCGGTCGCGCTTGATCGCTTCGCCGAACACGCCAAAACCGGCATTGTTGACGAGATGGTCGAGCTCGACGCCTTCCGCGGCGAGCGCAGCCGCGATCTTGTCACCGGCACTGCTGTCCTGGAGATCGCAGGCAATCACGATCGGCCGTGTGCCGCCCTTGGCCGCAATCTCGCTCGCAAGCGCTTCGAGCCGGTCGGCACGGCGCGCGGCCAGGACC
The DNA here is from genome assembly GCF_006483445.1 of Bradyrhizobium guangdongense. GTDB lineage: Bacteria > Pseudomonadota > Alphaproteobacteria > Rhizobiales > Xanthobacteraceae > Bradyrhizobium > Bradyrhizobium guangdongense_A. The sequence continues at coordinate 38,102 of NZ_PPPT01000095.1, read as the reverse complement.
AGCCGGTGGCCATTGGCCGCAAATACCCGCGCCAGCTCCGCGCCGATGCCCGCCGAGGCACCAGTAATCAGCGTCACACGCTCAGTCACGATGGAAGTCTCTTGAATGCAAGCGAATTGGAAGGGAACAAGGCCGACGAGAACACGCGCCTTGCGAAAAGCGCAAGCGGTCTCAGCGCATGGCGCCGTGAGCAATCAATAGGCAGTGCGGGAAAATGCCTTGTTTTGCAGGCCCGTCCGTCCGCCCGGCAATCAACTGGAACATTAAAGTTTCGTCATGTCGGCGACACACGCGCCGGTCGCAGCCCGCAGGCGGTCAGCCGCCCGCAACGCCGTCCTTCACCTTGCCGGTGCGGCGGTTGGCAACGATGTGCTTCAAATCGATCCGGTCGCGCTGCGAGACCGCCAGCAGATCGGACGCGCGCCAGACCACGTTGTCCTCGAACTCGGTGACATGGCCGTCGGCATAGACAAGCTCCCACATCATCTCGACGATGCGCTTGCGGCCTTCGTCGTCCACCGAGCGCATGATCACGCTGGTGAAATGATAGAGATCGACGGCCTCGCCCTCGACGTCCGTCGCCGACGCGATCAGGCGATCGGCAGTGCCGCGATCCAGACCAAAGTGGCTTTCGATCAGGCCGTGCAGCTTGCGCTTCTCGGTCTCCGTCGGCTCGCCATCCAGCGAGATCACATGGATCAGCAGTGCGGTGGCGGCCAGACGATAATCGTTATCGCCGAACGGGCGATCCTGGGCCTGCGGGGAAACGATGTCAGAGATGAACTGGCGCAATCCGTCGAGCATTACGTCCTGCCAAAATCCGATTGAAGGGAGCGCCGCAAAAGCGGCTTCGACCAGCTCCTATATGAGCGTGAAACCCAAACGGCGCAACGTGCGGCAGGCCTGCGCGCTGCATTACGTTTCGGCAATCTGAGCGGACCGTAGCCCGGATGGAGCGAAGCGCAATCCGGGGAAACCGGCCATTGCTGAGAAATACCCGGATTACGCTTGCGCTCCATCCGGGCTACGAAGAGCTAAGTGGCTACGGTATCTCGTACACCACCATCTTGTCGGCGATGCCGCGCAGCGCGGCCTGTTTCTGGATCGGCCGGATCGAACGCTGTTCGAGAATTTCGGCCACCGCCGGCGCGTCGAGCACGGGGCCAGTGATGTGAATTTCCTGCGCCGTCGAGAGGCTCTGCACGCGCGCGGCGATGTTGACGGTCTGGCCGAAATAATCCTGGCGCTCGTTGAGCATCACCGCGAGACACGGTCCTTCGTGGATGCCGATCTTGACGATGAGATCGTCCGTGCCGCGCTGCTTGTTCAGCTCGTCCATCGCCGCGCGCATCTTCAAGCCCGCGACGATGGCATGCTCGGGACGAATGAACGTCGCCATCACGGCATCACCAATCGTCTTCACGACAGCGCCCTTCTCGGACGCGATGATTTCCAGCAGCGCATGGAAATGCGCGCGCACCAGGTCGAACGCCGCGAGATCGCCGACGCGTTCGTAGAGCGCGGTCGAGCCCTTGAGGTCGGTGAACAGGAAGGTCAGCGAGGTGATCTTCAGCCGCTGGTCGACGCTGAGATTGTCGGCCTTGAACACGTCGCGAAAGGTCTGATTCGACAGCATCCGCTTCGCGGTGAGGAACGGCTTGCGCTTGCCGATCAGGTGATGCATCGCCTCGCCCGCGACGAAGACCGAGGGTAGCACGCGCTGGTCCGCCTGGTTGTCGAGCGACAGCCGCAACGGACCGGGGCGCATGGTGCGCGTGCCGCCGGTCGGCGTCGGCGTCTTGGTATAGACCAGCGAAAGCTGCTGCCGGTCCCTGGTCGGCTCGCCCTGGACGTCGATGAACTGCGCCGAATGCGTCACCGGCTCGAAGATGATGATGAACTCTTTCGGCAGTTGCAGCGACAGTACCGCCTTCTCGCCCGCCGGCAGCTCCATCGTATCGAGTGTCACCTCGTCGGCAAGCGTCGAAAACCCCTCGACATTGAAGTCGACGCCTGAGCTCCAAAAAATCTGCTTGTAATAGTCCCAGATCGGCAGCGTGTTCGGATCATGCGCGGCGATGCGCCGGACCCGCGGGCTGACAGTGAAGGCGACCTCGACCTGCTCGTCGACAGAAGCCTCATAGCCGCAGGCACACAGGCCGCAATGATAGTCGTCAGGCTTGAGCGATTTCAGTGTCGAGTGTGCGCCGAGCACACCGCCGCAACCCGGACACAGCACGTTCCAGGTCAGGTCGAACAGCCCCAGCCTCGATGAATGAAGAAAGCCCGAGATGACCTTCTCTTCGTCCAGCCCGATGCTCTTGGCGAAGTCGATCGCGTTGATGCGGTTGAGATCGGGATCGGCGCCCTTCTCCACGAGGTGCTCGATCGCATTGGCCACCGTCGCATCCGCGGTCTGCCGCAGCAATGCAAACTGGGCCTTGATGTCACTCATGACGATAACCTCTCGGGTGAGGATCGGGAAAATTCTCGATCGGGCCTTCCGTCAGCGAGGCGTGATGGAAAACATCGGCGAATAGTCCGGCTGCGTCGTCACGACACCAATCGCCATCACCGGCTTCTTGTCGAGCAGGTCAAAACGAAATGCACCGATCAGCTTCGCCAGCGCAAGGGTCGACTCGACCAGCGCGAATTGCGCACCGATGCAAACGCGCGGCCCGACGCCGAACGGCAGATAGGCAAACCGGTCCGGCTGCGGCGCGCCCGGCATGAAACGCGCGGGGATGAAGGCATCGGGATCGGTCCAGAGTTTTTCGTGCCGATGCAACAGCCAGGGCGAGATCAGGATGACGTCGCCCTTGCGCACCTTTTTGTCGCCGATCGTGTCGGGCGCCGCGGCAGCGCGTGCGATCAAAAACACCGACGGATAGAGCCGCATGGTCTCGTCGATGACGGCGCGGGTGAATTTCAGCCGATCGAGCTCGAGCCCGCCGGCGGCCATCGCGCTCTTCACCTCGGCGGCCACTTCGTCCTGCGTCTGCGGATCGAGCGACAGCAGATAGAGCGCCCAGAACAGCGCGGTCGCGGTGGTCTCATGGCCCGCGAGGATCATGGTCGCGGCTTCGTCGCGCAACTGCTCCTCGGAGAATGCGGCCCCGGTCTCGGGGTCGCGCGCTGCATCGAGCAGGTCGAACAGGTCGCGCGGCGGCGCGCCCTCCTGCTTGCCGATGGCACGGCGCTCGGCCATGACGGTCGTCATGAACTCCATCCAGCGCTTGCTGAAGCGCGCGCGGGCAAAATCCTGCGGGCTCGGCCAGCTCAGGGGCAGCAGCAGATCGAGCGGATGCGGTCGCGCGAGGTTCTCGCCATATTCCATGATGAGCTCGCGCAAGGTCTTGCCGTGGCGTCCCATCTCGAAGGAGAACATGGTGCGGCCGGCGATCTCCAGCGTCATGCGCTGCATGACGTCGCGCACGTCGACCGGCTGGTTACCCTTCGCCTTCAATTCTTCGATCGCCTCGTCGACGCCGTCGACCATGTGCGGCACCAGCGTGGTGACGGCACGCGGCGAAAAGGCCGGGGCAAGCGTGCGCCGCTGATGCTTCCAGGGGCGCCCTTCGGCGATCAGCACGCCCTTGCCGAGGATCGGGCGCAGCACCCTGATGCCAGGCGCGGTTCGCGTGTAGTTCTCGTAATTGTCGACCAGCACGTGCTTGATGGCGTCGGGCCGGTTGACGATGAAATTGCTGCGCAGGAAGAAGCGCGCCTGGATCAGATCCTCCTGATAGGCGCGCGGGCCCCAGGTGGAGATGACGCTGTCGCGCATCGCCATGATCCGGCCGAACGTCCCCATGCCTTCGGGCGCACGGGGCGGGCTCGGCGGGACCAGGGGCCGACGCGCCACCGGTACGTCATAGGCTTCGGCGATGCTCATGGCTCTCTCCGCTGAAAGCGCGCTGCAAGCAAATAGCTAGTAAGTCAGTTCGGCAATCGCAATCCTGTTCTCCTGGGCCGGCCAGGCACGTGCCACAATCCGTTCTTCGTTGAACTCTGCCACAATGTTACGGCCGACGTCCGAGGCCGGAAGCCTTAAGGTAGCGTCCGAATTCGTGGGCACGCCCGGCTTGACGTCCGCCGGCTCCTTGCCGTCGAACAGCACGACGTCCCGCGGCAGGCCAAAATAGCCCCGCGGCCGCGACATGATCACGACAGCGCCGGCGCCGGCATCGGCCGGCCCGAGCGGACGCGCAGCGCGAAGGTGCACGACGTCGGACGAACGCGCGAAGGGCGAGCGGTAGATATGCGTCGTGGGCGCATCCGGTGACGTGAGCACGAATTCGAGATACGCAGTGGGCTCGACCTGGATCGGCCCCCAGCGGCCATCAGCCCCGGTCTTGATGCTGTACAGCGGATCGCCCCGGCGCTCGCCGCTATCAGGGTCGACGCGGAAGACTTCGACGGTGGCACCGGCCACCGGACGGTTGGTCGCGTTGCCGCCGGGCGTGCCCGTGGCGAGACCGCTCAGCTTGACGCTCGCTTCAGGCACGACAGCGATGCGCGCCGGCTCGCGGCCGGCGATGAACTTGTAGATCTCGCGGAAGGCGCGCGGATGAAACGCGACCTCGCGGTGATCGAGCGTGCCAAGCACCAGATTCGTGGCGCCCTTCAATTCCGGCCCTTCCGCCGTGACGTTGGTGGGCACGCCCGGCTGACCGATGAAGCGGCCGTCGGGTTGGGCATATTTGTCCATGCCATCGCTGCGCAGCGTGAGGAAGGCCGGGCCCGGCGTCACCTCGCTCTCGCCCTCGTTCAGTCCGCGCAGGAACGCGCCTCGGCCGTTGAACTCGCTGCCGAGCAGACTGTCGATCGCGAAGACGCCGTGATTGGGCGTGCCGCAGAGCACGGCGTGGCTGACATCGGCCGCGCCGCCGTTCTTGATGACGTTACGGATCGCATAGCCGCCGCGCGAGCTGCCGACCAGCGCGACGCGCGCAGCTCCGGTGCGCTTCTTCAGCTCGGCGATGGCCGCGGCCAGCTCGCGGCGCTGGTCCTCGGTCGAGGACTTGTCTGCCTGCTCGACCTTGTCGTCGCTCCTTGCATTGGGATTGGTGAAATTCAGCGCCATCATGCGCTCACGCGCGATGCCGTTCGATTCCATCCGCCACAAAACGGTGGTCCAGACCGCGTCGCAATCGCCATTGCCGTGAACGAACAGGATCGGCGGCACGTCAGCCGCGGGCGTTGCGGCCGCGCCTTGCGCGAACGCGGAGTTGCGCAGGCCCGCAACAGCGAAGGGCAGCGCGCTGACGCCTCGCAGGATGGTGCGTCGCGAAAATTTCATGGTGTTCCTCCCCGGCAAAAATAAGGCTCGTTGCGCTGCTTATAGCCGTCTAACCACTGGACAGCGAAGGACTTTCGCAGGCATCACTGAAACATCGTCGCGCGCAGTTCTGCCAGTCGAGATGGAAGGGGATATGACCGAGCAGCCGAAACGTCCGAGAGGTGCCGGCGAAGGCATCGCCGCCCCGCTGCGATACACCGTGTTCCGGCGCATCTGGCTCGCCAGCCTGCTCTCCAATCTCGGGCTCCTGATCCAGGGCGTGGGCGCGGCCTGGGCGATGACGCAGATGGCGGCCTCGGCCGACAAGGTGGCGCTGGTGCAGACCGCGCTGATGCTGCCGATCATGCTGATCTCGATGCCGGCGGGTGCCATCGCCGACATGTACGACCGGCGCATCGTGACGCTGGTCTCGCTCTCGATCGCGCTGATCGGCGCCACCGCGCTCACCGTGCTGGCCTGGCTCAAGCTGATCACGCCTGAAACCCTGCTCGCCTTCTGCTTCATCGTCGGCAGCGGCAATGCGCTGTTCGGCCCCGCCTGGCAGTCCTCCGTCAGCGAGCAGGTGCCGCCGGATGCGCTGGCGTCGGCAGTGGCGCTGAACGGCATCAGCTACAATATCGCGCGCAGCTTTGGCCCCGCCATCGGCGGCGTCATCGTCGCGTCGCTTGGTGCCGTGGCGGCCTTCGCGGCCAACGCGATCCTCTATCTTCCCCTGTTTGCGGTGCTGCTGCTCTGGCGACGCACCACCGAACCCTCGCGCCTGCCGCGGGAAAAGCTCAACCGCGCGATGGTGTCCGGCTTTCGCTACATCACCAATTCGCCGCCGATCAAGATCGTGCTGTTGCGAACGCTGGTGATGGGCCTGATCGGCGGCGCCGTGATGGCGCTGATGCCGCTGATCGCGCGCGATCTCCTGCATGGCGGCGCGCAGACCTATGGCATCCTGCTGGGTGCGTTCGGCATGGGCGCGGTGCTCGGCGCACTCAACATCCATGAGCTGCGCAAGCGCATGAGCGGCGAATCGGCGATCCGCGCCTGCACGATCTCGCTGGCCTTTGCGATGGGCGCGCTCGCGATCAGCAAGGAGCCGGTGCTGACGGCGGCAGCCCTCGTGCTGGCCGGTGCGGTCTGGATGGCTGCGGTGGCGCTGTTCAACATCGGCGTGCAGCTCTCCGCACCGCGCTGGGTCGCGGGCCGTTCGCTCGCCGCGTTCCAGGCCGCGATCGCGGGCGGTATTGCGATTGGCGCCTGGGGCTGGGGTCATCTCACCGACTATGCCGGCGTCGAGGTTGCGCTGCTGGTTGCCGCCGGCACGATGCTGGTCTCGCCGGTGCTGGGCTTCTGGCTCACGATGCCGCGCGTCGGCGCACGCAACGAAGATGCGGAAGTGCTGGCCGATCCCGAGGTAAAACTGTCGCTGACGGGACGCAGCGGGCCGCTGGTGGTCGAGATCGAATATCGCGTTGCCCAAGAGAATGCGCGCGCCTTCCACAATGTGATGCAGGACGTGCAGCTCTCCAGGCAGCGCAACGGCGCCTATGGCTGGTCGATCGCACGTGACATCGCCGACCCCGAATTGTGGACCGAGCGCTATCACTGCCCGACCTGGCTCGATTATCTGCGCCAGCGCAACCGCTCGACCCAGTCCGAGCGCGCGCTGCATCAGGAGGCAATCGATTTCCACATCGGGCCCGAGCCGGTGCGGATCCGCCGCATGCTGGAGCGGCCGTTCGGATCGGTGCGTTGGAAAGAGGAGACGCCCGACAGCGCGTCAGGCGAAGTGCTTCCGGTGGTTGCGACCGCGGCGGGGAGCAGCACTTAGTCGCCGCCCTTGTAGCCCGCATGAGCGTCAGCGACATGCGGGGTCGAAGAGTCCCGGATATCGCTTCGCTCATCCGGGCTACGAATCCTGCGACGATATCGAGACTACTGCCCGTGCTCGGTCAGCACCTTCTCGCACGCCTTGCTCAGGCGCGAACGGTTTTGTTTGAGGCACGCCAGCACGGCCATGTCGCCATTGTTCATCACGGCGCGGCAGAAGCGCGAGACGTCGCGCGCGCAGGCATCGTTCCCTTGCTGTGCGGATGCGCTCGATGCGACGAGAATAAAGGGAATGACAAAAAGAAATCTGGTCATCGCGTGACGCCTCATACCCGGACAATAGGCGGGCGAAGCTAGAGCGACGGTTCCGTCACCGCAACGACTTTGTGGAAGCGATGATCCCGGGCGAGTGGCCCCGGCTTGCGCCGGGGCACTTGCCAAGAGTGGGAGCTCAAGGACGCGATGGCTTCGATCACCACCGCAAAGAACAGATGTCTTACTTGGCGCTGTCGTTTGCGTCGGCAACCTTGCGGGTCGCACCCTTGGCGAGATCCTTGTCCATCACGGCGCGGCAGCCGGGGCTGAGATCGGCGCGGTGCTTCATCATGCAGGCGGTGATCTTGGGAATGTTGGGGATTTCCGACGAGCACAGGCGGAAGGCGTCGCCGGTGCACATCTGCTGCGCTTCGGCGGTGTAGGCGAAGCTCGAGGTCGACGAGATGATCGAAACCAGGGCCGCGAAGCCCAGCGCCAGGCTGGTATCGCGGATCTTTGAGGTCAGAGACTTGCTCGAAGTAGAGGTGGTCATTTGAGGCTCCCATTGGCACCGCGTCTTGCGGGCCCGTTGTTGATGGGAGCTACGATGCTCCAGGAAAGTCGTTTCCACTGTGATGACGGTCACGAGGACCCCCCTCTTTGTGACATCGGTCACACAAGCAAATCTGTCTGAAATCCCTCCGCAATCGCCGCCGTGTTGGTGTGACGTTAACCGATCCTTCGCATTAATGGCTGGGCGCGAGGGAAAAGCGCTCGTTTGGTTGCGTATTTGGAAAGAGTAGCGATGCGTAATGCGTTGGGCCTGATGCTGGCCAGTGTAATTGCGGCGGTCGTGATCGCCGGAGGTTGGTTCTTCTATTCCTCGCGCGCCGAAACGGCCGCGCCCCAGACCACAGCCGCGCGCAAGCCGGATCCAGCGCCCGCGAAGCTCACCGCCAAGGACGACGTCGAGGTTACCGCGGCCCTTTCCGGCAAGCAGGTCGCTGCTGGTCCGACTCCGCCGCCCGCACCGCCCGCACCGCCGCCGGCTCCCGTCGCGCAAAAGCCCGCTTGCGCCAATCCGAACGCGCTCGGCGTGTCCCGCGTGGTCGAGATCGACACCACAGGCGGCCCCGGCTTCGGCTTCGATCATTTCAAGCAGTTCGACTTCCTGACCGACAAGGAGGTCGTGCTGACCTTCGACGACGGTCCGTGGCCGAACAACACGCCCGCCGTGCTCAAGGCGCTCGCCGACGAATGCACGAAGGGCCTGTTTTTCTCGGTCGGAAAGCACGCGACCTATCATCCGGAAATTTTGCGTCAGGTGCTGGCCCAGGGCCACACGGTCGGCACGCACACCTGGTCGCACGTCAACCTGAACAGCAAGAAGCTGACGGAGCAACAGGTCAAGGACGAGGTCGAGAAGGGCTTTAGCGCGGTGAGATTCGCGCTCGGCACCAACCCGGCGCCGTTCTTCCGCTTCCCGCAGCTTCAGCACAATCCGGCGATGGTGACTTATTTCGGCACCCGCAACGTCGCGATGTTCTCGACCGACATCGACTCCTTCGACTTCAGGAAGGGTGCGACGCCGGACAAGATCGTCAGCAACGTGATGACCAAGCTCGACAAGCTCGGCAAGGGCATCATCCTGATGCACGACTTCCAGAAGCACACCGGCGAAGCGCTGCCGACGCTGCTCGCCCGCCTCAAGGCCGGCGGCTACAAGGTCGTGCAGATGAAGGCCAAGACGACGTTCCAGACGATGCCGGAATATGACGAGGCACTGCTGAAGGAGCTGAAGGTGCCGACCGCCGGCACGAGCGCGCGCCCCATCTCAAGCGTGGTGCAAACGGTCTCGCAGTAAGCGCGTCAAAATAGCGCACGGATGCACAATGGCCGGGCTCATGCCCGGCCATTGTCGTTTCAGGGGAGACTGCGAACGGGGCCTTACCAGTAGATGCCGTGGCGATGCAGCTCGCTGATGATCCGGCCTTCGGTCCAATACGCTTTGTGCTTCGGCTTGCTCGCCTTGGCTGCGGTCTTGGTCTGCGTCACCGGCTGGGTCGTGGCGGTGGAAGCCTGGGTCTGTGTCGTCGCAGGCGGTGAAGTCGTGGTCGTGGCGGCAGCAGGCGCCGGTGTGGAAACCGCGGAGGGGCGCTCGACATAGGCCGGCGCCTCGGCGGGCTTGGCCAATTCGGTCGACTGCGCCACCGCCGTCGTATTTGACGCGGCCGGCTGCTGCGCGGCGGCCGGCTCATTGCTCGAAGCCAGCGACAGGCTGCGGGGACCGGCGGCTTGGGCCGATGCCGAGACCAAAACCAGAGCGGCAATCAGAAGAATCTTGCGCATGTCGTGTCTCCCGTTCTTGGCGTGACCGGAAACTAGGAGATGCGCGCGCGGGATTATGTGATGCAGATCACGCAGGCGCCTGCCCGAGATGAACCGCGGCCGAACCCACCCCTGCCGACGTTCAGCAGCCCCGCCGATAGACCCGCAGCGTCACGTCGGGAAACGACAGGCTATCGAGCGGGCAGACGCCCTGCTCCTTATCCAGCCGCGCGATAATCTCGTCGCCGACGCGCGGCGGCAGCAGCGTGTGCTGGATCGAACTCGAAACGACGAGAATGTCCGACCGAAGCAGCGAATCGACCGTCGCTTGCACCGTCCGGTGCAAGAACTCCTGGCGCACGATGAGATTCATTTTCGCTTGCGTCGCATACAGTTGCACTGTCATGGGCGTCACCGGATAGGGACTCGTGAACCCCACATAGAGCGGGCGGTCGGTATTCGATTTCATCCCGCGCAGGCGCGACCACAGGCGGTCGGTTGCGACGCTGATATCGTCGCGCTGTTGCGCGTTGAGCGCCGTCGCGGTGCTGACCTGCCCGATGACGACGTTCGTGACGAACAGGAATGCAACGGCAGCCAGCGCAAGCACCTGAAGGCTTGCTAGCGCATTGCGCCGCGTGTCCATCGCAAGATGCCAGCGCAGCATCAGCGCTTCAATGCCCGCCAGGTTGGCGCAGAAATTGAGCGCCATCGCGACGATGAAGATGCCGTAGAACAGCGCACCGAAATAATAGGTCTTGATCTCCGCGACCGACGGAATGACGTAGGCGATCAAAACCGTCGCCAGCAGCACGGAAGCATCCAGCAGCGCAGCGCGCCCCATGATCGCCGCGAGCAGCACGCGAAACAGCATCAACGCGAGCCCCCAATAGAGCCATTTGTCGAGACCGAAGCGTCCCTCTCCGCCCAGGGAGAAACGCAGCATTCCAGTCCAAAAACTCTCGCCGCCGCTGGTCCAGATGTCGCGGTCGCGAACGAAAACTTCGAGAATGTAGGTGATGGTGGCGACCAGCGCGGGTCCGAGGACCAGCGCCACCGTCACAATCAGTCCGAGCAGAAACCATGCTAGTGCGACAAGCGCATCGCGGAGCGACGACCGCAATCCACCGGCTTCGATGCAGTCGGCCAGCAGGCGCATCGCGAACGCGCTTCCGAGGCACACGAGTGAGGCCGGGAACGAGGTCGGCTTGATGCTCGCGGCGATGGCGCAGACGATGCCGAGGACGACGAGTGATCGGGTGCTCCTTTGCAGCACGCCGCGATAGACGATCGCGCCGGCAGCAAAGCCGACGGCAAGGCCCGACGGCAGATCAGGCCGTGCCTCGGTGATCGTGTGCCAAAGCACGGGCACACAGACGGCTCCCACGAGGCAGGTCGCTATCTCAACGGCGGGCCGCTTCCATGTGAGCAGGATGACGCCGAGCAGGAACGCGAACACGACCACCGCATGCACGAGATACGGCCCGATATAGCCGCCGGGAAACAGGCTGAGGCCAACGACCGCCACCAGCGTCGAGAATGGCGCGTGGTGATGCAGGAGATCCCAGACGCTGGCCGTCACGCTTCGACTACCGAGCGCGTTCATCCACTTCACGGCGTGATGGAAATAGGAGACGTCGTCATAGAGCGGAGGAACGGAAAGCCGGCTGTAGAGGCTCGACACTTCGAGCGAACGATACGCGACGACCGCCGTGAGCAGGAGCGCGAGACCAATCAGCCCGGCGAGCCGCGCCCAAGGCAGCTCATCGTCCATCTCGGCGCCGTACCCCATGCCCACCGCACCCATATGCCGATCCTAGTTGCAGCGAAGGGACGCGCAACGCGCCGTCATGACCGCGCGATGCGCAGCAAGTGGCAGCCAAATCGTCTCGTTTGGGAGGGATCAAGGCGCTGGTGCCGCAAGAGGGATTCGAACCCCCGACCCCGTCATTACGAATGACGTGCTCTACCGACTGAGCTATTGCGGCGGACCATTTTGGGGCCGAAGCGGTGCCAGCCCCCTACGCGCGCCCCTGATATCGGGCATGGCCCGAATTGGCAAGGAGTTGCGGCCGCTCAGGCGCCCCAGCGGGACCAGAATCCGCGCCAGCCGCCGGCCTGGGCCTTGGGTGTGCCGATTTGTTCCGTGAATTCATCGGCCGGAGCGTCGTCATCGATCCCGGGGTCGTCGGGCGCGCGGACGATGGGGATGACCGCGGGAATCGGCGCCGGCGCCGGCTTGCCGAGATCGGGGCGGGCCCGGAACACCGGCGTCGCCGCGACCGGGGCTGATTCGACCGGCTCAGGGGCCGGCTCGGCCGGGACCGGGTCGGCAGCCTCTGCTACCTCAGGGGTCTTGGCCTCCAAAACCCTGGTTTCGGGCGCTTTGGCGGCGGGCGGAGAGTTGTCCTGCGGAGCCGGCGCTTGGGCGGGCACTTGCGTCTCCACGACCGGTTCCGTCGCAGCCGCACCGGACGTGACGCGCTTCGGCGGGGGGGCGGCCAGCATGGCCTCCTCGAACGGGGAGGATTCGATCGTGGTGCCCTTGTCCGACGGCAGGCTCGCGACCGGCGTCTGCCACTGGAAGGCGTCGAGACGGCCGGTGACCGGCGAGACCGGGCGCCAGCGATCGCTGACATAGCCGTCCGCGGTCCAGGCGGGATCGTGGCGGGCGCGCACCGCGCGCAAGGTCCAGGCACGGGCGCGGCCGCTATCGCCATGCTCGGTGCGCTCGACCTCCGCCATCAGCAGCGCGACACGTTGAGTCGGATCGGCGACGAATGGCGCCAGCACCTCGCGGGCACGCGCGAATTCTGATGCATCGATCGCGGCGCGCGCGATCGCCAGTGCGCCTTCGATGTGGCCCGACGTCTTCGCGGCGAGCGTCTCGACCCGCTGCAAGCGCTGGCGCGCGGAATCGCCGAGCTTCACATGCGCATAAGCATCGGCGAGATCGGGATGCGGATGCGCGAGCCAGGCCGCTTCCACCATCTTCATGGCGCGGCGCACCTGATGCGCCTCGCTCTCGAACTTTGCGGCGAGCACGGCAGCCGGCACCAGCGTCGGCGCGAGCTTGACCGCTTCCATCACGCTCTCGCGCGCGACGTCGCGGTCCATCGTTTGCAGTTCGAGCGCGCGCGCCGTCAGCAGCACGCCGCGCTGGCGGCGATAGGTCGGCTTGTCGATCAGGCCTGCGGACAGGTTGGAGTCGAGGATCGCGAGCGCGCCGCTCCAGTCGCTCCGCGCGCAGCGGAAGCCGAGCACGGCGTGCGAGGCCCAGGTCGACGACGGCGACAGCTTGATCGCTTCTTCCGCGATCATCACCGCCGAGACCGCATCGTCGGCGCGCTGCGCCTCGATGAAGAGGCCGCGCAGGCCGAGCAGGCGCGTGTCCGGTCGTTCGGCCATGGCGCGGAACGCACGCTGCGCTTCGTTGCGATTGCCGTCGAGCTGCGCCGATTGCGCATGCAGCAGGAGAGCCAGCGGATCATCCGGCGCGTGGCGGCGCGCCGCATCGGCATGGCGGCGGGCGAGGCCGGTATCGCCATGGCCGATCGCGAGCAGGCCTTGCGTGATGGCATGACGGCCGCGCGCATGACGTTTCTCGTGGCGGCGCCGGCGCATGCGCCCCGGCGTGCGCCAGATCGCGCCCAAAATGCTCCAGACGAAGACGGCTGCCACGGCAACGAGGCCGAGCCCCAATGCGAACACCGGCACCGTCGTCCTGGCGCGCAGATTGCCCCAGGTCAGGACGACGTCGCCGGTCTGGTCGGCGACCCAGGCCGCGCCGGCCGCGGCGAGAGCGATCAGGATGAGGAAGAAAACGACGCGAAGCATGAAAATCCTATTGCGCAGCTTTGGCGAGATCCGCCATGGCCTCGTCGGCGAATTTGCGGGAGGCGGCGAGCGCCGCATCGCGCGCGTCGGTTTTTTCGAGCCAGGCCTTTGCCGGCTCGCGATCGGTCTCGGGCAAGGTCTTCAACTCGCGGCGAGCTTCGTTGAAGTCGTTGCGCAGCGCAGCCGCAGTCACCCGCGCGACGATCGCGCCGCGATCATTGCCGACGGCATCGGTGCGCTCGATGCGCACGAGCTTTGCCGCACCGGCCTGCAGACGGTCGACGATGCCGGTGCCGCTGGTCTGCGCCTCCGCAGGCGGCGACAGCTTTGGCACGATGTTGAGCAGCTCGCGGGTCAGCATGACCGAGCTCGGAACGCCCGATGTCGCGAATGCATCGAGCGGCTTGAGCGCGGCGGGATCGGCGGCGAACGAACGCGCCGCCGCGAGCTGCGCGGCATAGCCGTCATTGTGACGGACCGCGACATCGAGCAGCGCCGCCGCAACGACGCGGCGCAGCGGCTTGTCATCGGCAGGTTTTGCGTCGGCGATCTTCTCGCCCTGCTGGGCGAGCTCGGCGCGCGAGGCCTTGATGGTCTTTTCGAGCTGCGCGATGCGCTCGTTGACGGCTGAGAAGTCTGGCGCGGTTGCCGCAGCACCGGGCGCGGCCTTTACCGCGTCCAAGGTGCTCGCAAGTTTGTCCGACTGCGCGCGCACGGCAGCGAGATCGCTACGCAGACCGGTCACCGATTTTTCGAGTGCATCGACGCGCGCGGCTGCGGCCGGATCGGCAGCGGGCTTGCTGATTTTGGCTTCGACGCTGGCGACGCGGCCAGTCAAGGCATCGACAGCCGCCGTCGTGACTTGCGGCGCAGCGGGCGGCGCCTGCACCGCGGGCCATCCGAGCATCCAGCCGACCGCAATGACGAGTGCGGCCGCGACCGCGCCCGACAGCGGCGCGATTACCCAGGGAGATACCGGCGCAGGCACCGGCGTCGGCGGAACGGCCGCGTTGGCCTCGCTGCGCTCCGGTTCGCCTTCAACCTCTGCCTTGGATGGCTCGGGCTGTGCCTCTGCCTCACCGGCCTGCTGCGGCTGGGTGGAAACTTCGGTCGCCTCGAGATCGATGGTAGGTGGGGTGCGCTTGGCACGGCCGGATTCGGGGGCCAATCCTGCGTCTTCAGGCTTGTCATCGGCCATCGTGACGTTTCCCTCAACTTGCAAAGCGTACTGATCCGGACCCTTTTACGTCGGATTCGGCCCGTTCTCTTACGCCAAACGGGTCCGCAACGCACGCTCCAAGGTCTCGAACAGGGCATTTTCGTCCGGCGAGGCCGCCACCGCGACCTGTGTCGCACCCGCCTCGCGCAGGACGGCGGCGACATTCTCCGACAGGCAACATTGCGGAATCGCTAACGCGGAAATCTCGACGCCCTCCCCACGCGCCGCCTCCAAAAAGGCCCGGGCGGTGCGCCGGGAATAATGCAGGACGGCCTCGATGCCGTGGGCGGCAAAACCGTCGCAGACCGCGCGGGGCAAATGGCTGACCGGCGCCATGCGGTAGGTCGTCTGCGTGACCACGTCAAAACCGTCCGCGCCAAGCTCGCCGGCGAGATCGCGCGACAGGTCGGCTCCCGCAAGATAAAGCAGCGTGCTCTTCTTCTTCACGACCTTGTCGCGCGCGCTCTTTGAGATGGCGTCGCGCAACGCGGCCGCATCGCCGCCGGCGACGATGACCTCGACAAAGCCGGCGTCGCGGGCCGCGGCCGCCGTGTGCTCGCCGACCGCGAACAGCGGCAGCTTTGACAGCTTCAGTTCCGCCAGTTGCGGCACGATGGCACGGATCGCATTGGCCGAGGTCACGATGACGGCGCCATATTTCGTCTCGCCTGCGTCCTGGAACGCGACGGGCTCGAATTTCAAGAGCGGCGCGAGGTGCACGTCGAACCCGCGAGCGCGCAAGGCAGCCGCGGTGGTCTCATTGTCAGGTTGCGGCCGTGTCACAAGAATGGCCATGGTCTATATTCCCGGCATGTCGTGGCGAGCTATCCTCGGAATAAAGGCAAAGCGTGACAATTGCGCTTGGCGTCCCCGGAATGCTACCGGACCTACCAGAACTCTGCTTTACGGATGAGCGCAAGGTCGCAAATTGGATAACGATTCGCCAATGCTGGTGCTGGGTATTGAAACCACCTGCGACGAGACCGCCGCTGCGGTGATCGAGCGCGCGCCCGACGGCAGCGGAACGATCCGTTCCAACATCGTGCGCTCGCAAGTGGACGAGCACGCCCGCTTCGGCGGCGTGGTGCCGGAAATTGCCGCACGCGCCCATGTCGATCTGCTCGACGGTATCATCGACCGCGCCATGAAGGATGCCGGCGTCGGTTTCGCCGAGTTGTCCGGCGTGGCTGCGGCAGCAGGTCCGGGGCTGATCGGCGGCGTCATCGTGGGTCTCACCACCGCGAAGGCGATCGCGATGGTGCATAATACGCCGCTCGTTGCGGTGAACCATCTCGAGGCGCATGCGCTGACGCCGCGCCTGACCGACAAGCTCGAATTTCCCTACTGCCTGTTCCTTGCCTCCGGCGGTCACACCCAGATCGTCGCTGTCGTCGGCGTCGGCCAGTATGTGCGGCTCGGCACCACCGTCGACGACGCCATTGGCGAGGCCTTTGACAAGGTCGCGAAGATGTTGGGGTTGCCCTACCCCGGCGGTCCGAAAGTCGAGCAAGCCGCCTTAAGCGGCGATGCCGCGCGATTTTCGCTGCCACGGCCGATGCTGGGGCGACCCGACGCAAATTTCTCACTGTCCGGTCTCAAGACGGCCGTGCGCAATGAAGCGAGCCGCATCGTCCCGCTGGAGCCGCAGGATATCAGCGATCTCTGCGCGGGCTTTCAGGCCGCCGTGCTGGAATCGACTGCTGACAGGCTGAGCGTTGGCTTGAAGTTATTTCGCGAACAGTTCGGCGCACCGCATGCCCTCGTCGCCGCCGGCGGTGTCGCCGCCAATCAGGCGATCCGCGGCGCACTGCAGGACGTCGCCGACAAGGCGCAGACCGAGCTCATTATGCCGCCGCCGGCGCTCTGCACCGACAACGGCGCCATGATCGCCTGGGCTGGCGCCGAACGCCTCGCGCTCGGCCTGACCGATACGATGGAGGCGCAGCCACGCGCACGCTGGCTGCTCGACGCAAACGCCACGGCGCCGGCCGGCTACGGCAACACCCGCGCGGGATATTAGCCATGCCGGCGTTCCAATCCGTCGCTGTCATCGGTGCGGGCGCCTGGGGAACGGCGCTGGCAACGGTTGCCGCGCGCGCGGGACGCAGCGTCACGCTGTGGGCGCGCAATGCGGAGCATGCCGCACGCATTGCTTCGACGCGCGACAATCCGCGGCTACCCGGCGTCGCGATAGCACCCGAAATCGTCGTGACGAACGAGCTTGCCTTGGGGGCGCGGGCCGACATGATCCTGATCGCAACCCCGGCGCAGCATCTGCGCGGCGCGGTCAACGCATTGGCATCGCATCTGACAAGACCCGTGCCGATCGTCGCCTGCGCCAAAGGCATCGAGCACGGCACGCATAAATTCATGACCGACGTGATCGCGGAGGCCGCGCCCATTTCGCAACCTGGCATCCTGTCGGGCCCGAGCTTTGCCGACGACGTCGCGCGCGGCCTGCCGACTGCCGTCACGCTGGCCGCGAAGGACGAACTGCTCGCAAGTGCCTTGGTGCAGGCGCTGGGTTCACCGACTTTCCGGCCCTATCATTCCACCGACGTGCGCGGCGTCGAGATCGGCGGCGCGGCGAAGAACGTGTTGGCGATTGCGGTGGGCATCGCGGTCGGACGCAAGCTCGGTGCATCCGCGCAGGCCGCGCTCACCACGCGCGGTTTTGCCGAGCTCGCCCGGTTCGGCCGCGCGCTTGGCGCGCGCAGCGAAACGCTCGGCGGCCTGTCCGGCCTCGGCGACCTCATCCTGACCTGCTCGAGCCCGCAATCGCGCAACTTTGCGCTCGGGCTTGCGCTCGGCCGTGGCGAGAAGGCGCCGGCCGGCAAACTCGCCGAGGGCGAGTCCACCGCGCCGGTCTTGATTGAGCTTGCGGCTTCGCAAAACATCGAGATGCCGGTATCACAGGCTGTGGCAGCGATTTTGAGCGGCAAGACGACGATCGATGCCGCGATCTCGGGGCTTCTAACGCGCCCCTTCAAGGCTGAGGAATGAGCATGGCGTATTGGCTGGTGAAATCCGAACCGTCGGTGTGGTCATGGGACCAGCAGGTCGCCAAAGGCGCGAAGGGCGAGGCCTGGACCGGCGTACGCAACTTCACCGCACGCCAAAATCTCGTGGCCATGAAGAAGGGCGACAAGGCGTTCTTCTATCATTCCAACGAGGGCAAGGAGATCGTCGGCATCGCGGAGGTGATCAAGGAGGCCTATCCCGATCCGACCGACAAGACCGAAAAATTCGTCTGCGTCGACATCAAGGCCGACAAGCCTCTGAAGACGCCGGTGACGATGGCCGCGATCAAGGCGGACAAGAAGTTGTCAGGCATGGCGCTCGTCAAATATTCGCGGCTCTCGGTGCAGCCGGTGACGGCGGACGAGTGGAAAGCCGTCTGCGAGATGGGCGGGCTTTAAACTCAGATCTGTAGGGTGGGCAAAGCCAAACGGGGCGCGCGAACGCGCGCCCGATGGCGTGCCCACCACTTCTATCTCGATCGCGGAGAGATGGTGGGCACGACGCGCGAAGAGCGCGCCTTTGCCCACCCTACCGCAGCGGCGCTAGTCGGGCAGCGCAAACACCTCACACGGAGCTGCAATCCCACGCAGCTCATGCGTCCCCAGCGCAATCAGCTGCGCATTGGTCTCCGCGGCAAGCGCACCTGAAACAAGCACCGTCTTGCCGAGCGGCCGGCACAGGCCTTCGAGCCGGCTCGCCAGATTCACGGCGGGACCGATCGCGGTGAAGTCCAGACGGTTGGCGGCGCCGATATTGCCCCAGAGCATTTCGCCGAGATGCAGCGCCGCGCCGAACGACAAGGGCGGTAGTCCCTGTCGCTGCCGCTCTTCGTTGAGATGCGCCATGCCGGCCTGCGCGGCAGCCGCCGCGCGCAACGCCGCCTGGCAGGCACGACGCGGCGGTTCGCCGACGACAGGAAAAATCGCGAGCACGCCGTCGCCGATGAATTTCAAGACTTCGCCACCGAAGGCGTGCACGGCGCCGGCGATGCGGTCGAACCAGGCATCGAGTGCGGCGATGACAGCGGCAGGCGGATTGCTTTCCGACAGCGCCGTAAAGCTACGCAGATCGGCATAGAGAAGCGCGGCCTGGATGGTCTCGCCGAGATCGCGGCGCAAGGGAGCCGCCATCACGCGCTGCGCGCTGCGCCGTCCGAGATAGGCTTCAAGCGTTGCCGACAACGTCGCGCGCGCAGCGAGCACGGCGAGCGGTGCCGCGGCGAAGCGCGCGGCCTGCTTCAACTCATCGCTCTCGTCCGGCGTGAAGGGACGCGGCCCGATCCAGCCCAACGACGGACCATTGACCCGCGCCCCGATCACGTCTTCGTGCACGACACCATCTGCCCTGTCGCTGAGCCAGCGGCGGCCGGCATCGCCGGAGGCTTGCGGCGCAAACGCCGCCGGCCCCGACGCAAAATTCAAGGCTTCCATCACCTCGCCGCTGTCGGCGCGCCACAGCCAGGTTCGTCTTGCAATCAAGGGATGCGGCACGTCGAGGGTCAGCGTGCCGGCGGCGAGCGGCAGTCCGTCTGAAACCAGATGCGCGCCCAATTCCGCCAGGAGCCGGTCCGCGCCTGCGGTCTCCGCGGCGGAATCGACGAGCCAGGCGAGCGTGGCGGAAAGTTTCATGACGCGATCATGGCGTCCGCGCGCCATCTTTGTCACGACCTATCCTTGAACTGGAACGCGCGCACCGCCATCTCACCCAGCGCAACGGAGACCTCAGCCGCAATGACCGAGCCGTTCATCGTCCGACGCGAGACCCAAATCGCGGCCCCCCGCGCCACCGTTTTTGCTTTCCTGACGGACCCCGACAAGATCTTGAGCTGGATGGGGACCGAGGCGACGATGGAGCCGCATCCCGACGGGCTCTATCTGCTGAAGGGCATCGGCCCGCGCAACGGTGCGGCGCGTGGCGCGTTTCGCGAGGTCGTGCCGGTGCATCGCCTCGCTTACACGTTCGGTTGGGACGGCGGCCAGGAAGTGCCGCCGGGATCAAGCCTGATCGAGATCGACCTCTTCGAGCAGGACGGCGGCACCTTGCTGCGCATGACCCATAGCGGCCTGCCCAGTGAAGCGCAGTGCATCAGCCACAGCAAAGGCTGGGCGCATTATCTGGGACGGCTGACGAGCGCGGCCGCTGGCCTTGATCCCGGTCCCGACAAGGGCCTGCCGAACGAGAGGATGTAGATCGGTAGGGTGGCAAAGCCGACGGCTCGCGCGAATGCGTGGCCGAGGCGTGCCCACCATTTCGTCATCGATGACTTGGAGAGATGGTGGGCACGGCGCAAACGCGCCTTTGCCCATCCTACAGCGGTTGCGATCGTTAGACCGCCGCCGTCGCGACGACCTGCGCCAACAGTTGCTCGCGTCGTGCCTGCGAGCGCTGGCCCTTCATGGTCGCGGCAAAACGCTCGAGGATGCCATCTTCGAACGCCGTGACGATGGTGTCGTGCACGTAGCTCTTGCGGCAGATCGCCGGCGTATTGGAGAGCTTGTCCGCCGCGGCGCGGATCGCATCCAGCACCTGCTTCTTGCGGCCGCGCTGGCTGGTGGCCGGCGTGATCCGCGACAGGGACTCGACGACCACGGCCGAGGCCATCAGCGTACGAAAATCCTTCAGCGAAATCTTGATGCCGGCGATCTCGCGCAGAAACGCATTCACCTGCGTGGTGCTCACCGCGCGCACGATGCCGTAGGCGTCGCGATACTGGAACATGCGCTTGCCCGGCACCCCGTTCAGAATGCCGATCGCGCGCACCAGCTTGGCCGCGTCGCATTCCTTCCGCACGGCCTTGCCACCCTTGGCCTTGAAGGTCAGCACGAAGGAGTCGTCCTCCAGCGTGACGTTGGACTTGAGCATCGTGGTGGCGCCGCGGGTGCCATTGAGGCGCGCATAGGATTCATTACCGGGTCGGATCGCGGTGCGGGCGATCAGCTCGATGACGGCCGAGAGCGCGAATTCGCGCGTCGGCTCGCCGCCGGACAGGAACGCCGAGACCTTGCGCCGGATCTTTGGCAGCGCGCCGACGAGCTTTTCCAGGCGATGCGCCTTGCGCTGCTCGCGCACCTTTTCCCAATCGGCGTGATAGCGATATTGCAGCCGGCCGGCGGCATCGCGGCCCACGGCCTGGAGATGCGTCTTCGGGTCAGCCGAGTAGCGGACCTCGCGATAGGCCGGCGGCACCGCCATGGCGTGCAGCCGGCGGATGGTCCGGGCATCGCGGATATGTGCGCCGTTGGGACGGACGAAGGAATAACCCTTTCCGCGCCGGATGCGGCGGATGGTCAGCTCGTTCTGGTCGCCGAGGCGCAGCCCCAGCTCCCGGGCGAGGGATTCCACGGTGGCCGGAGGGGTCGCATCGTAGGTCTTTTTCGGGTTGGGACGAGGAAAAGGGGCCGGTTTGGGCCATTGTCCCAGGGCTTTTGCCAGAGCAATAGCGGCGGGATCGGCCGAAGCGGGTTGAATCGCTCCCAGATTCTGCTGATCCATCATAATGTTACGCCTTAGCTCCGCCTGTTACCCGTCAATGCCGTTGTTTTGGCTTTTGTTCCTGTCGGGTCTCTCCGGACCCGGTTTGGCCATTTAGGGGCTTCCGAACTGCATTGCGAGTCCCGAATCGGTGACGAGCGGTTCCTGAATACCGCATTCCGGCGCATACCGGGTTTGCAGGGACACTTCCGCGCATCGCGGTAAAGACCCAAAGGCGGCACCCGCCCTGTTTCAGATTTGCGACAGCAGGCACGCCCGGCTTGATCCTTCGCATGGTGGCGTGCCCGCCGAAGGTCCAGCTTGTCCTCCTTGTCGGGTCCGGTTACGCGGACGCATAATCACGTCAATGATGAAGTCAGGTGCGCTGGCCGCGTGGGGTTCGGCGTGCCGCTTGTGGAGGGAAACATGTCCGAGAAGATCTACGACGTACCTGCCGAGTGGTCGAAGCGCGCCTGGGTTGATCAGGCGAAGTACAAGGACATGTACGCCCGCTCGGTCTCGGACCCGAACGGCTTCTGGGCGGAACAGGCCAAGCGCGTCGACTGGATGAAGGCGCCCACCAGAATCGAGAACGTCTCCTTCGCACCCGGCAACATCTCCATCAAATGGTTCGAGGACGGCGTCCTCAACGTCGCCTGGAACTGCATCGACCGCCACCTTGCCAAGCGCGCCAACCAGACCGCGATCATCTGGGAAGGCGACGATCCCTCGCAATCCCGGAACATCACCTACAAAGAGCTGCACGATGAAGTGTGCCGGATGGCCAACATCCTGCGCACGCGCAACGTCAAGAAGGGCGACCGCGTCACGATCTATCTGCCGATGATCCCGGAAGCGGCCTATGCGATGCTCGCTTGCGCGCGGATCGGCGCCATCCACTCCGTGGTGTTCGCGGGCTTCTCGCCGGACAGCCTCGCGCAGCGCATCAACGACTGCAATTCCAAGGTGATCATCACTGCCGATGAAGGCCTGCGTGGCGGCAAGAAGGTGCCGCTGAAGGCCAATGTCGATGCAGCGCTCGCCAAGGCCGACGGCGTCGACTGGGTCGTCGTGGTCAAGCGCACCGGCGGCAAGGTGGACATGAATCCGTCGCGCGACCTCTGGTACCACGAGGCGGCCGCGATGGTGACGACGGAATGCCCCGCCGAGCACATGCACGCCGAGGACCCGCTGTTCATCCTCTATACGTCGGGCTCGACCGGCACGCCGAAGGGCGTGCTGCACACCTCCGGCGGCTATCTCGTGTTCGCGTCGATGACGCATCAATACGTCTTCGACTATCACGAGGGCGACATCTACTGGTGCACTGCCGACGTCGGCTGGGTCACCGGGCACAGCTATATTCTCTACGGTCCGCTCGCTAATGGCGCGACCACGCTGATGTTCGAAGGCGTGCCGAACTATCCGGACAATTCGCGGTTCTGGAACGTCATCGACAAGCACAAGGTCAACATCTTCTACACCGCGCCGACCGCGATCCGCGCGCTGATGCAGTCGGGCGACGCGCCCGTGAAAAAGACCTCGCGCGCAAGCCTGCGCCTGCTCGGTTCGGTCGGCGAGCCCATCAATCCGGAGGCGTGGGAGTGGTATCACCGCGTCGTCGGCGACGACCGCTGCCCGATCGTCGACACATGGTGGCAGACCGAGACCGGCGGCATTTTGATCACGCCGCTGCCGGGCGCGACAAAACTCAAGCCGGGCTCGGCGACGCAGCCGTTCTTCGGCGTGGTGCCCGAGATCGTCGATGCCGACGGCAAGGTGCTGGAAGGCGAGACCACCGGCAACCTCTGCCTTACGCGCTCGTGGCCCAGCCAAATGCGCACGGTCTATGGCGATCACGCGCGCTTCGAGCAGACTTACTTCTCGACCTACAAGAATAAGTACTTCACCGGCGACGGCTGCCGCCGCGATGCCGACGGCTATTACTGGATCACCGGCCGCGTCGATGACGTCATCAACGTCTCCGGCCACCGCATGGGCACCGCCGAAGTCGAGAGTGCGCTGGTCGCGCATGAGAAGGTGTCGGAGGCCGCCGTCGTCGGCTTCCCGCACGACATCAAGGGCCAGGGCATCTATGCCTATGTGACCCTGATGGCCGGCATCGAGCCCACCGAGGATCTGCGCAAGGAACTCGTCACCTGGGTGCGCAAGGAGATCGGTCCGATCGCCTCGCCCGACCAGATCCAGTTCGCGCCGGGCCTGCCAAAGACCCGCTCCGGCAAGATCATGCGTCGTATCCTGCGCAAGATCGCCGAGGATGAGCCGGGCAGCCTCGGCGACACCTCGACGCTGGCCGATCCCGCCGTGGTCGACGACCTCGTCAAGAACCGGCAGAACAAGAAGAACGCGTCGGCCTGATCGGCTCTCGTGCCCCGGACGCAGCGCAGCACTCCTACAGCGGTGCGCTGCAGAGCCGGGGCCCATGCCACCACCTCACCCTCTGCGAGATGGGTCTCGGCTCAGCGTCGCGTCACTCCGTGCCGCGCTGCGTCCGGGACACGAGACGAGTCGCAATTCTCAGCACCTGGTGCGGTTCGCTACATCCCTCACGCACTTGTCAGAGGCGCCCCCGGCGCCGCCTGACATTTCCGGCCGAGTGTTGTTTTCAGGTCATTTACTTTAATTCGAACATTTCCTTTGTTCCCTCCACAGGCAGGCCCCCGACGCCGGATGTGGAAACCATCCGGTTAAGACACGCGGTTAAGAATGCGTGGGTGAGGCCGGCAGGCCCAATTTCGAGCGGTCTGCATGCCGGTTTTGAGGGCCCCGCGAGGGGCGGCTGGGAAGTGGAGCAGATCATGTCGATGAGGATTGCGGTGGCATTGGCCGCCACCATCGGGGCAGGCGTCTTGGTGTCGACAGCGGCCGAAGCGCGGCCGGAAATGGTGGGGATGCGGTCGGCGGATTATTCGCCGGGCACCATCGTGGTCCGGACCAATGAGCGCCGGCTCTATCTCATTCTCGATACCGGCCACGCCGTGCGTTACCCCGTCGGCGTCGGCCGCTCCGGCAAGCAGTGGGCCGGCACCACCCGCATCGACGGCAAGTATCGCAACCCGGCCTGGTCGCCACCTGCCGAAGTGAAGCGCGACAAGCCGAGCATGCCCGACGTGATCCCGGGCGGCTCGCCGCGCAATCCGATGGGTGTCGCAGCGATGACGCTCGCCGGCGGTGAATATGCGATCCACGGCACCAACATGCCGGGCTCGGTCGGCGGCTTCGTCTCCTATGGCTGCATCCGCATGCTCAACGACGACATCACCGATCTCTACGGCCGCGTCTCCGTCGGCACGACCGTCGTCGTGACGCGCTGATCCGATTTATCTCGGCAAGAGAGCGAAGAAGCCGCGTTTCGACGCGGCTTTTTCATTGCCAGAAGCGCCAACCGCGCGCGCACCAGCCGTCGCGATGGCCGCCATTGTAGCTGCGGACATGGCCGCTCGCGAGCAAGGCCGCCGACACGCTGGCGGTGCGTTTGGTTGCAACATCGGCAACGACGCGACCTTCATACTTGTCCGGGCCGATGTTGTAGATGGCAACACCGCCCTGGCCGAGCAGCTCGCGCAGCGCATCGGTCGCGGCTTCCGCTTTCGTCAGTTCGTCCTGACACGATGCCTTCAGTTCAGGCGCGTCGATACCGCGCAGGCGAACCCGCGTGACGAGATCGCGCCCA
The DNA here is from genome assembly GCF_006483445.1 of Bradyrhizobium guangdongense. GTDB lineage: Bacteria > Pseudomonadota > Alphaproteobacteria > Rhizobiales > Xanthobacteraceae > Bradyrhizobium > Bradyrhizobium guangdongense_A. The sequence goes on along the minus strand of NZ_PPPT01000095.1, from coordinate 13,154 downwards.
TCACGTTGATGTACACGCGCGAGGAAGGTGTCGCCGTCGATGGTGCGGATGACGTCCACGGCCTGGCGAACGTCCGGATTGCCGGCGTGCTGCAGGACGATTGCGGCATCCTGCGTCCGGCCGTCATCGGAACGCGACAAGGGCCAGTTCAGCCCATGCCGAAACGTCAGGACAACGGCGACGGCTATGCCGACCACGAACATCCATGGCAGCAAACCGCGGAAAGGGCCGCCAAGGGATGAACCGCGGAACGACGGCCGATAGGGATTGGGGCGATCGTAGGGAGACATCAGCCGACGCTGGACTGAGTCGGGCGAACCGGCAAGAGACGGCCCCGACCCTAGAAATCCGAGGCGATGCCCTTGCGCTCCCAGTCGCCGTAGCGCGTGGGCTCCGGCCCCTTTGGGCCCTGCATTTCCTTCGGGCGCGCCTCGTCTTGCGCCTTGGCAGCGGCCTGACGGCGCGCTTCAGCCTCGGCCAGCGCCCGCTGGGCGGCTGGCGGCAAAGTTTTCGGTTCGGATGGAGATTTATCGCTCATCGGGACGCTCTTTAGCCCAGGACGGTGCCCTGCGCGATCCCTCAGAGATCATCATGACCGGATGAAAAAACCAGAGGCGATTCTTACATTTGGCATATTCGCATGTCACAGATGCGCATCATCAGGCATGCGCCTATTCCGGCGGAACTGCCACTCGCTCAGAACCTTACTTTCGCATGCCTTCTCAACGTTTCGCTCCTCCGACTGAAGTGCCTGGCCTTGCGGCACGGCGGATCGCTGCCGACATCGTCGACGGCGTCCTGCACAAGCACCGCACGCTCGACGACCAGCTCGACGGTGCCGGCGCCCATCCCGGATTGAAGACACTCGCCGATCGCGACCGCGCGCTGATGCGTCGCCTCGTCGCGACGATTCTGCGCAAGCTCGGCACGCTCGGTCACGTGCTGTCGCGATTGCTCGACAAGGGCATTCCGTCCGACGCCCCTCGTGCGCAGAGCGCATTGCTGATCGGTGCCGCGCAAATCCTCTGGATGGACGTGCCCGATCACGCCGCGGTCGATCTCTCGGTTCGCCTCGTGCAATCCGATCGCCGCGCGGCGCGCTATGCCGGCCTCGTCAATGCCGTGCTGCGGCGCTGCGCGCGCGAGGGCAAGGCGCTGGTCGACGAAGTCGCCACGCAATCACTGGACTTGCCGCCCTGGCTGCTCGCCCGCTGGATCGCGCATTATGGTGAGGCCACCGCACGCGAGATGGCGACGGCGCTTGGCCACGAGCCGTCGCTCGATCTCACGGTGAAGTCGGACGCTGCGCAATGGGCAACGCGCCTGCATGGCGAGGTGTTGCCGACCGGATCGGTGCGCACGCTGCTGCACGGCTCGGTGACCATGCTGCCCGGATTCGGCGATGGCCAATGGTGGGTGCAGGACGCCGCTGCGGCTCTGCCCGCGCGTCTGTTCGGCGATATCGCCGGCAAATCCATCGCCGATCTCTGCGCGGCCCCCGGCGGCAAGACCGCGCAACTGGCACTGGCCGGCGCAAAGGTCACCGCCATCGACCGTTCGCCTGCGCGCGTCGCGCGTCTCCGGGAAAATCTTGCGCGCCTGTCGCTGCAGGCGGAGACCGTGGTTGCGGACGCCGTGGAATGGGCAGGACCTGTGGAAGGCTTTGACGGCATCCTGATCGACGCCCCCTGCACCTCGACCGGCACCATCCGCCGTCACCCCGACGTCGCCTGGCTACGGCAGGAATCCGACATCGCCGCGCTGGCCGCGCTTCAGCAGCGGCTGCTGCGAAAATCCGTCTCGCTGCTCAAGCCGGGCGGCACGCTGGTCTATTGCACCTGCTCGCTGGAACCCGAGGAGGGCGAGCAGGCGATTGCCACGCTGCTGGCCGCGGAGCCTGGTTTGCGGCGTGCCCCGATCGCGGCGTCCGAGGTCGCGGGCCTGACCGAGATCATCACCGCCGACGGTGACCTGCGCACCCTGCCCTGCCATTTGCCGCATGCCGACCCCAGGCTCGGCGGGCTCGACGGATTCTACGCCGCCCGGCTCGTTAAATCCTGATTTTGCACCGGATTTTGCTCCCCCGGCACTGATTCGCGCGGTTTCAAGGTGGTGTCAGGCGTCCGATTTTGGGATTAAAAGGATTCGTCGGAATCCTCTCCCCCTTCAAGGCAAGGCGTGTCGGTCGCTCAACGCAGACGTATCTCGACGCTGGTCATGAACCGCTTCGCGCGGAACGTGCTTGCGCGCGCGAGCGGCGGATCGGTTGCGCTGTCGCGGCTCTGGCCGGGACGCACCGACCGGCTGATCATCGCGCCGCATGACCTGCGCACCGCGGACGCCACCCGCGCCGCAGAGATCTATGCAGGCCGCTTCGTCTTCGCCGGCAAGATCGTCAATTGCCATGGCCGCTCGATCTTCGATCTCGAGCCGCCGTCGGAGGATTGGGAGGTCGCGCTGCTCGGCTTCGGCTGGCTGCGCCATCTGCGTGCCGCCGACACCGCGCTGACGCGGGCCAATGCGCGCTCGCTGGTCGAAGACTGGATTTCCAATCCCACCAACAAGCGCCGCCCGGTCGCGCGTCGCGCCGACGTGCTGGCACGCCGCGTGATCTCGCTGCTGTCGCAGGCGCCGCTGGTGCTCAGCGATACCGACAACAAGTTTTACCGCCGTTACCTCCGCGGCCTGGCGCGCGAGATCCGTTATCTCCGTTACACGATGGTGGACATCCCGGACGGCGTGCCGCGGCTCCAGGTGCTGATCGCGCTGTGTTATGCGGCGCTGTGCCTTGCCAACCAGGCGCGCCACATCCGCAGCGCCTCACGAAAACTCTCCGACGAATTGCAGCGCCAGATCCTGCCTGACGGCGGGCACATCTCGCGCAATCCCGGTGCGCTGATCGAGTTGTTGATCGACCTGCTGCCGCTGCGGCAAACCTTTGCCGCGCGCAACATCGCCCCGCCGCCGGCGCTGCTCAACGCCATCGATCGCATGATGCCGATGTTGCGCTTCTTCCGGCACGGCGACGGAAATTTTGCGCTGTTCAACGGCATGAGCGCGACGCCGTCGGATCTGCTTGCCACCCTGCTCGCCTATGACGACACCCATGGCGCGCCGATGGCAAACATGCCGCATACCGGCTTCCAGCGGCTCGACGCCGGGCAGATGACGCTGATCATGGACACCGGCCCGCCGCCGCCGGCCAATGTCAGCCACGACGCCCATGCCGGATGCCTGTCGTTCGAACTATCCTCCGGCATCAGCCGCATCGTGACCAATTGTGGCATGCCGACCACGGGCCGCGACAATTGGCGGCCGTTTGCGCGCGGCACCGCGGCGCATTCGACGCTGACCTACCACGACACCTCGTCCTGTCAGTTCGTGGAGATGTCGGCGATGAAGAAGCTGCTGCATGGCGCACCCATCACGACCGGGCCGGGCCAGGTCGAGAGTTATCGCGAGGTCGTGCAGAACGGCACGCTGCTCACGACCTCGCATGACGGCTATCTCGCAAAATTCGGCGTGATCCATCGCCGTGTCGTGATGGTCGCCGATGACGGCACGCGGCTCGACGGCGAGGACACGCTGTCGCCGCCGCAGGGCGGGCGCCTCAAGGGCGGCGACGCCGATTTCGCGCTGCGCTTCCATCTTCACCCGGCGGTGAAGGCGAGCCGGCTGTCGGATGCCCGCGGCGTCATGCTGGTATTGCCGAACCGCGACGTCTGGACCTTTGAAGCCCTGGACGACAAGGTCGACCTCGAGGACAGCGTGTTCCTGGCCGGCAATGACGGCCCACGCCGCACCGCCCAGATCGTGATCCGGCAGGACGCGCGTCAGGCGCCTTCGATCCGCTGGAGCTTCGTCCGCTCCACGGCCTCGCCGACGGTCACCAATGCCCGGCGTAACGCGCGGCGGGAGCCCGAACTTCCGCTGTGAACGCACGCGGTGCATGCGGTTTCGCGTTATTGTAGGGGCCGCCGAAAGCTGCTAACGAGCCCTCGTTCGCGCGACTGGCGACCTTGGATGGAGCACCATCGGGAAGCGCGGAACATATCTGCCGCGCGCCTGGGCATAGGGACTCCCTTCAACAGAGGATCTTGCTCATGACTGACCACCGTCGCGTCACCCGCGCCCTTCTCTCCGTTTCCGACAAGACCGGCCTGATCGAGTTTGCCAAGGCGCTTGCTTCGCACGGCGTCGAGCTGGTCTCGACCGGCGGCACCGCCAAGGCGATCGCCGCGGCTGGCCTCAAGGTGAAGGACGTCTCCGAACTCACCGGCTTCCCCGAGATGATGGACGGCCGCGTCAAGACGCTGCATCCGAAAGTGCATGGCGGCTTGCTCGCGATCCGGGACAACAAGGAACATGCCGAAGCGATGAAGGCGTACGGCATCGCGCCGATCGACCTGCTCGTCGTCAACCTCTATCCGTTCGAGGCGACCGTCGATAAAGGCGCTGATTTCGAAGAGTGCATCGAGAACATCGACATCGGCGGCCCCGCGATGATCCGCGCCGCCGCGAAGAACCATGACGACGTTGCCGTCGTGGTCGAGGCGCAGGATTACCAGGCCGTGCTCGACGAGCTCGCCACCCACAATGGGGCGACGACGCTGAAGCTGCGCCGGCGCCTCGCCGCAAAGGCCTATGCCCGCACCGGCGCTTATGATGCCGCGATCTCGAACTGGTTCGCGCGTCAGCTCGAGATCGACGCGCCCGACTTCCGCGCCTTCGGCGGCCGGCTGATCCAGGCGCTGCGCTACGGCGAGAACCCGCACCAGAATGCGGCGTTCTATGCGACGCCCGACAAGCGGCCGGGCGTCTCCACCGCGCGGCAGTTGCAGGGCAAGGAGCTGTCCTACAACAACATCAACGACACCGACGCGGCCTATGAATGCATCGGCGAGTTCGATGCCAAGCGCACCGCGGCCTGCGTGATCGTCAAGCATGCCAACCCGTGCGGCGTGGCCGAAGGTTCCGATCTCGTCAGCGCCTATCGGCGCGCGCTCGCCTGCGACTCCACCTCGGCGTTCGGCGGCATCATCGCGATGAACCGCGCACTCGACGCAGACACCGCGCGCGAGATCACAAGAATCTTCACCGAGGTGATCATCGCGCCCGACGCGTCGGAGGAAGCGATCGCCATCATCGGTGCGCGCAAGAATTTGCGCCTGCTGCTCGCCGGCAGCCTGCCCGATCCGCGCGCAGCCGGCTTCACCGCCAAGACGGTCGCCGGCGGTTTGCTCGTGCAGAGCCGCGACAACGCCGTCGTCGACGACATGACCTTCAAGGTGGTGACCAAGCGCGCGCCGACCGATGCCGAAATGCGCGACCTGAAATTCGCGTTCCGGGTCGCCAAGCATGTGAAGTCGAACACGATCATCTACGCCAAGGATCTCGCCACCGTCGGCATCGGTGCCGGGCAGATGAGCCGCGTGGATTCGGCACGAATCGCAGCACGCAAAGCCCAGGATGCGGCGAACGAGCTGAAGCTCGCGGAGCCTCTGACCAAGGGTTCGGTCGTGGCGTCGGATGCGTTCTTCCCGTTCGCCGACGGCATGCTCGCCTGCATCGAAGCCGGCGCCACCGCCGTGGTGCAGCCCGGCGGCTCCATGCGCGACGACGAGGTGATCAAGGCCGCCGACGAGCACGACATCGCCATGGTGTTCACGGGAACGCGCCATTTCAGGCACTGATTGAGTTGACGTAGCCCGGATGGAGCGCAGCGAAATCCGGGTTCTGCATCCGGGGCGTTGATCGTCCCGGATTGCGCTTCGCTCCATCCGGGCTACGAAGCGCGGCTAGTCCTTCACCCGCATCAGCAGCCCGAGCCCCGCAACGAAGAACACCACAAGCACCGCCATGCCGGCCTTCTGGCTGGCGGTGGCCGCGGTGATCAGGCCGATCAGCAGCGGGCCGACGAAGGACGTCACCTTGCCGGTCAGCGCGAACAGGCCAAAATATTGCGCGATGCGATCCTTGGGCGCGAGGCGGATCAGCATGGTGCGCGAGGCCGCCTGTAGCGGACCGCCGGCCGCGCCGATCAGGCAGCCGAGCACGAGATAGGCCCGCTCGGCTGCGCCCGAGAACAGGGGACCGCCGGGCACGGGCGGCGCGACCTTGACGAACAGCACGCTGTTCTTGTCGACCATCAGGATCGCCGCCAGCGACAGCAACAGAATCAGCATGCTGCCGGCGATGACGCGCTTGGGCCCCAATGAATCGTCGAGCTTGCCGCCGAGCCAGGCGCCAAAGGTGCCGGCGATCGCCAGCATGATGCCAAACGTGCCGATCTGAATCGTATGCCAGCCAAAGGTGCCGGCCGCGTAGATGCCGCCGAAGGCAAACAGCGACACCAGGCCATCCGTGTAGATCATGTTGGCGAGCAGGAACGCGGCGAGCGATTTCTGCTTCGGCAGCCCGGCGAGCGATTGCTTCAGCTCCGACAGACCCTCACGCAGAGCTTCGCGCACCGGCCGCTTGGCCGGATAGTCCGGCGTAAACAAAAAAAGCGGTGTCACGAAGACGACGAACCACAACGCGGTCAGCGGCCCGGTGATGCGGTCGCCCTGGTGCGAAACGGGATCAAGGCCGAACAACGGCTGGAAGCCGAGCAACGTGCGACCCGTCTCCGGATTGGCGGCGAGAAAACCGAGCACGATGACCAGGCTGACGATGCCGCCGATATAGCCGGTGGCCCAGCCGGTGCCGGAGAGCCGGCCGATCCGCTCCGGCGGCACCAGGGTCGGCATCATCGCATTGTTGAAGACGGTGGCGAACTCCGCGCCGACGCTGGCGAGGGCGAGCGCCGAGAGCAGCAGCGGGATGATGGCCTGGTCGCCGGGCTTGCCGATCCACATCGTGCTCGAGCCGATCACGAGAAGCGCGCCGAACACGGCGATCCAGGGCTTTCGGCGGCCGGAGGCATCCGCAATCGCCCCGAGCACGGGAGACAGAAGCGCAATGGCCATGCCGGCTGCTGCCATCGCAAATCCCCACAGCGACTGGCCCGTTGCGGGGTTTGGCGCGATGCTGGTGGCGAAATAGGGAGCGAAGACGAAGGTCGTGATCAGCGTGAAATAGGGCTGCGCGGCCCAATCGAAGAATATCCAACTGACGACGGCAGCGCGTGGCGGATAGGTCCGCCCGGCCATGCTCACCTCTGTGGCAATCGTCGTCATCGTCAATTCCTTATCACGAACAGGCGTTTTGCCTGACTTAGCGCAAACCGTATAGCATCATGTGACAAACGTGGGGTTGGTCCGAAGGCACGGCGGAAGTGTGATGATGTCGTCTCATTCAACGCGGCGGAAATTCGTCGCAACCATTGCGCTTCTGCTTGCGGGTATCCTGCCAACCGCCGCACAGGACGCGCGGCGCGCCTATGTACCCCCTTCGCTCGATACGGTCCACGCCATCAGCGCCGAACATGGCATGGTGGTGGCGCAGGAGAAAATATCCGCGCAGGTGGGCGCCGATATCCTGCGGCGTGGCGGCAACGCCGTGGACGCCGCTGTCGCCACCGGTTTTGCCATGGCCGTCACCTATCCGCGCGCCGGCAATATCGGCGGCGGCGGGTTCATGGTGATCTACTCGGCGGAACGCAAGGAAGCGGTCGCGATCGACTATCGCGAGACCGCACCGGCCGCGACCACGGCTGAAATCTTTCTCGGCGCCGACGGCAAGCCGGACACCGCAAAATCGCGCGATTCGGCACTCGGCATCGGTATACCCGGTACGGTTGCCGGATTGGCGCTGGCACTCGAGAAATACGGCTCGGGTCAGTTCACGCTGGCCGAATTGCTGCAGCCGGCGATCGAGCTCGCGCGCGACGGTTTTGTCATCGGCGACGACATGGCCGACACCTTGCCCGGCTGGCACAAGCGCCTGGCGCGCTGGCCGTCCTCCGCAAGAATCTTTTCGCGACCGGACGGCACGCCGCTGCGCGAGGATGACCGTCTCGTGCAGAGCGACCTTGCGCAGACCCTGATGGCTGTCGCGGCGCAGGGGCCGCGCGGCTTCTATGAGGGCCCGGTCGCGGAAAAGCTCGCCAAGGCCGTGAGCGATGCCGGCGGCATCATGACATCCGACGATCTGAAATCATACCGGCCCGCACTTCGCGAGCCGGTGCGCGGTACGTATCGCGGCTATGACATCATCTCGATGCCGCAGCCTTCGTCGGGCGGGGTGGTGCTGGTCGAGACGCTCAATATCTTGGAGGGTTTCCCGCTCTCCGACCTGAAGCAGGGTTCGCCGGCATCGCTGCATCTGTTGATTGAAGCCATGAAGCGCGCCTATGCGGACCGCGCCCGCTATCTCGGCGATCCCGATTACGTCAAGGCGCCGATCCAGACACTGATCGCAAAGGACTATGCGGACAAGTTGCGCGCCGGCATCAAGGCCGATAAGGCCACGCCGTCGAGCGAGATTGCCGCGACTGCGGCGCCGATCCGCGAAGGCAGCAACACCACGCATTATTCCGTCGTCGACAGCCGAGGCAATGCGGTGAGCAACACCTATACGCTCAACTTCAGCTATGGCGTCGGCCTCGTCGCGGAGGGCACCGGCGTGCTGCTCAACAATGAGCTCGATGATTTCACCGCGGCAGTCGGCGCCTCCAATGCCTATGGTCTCGTCGGCTACGAGGCCAATCTGCCCGGCCCCGGCAAGCGGCCGCTGTCCTCGATGTCCCCCACCATCGTGCTGAGGGACGGCAAGCCGGTGCTGGTCACGGGCTCGCCCGGCGGTAGCCGCATCATATCGAGCGTGCTGCAAGTGATCGTCAATGTGCTGGATTACAGGATGGACGTGGCAGCTGCTGTCGCAGCGCCGCGACTGCATCACCAATGGCTGCCCGACGAAGTTCGCGTCGAAAAGGGGTTTCCCGACGACGTGCTGTCCGGGCTGAAGGCCATGGGTCACACCGTCGTCGAGCCGATGGGGCAGACCTCGGCCAATTCGATCGCGGTGACGCCGAACGGAGCACTCGGCGCACCCGATCCCCGCACCCGCGGGGCGGAGGCCGCGGGGCAATAGCGCCGGGCTTTTGAGACCGGCTGCGGCGTGATATCGACGCAGCATCCGCGTCACGACGAGCTTCCATGAAACTTTTCTTTCGGATCTCGGCTGCGCTTGTTGCGCTGGCGCTGCTGGCAGCCGTCGCGCTCAGCTTCATCTACCGGCCGGACGATGCGATCCGCGTCGCGACCGGCTACGTCGCGCATAACGTCTGCAGCAAGACGTTCGTCTCAGGCCTCGATCCGCAGATCGTGTTCGCGGAGACGACCGAGCGCGACGGCATCCACCGTTTGCGCCGGCTGATGCGGTTTGATCTCGATCGCGCGGCGAAGACGGCCGACGTCACCGTGCTCGGCGGCTTTCGTAGTCACGCGATCTTTCGCGACGGCTTCGGCTGCGTGCTGCAGCATGGGACGACCACACCCTATCTGCCCAAGATCGACCTCGTGGCCGCGAAGACGCCGAAGGCGCCGCCGCTGTTGCCCGAAATCGCCGATGCCGCTGTAGTCGAGCCGACCGATCCCGCGCTGAAGGCGGCGCTCGATCATGCCTTCGAGGAGCCGCCCGAACCGCCGTTCCGGCGCACCAAGGCGGTTGTCGTGGTACGCGACGGTCGAATCATCGCCGAGCGCTACGCGGCGGGGATCGGCGTAGACACCGAGCTGCTCGGCTTTTCCATGACCAAATCCGTCATCAATGCCCTGCTCGGCATCATGACTCAGCAGGATCTCCTGAGCCCTTCAGTGCCTGCGCCCGTGCCTGAATGGCGCGGCACATCCGATCCGCGGCGCGAGATCGAGGTCGGTCATCTCATGAAGATGACGTCGGGGCTCGATCTGGACGAGACCAATAGCGGCTTCGATCCGTCGAGCCGGATGATGTATCTGGCCGACGACATGGCGGGCTTCGCGGTCAAGGCGGGACTCGTCGCGCCCGTCGGCCAGCGCTGGCATTATTCGAGCGGCAGCACGCAGATTCTGGCGCGCATGGTTCGCGACGGCACCGGCGGACCCGAGAAGAGCCTCGCCTTCGCCTGGCGCGAGCTTTTCAACCCGCTCGGCATGCGCAACGTCACGCTGGAGCTCGACGGCGCCGGCACCATTCAGGGCACGACCTACATGCTGGCAAGCGCGCGCGACTGGGCGCGCTTCGGCCTGCTCTATCTCAATGACGGCATGGTCGGCGGAAAACGCATTTTGCACGAGGACTGGGTGGATTTTTGCGCGGCCGCCACGCTCGATACGGATTATGCGGCCGGTTTCTGGACCAATCGCAGCGAGCATCCGCACGCCAGGGGCCGTGTGGAGGCCGGGATTCCGCGCGATGCATTCTTCGCCTCCGGCGATCTCGGCCAGCGCATCTTCATCATCCCGTCGCAGCGCATGGTGGTGGTGCGTTTGGGGGATTCCGTCGATCCGACCGGCGATATCAAAGGCGTGGCGCGGCTGATCAAGGAAGTGATCGCGGCGGTGAACTAAGCGCTAGCGCGCCAGCTCGTACGGACCGCCCTTTTGCAGCGCGCGCTGATAGGCCGGCCGGGCATGGATGCGCTCGAGGAAAGCCATCGCCTTCGGATGGCCCTGCTCCAGCCCGCCGCGCGACTGAGCGGCCTCCAGCGGAAAACTCATCTGGATATCGGCGGCGGTGAACTCGGAACCCGCGAACCATTCGCTCTTGTTGAGCTCGCCTTCCCAATAGTCCATGTGCTGCTTGAGTTGCGGATTGACCAGCGTGGTCAGCGCCTGGTTCGTGACCTTGCGCACCAGAGGACGCAGCAGCGCGGGCGCACGCTTCGGCATCAGCGTGAACAGCAGTTTTAGCAGCAGCGGCTGCATCGCGGATCCCTCCGCATAGTGCAGCCAATAATTATAGCGCAGCCGGTCCGGCGTGTTCGCCGGCGGGACCAGCTTGCCGTTGCCATAGGTGCCGACGATGTAGTCGATGATCGCGCCCGATTCGGCGACGGTGTTGCCGTTATCGGTGATGACGGGCGACTTGCCGAGCGGATGGATGGCGCGCAGCTCTTTCGGTGCGCGCATGTCCGGCTGACGCTGATAGCGGACGATCTCGTAGGGCACGCCCAACTCTTCGAGCAGCCACAGCACGCGCTGGGAGCGCGAATTGTTGAGGTGGTGAACGGTCAGCATCGCAAAAATCCCCGGTCGCGTGGTCGGTTGGACCGCGTTCGTGCCAGCCTGAAGGGGGAATGTCGAGACGCCGGTCCCATGATTTTTACCCGGGCATATTGACGGATCTATTTTATCCGGGTATTAAATCGCGCAACTGATCAAATTGGCAATGATTCCAATGACCGACACTTTCACAGCCTTCGCCGGCCAGCGGCGCCTGGCGTCTGGACCTCTGACCGAGGTCGCGCTCGCCGTGAAGCGGGCGCAGGCGCGCGGCAGCGATCCCATCATCATCTTCACCGATGCGACCGGACGCCCGGTCGATTTCGACCTGCGCGGCGACGAGCGGGAAGTCGTGGCGCGGCTGGCCAAGCTGGCGCCGCCTCCCGCGGCCGAAACACCGCCAAGCGAACCGCGTGGTCGCGGCCGGCCGAAGCTCGGCGTGGTCGCGCGCGAGGTGACGTTGCTGCCGCGGCATTGGGAATGGCTCAACGCCCAGCCGGGCGGCGCGTCGGTGGCGCTGCGAAAACTCGTCGACGACGCGCGACGTGTCAGCGGCGACAAGGACCGCGAGCGGGGGGCGCGCGATGCGGCCTACCACTTCATGTCGACCATGGCGGGTAACCTCGGGAATTTCGAGGAGGCTTCGCGGGCCTTGTTCGCAGATGACCGGCGGCGTTTCACCGGACTGATCGCGGACTGGCCGACCGACATCCGCGACCACATCGTCAAGCTCGCCTACAGCGACCGCGCCTAGGCGAGATCCACGTCCAACCATCGACGGCCTGAGCCGCGCGCACTGCGCGCGGCAACGGCTTTGCACGTTCATCGAAAGGAATATCCATGTCCGCGCCCTCGTCGCTTCCCAAGACGTTTGCAACCTTCCTCGCACCGTTGATGCTGAGCAATGCGCTGCAATCGCTGTTCGGCACCGTCAGCAACGTCTATCTCGGCCACATGATCGGTGTCGACGCGCTCGCCGCAGTGTCGGTATTTTTTCCGGTGATGTTCTTTCTGTTCGCCTTCGTCATGGGCCTGAGCACCGGTGCGACCGTGTTGATCGGACAGGCCTGGGGCGCCGGCGAGCGCGACAAGATCAAGACGGTCGCCGGCACGACGCTTGCGGTCGGCCTGCTGCTTGCAATCACGGTCGCACTGTTCGGCGTCCTGTTCAGCCGTCAATTGATGATGGCGCTCACCACGCCGCCTGACATTCTCGACCAGGCCAGCCACTACGCGCGCATCATGCTTCTGACGATGCCGCTCGGCTTCGTCTTCCTATTGTCGACGGCGATGATCCGCGGCGTCGGCGACACGCTGACACCGTTGCTGGCGCTGGCCTTGCAGACATTCATCGGTCTCGTGCTGGCGCCGGTCCTGATCCGCGGATGGTTCGGATTGCCGGCTTGCGGCATCACTGGCCCGGCTTGGGCAGCCGCGATCTCGAATGCGCTGACGCTCGTCGTGCTGGCCATTTATCTCCGCCGCAAGAAGCATCCGCTAGCTCCGGACGCGACGCTTATGCGTCATCTGCGGATCGACGGCGCGGTGCTCGGAATGGTGCTGAGCATCGGGCTTCCGAGCGCGGTCGGCATGGTGGCGATGGCGATCGCCGAGCTGGTGCTGCTCGGCCTCGTCAACGGCTTTGGCTCGGCTGCGACTGCGGCCTATGGCGCCGTCAACCAAGTGATGGGCTATGCGCAGTTCACCGCGATGTCGATTTCGATCTCGGTGTCGATCCTCGGCGCGCAGGCCATCGGCGGCGGCAATGCGACGCGGCTGAGCGCGATCGTGCGGACCGGGTTGCTGTTCAACCTGTTCCTCACCGGCGGGCTGGTGGCGCTGATCTATCTCGCACCGCGCGCCGTGCTCGGCATCTTCATCACGGACGCCGCTGTGCTCGATCTCGCGAAGGGGCTGCTCTATATCGCTCTGTGGAGCACGGTGCCGTTCGGCATGGCGACCGTGTTCTCGGGCGCGATGCGGGCCGGCGGCGTCGCGCTGACGCCG
>NZ_PPPT01000094.1 GCF_006483445.1 Bradyrhizobium guangdongense | reverse complement strand
GGCGGCCGGTGCCGGAGCGGGCGGCGGAGGCGGGGCCGGGGGTGCGGGCGGCGCAGCCGCAACGGTGGGCGCCGGCGGCGGGGGCACTGCGGGCGCGGCCTGCTGCTCGGTCGGGGCAGGAGGTGCCGGCGGCGGAGGCGGCGGCAACACGGCGGTTTCGGCCGGCGCATTGTTGGCCGTGGTGGTCGGCGAAGGTGCGGGCGGGGCTGGCGGAGCCGGAGGCGGCGCGACGGCGGGAGCGGCGGCCTGCTCGGCTGCGGGCGGCGCTGCGACGGGCGCGGGCGCCGGGGCAGGGCTCGCCGGTTGCTGCGGCTCGGTCCGGGCTTGCTGCGGCTGCTGTTTCGGCGCGGCGTTCGGATCGGTCTTGGTGTCGTTCTTGGTGTCGTTTTTGGCCTTCTTCGACTTCTCGCGGGTGTTGTCATACACGCCGGGGATCGACACAGTTCCGCGGTCGGGGTCGATGCGGATGGTGCGCCCGCCATATTCGAAGGTGTATTGCGCCTGAGCAGCGGTGCTTGCCAAAAGAAATGCGGCCAACGCCAACAGCTTCTTCATTTCGGTCTCCTGAGCAGGTGGTCCCCGCGTCGACGCTTACGCTCCGGCCCCGTCGCGTAGCGTGATCTAGATCACTTTCAAGCTATGAGTCGTCCTCCAGTCGCTCCTGGTTCAATGCCATCCGAACCCGCCAAGAGTTTGGCCGGCTCGTCCAATAGATGACTCTGTCGCGACAGGCCTAGTCGAACCAGGCGCCGTAGATCTTCCTGAAACTGCCGTCCTCCGTGGAGACATGGAGCCACTGGTCGACGAAGGCTTTCAGCGCGACATCGCGCTGCAGCCAGTAGGCCTTCTCGGAGAAGTCGAACGGCTTGTCCGGATGCACCGCGCAGAGCACGCCGGAATGCTGCTTCTGCTGATAGCGGGTCTCGGAGGCATCCGTCATCATCAAATCGGCATTGCCCTTGGCGATCTCGTCGAAGATCACGGTGTTGTCGGGGAAGACATTGATCTCGGCCTCCTTGATGTTGGCCCGCGCAAAGCGTTCATTGGTGCCGCCGGGATTGACGATGACGCGCGTGCCCTTCTTGTCGATGTCGGCGAGCGTCTGGTACTTGCCGACGTCGGCGCAGCGCGCGATCGGCGTCTTGCCCTCGCGCATGATCGGCGTCGAGAACAGGCCCTTCTTCTGGCGGTCGAGGGTGATGGAGACGCCGCCCATGGCGATGTCGAACTGATCGGCCTCAAAGTCCTTCATCAGCTTCGGCCAGGCCGTTTGCACGTATTCGACCTTGACGCCGAGCGCCTTGCCGAGGGCTTCCGCCATGTCGACATCGAATCCGGTGAATTTCTGCGTCGCCTTGTCGAGATAGGTGAAGGGCTTGTAGTCGCCGGTCATGCCGACGCGCAGCGTGCCGCGCTTCATGATGTCGTCGAGGCGCGAGGAGGCCGCCGGTTGCTGCGCATGGGCCACCGAGCACATCAGGAGGCCTGCGACCAGGCCGGCCAACATTCGAACGATCATCTCTTTTCCACCCCTGTCTGAACTGCCATCTTGTTCTTGCGGGTGCTGGATTTAAACCAGTTGTCCGCTGCAGGCGAGAGGGAATTGGAGCCTTGACGATATCGATCCACGAGGCGTCGGTCGGCATGTTCGTGCCGTTCCTGCGCAATCTGTCGGCGTTGCTCGACCATGCCGGTGCTTACGCCGAAACGCGCAAGATCGATCCGGCCGTGCTGCTCGATATGCGGCTCTATCCGAACATGTATGATCTGAGGCAGCAGGTCGGCGAAGCCATCCGTCACGCGGTGGTCGGCTCAGCCCTGCTGGCCGGCCGCGAGCCGATGGCCTTCCCTGATTCGAAACCCGATCTGACCGAACTGAAGGCGCGCATTGCGGCGGCGATCGCCTTCATCGAAGGCCTGCCGCGCGCGGAGATCGACGCGGCCGCCGACAAGGCCGTCGCCTTCCGCTTGAAGAGCGGCGTGGAGCTGCCCTTCACCGGGCGGTCGTTGCTACTGTCGTTCAGCGTCCCGCAATTCTTCTTTCACCTCACGACAGCCTACGACATCCTGCGGCACGCAGGCGTCGATCTCGTGAAGCGAGACTTTCTGGGAAAACGCTAAGCCTCGCCCTTGCGGACGAATTCGGCGAGCGCGCCGCGGCCGGAGATTTCACTGCGCAGCACTTCGAAACGGTGATGCGCTTCGGCCTCGCGCTCGTCGACCAGCCTGACCGCGGCTTCGCTCGACAAGGGCCCGCTGACGACAGGCGTGGAGTACTCGCCGATGGTCTCATGCACATAGAACTGGCCGTCGTCGCCGCGCTGTACGGTCCATTTGAAGCGCAGCGCCGCCATCGGCCCGGGGCCGACCTTGCTGTAGCCATCGGCATCCGACTGCTCGGGCGCCAGCGGCTGGGCGTCGACCACGATCTGCTCGTCGTCGAACAGCGGCGGTTCGTCGAATGACTGCTCGGGCGCGTCGGTCTGGACCGAGACCGGTTCGTCGAATGAGGGCAGCGGCGGCGGCACCGGCTCGGCCAAAATGGCCTGCACGTCGATCGCGGGCTCCTCGGCGTCGCGCGCGGGTTCCGGGCGTTCGAGAATGCTGGCGATGGCCGCCAGGGTGTGATCGGTCGGGTCGATATTTGACAAGGGTCCATCCTCCGCGAGGCCCGCGGCCGGCATATCTGTCCCACTGCCGGCGCGTCCGGACACATTACGCGCTTTCGATTAAGGCTGAGTTTGGGCCCGATTTGCGCCAAAATGGGACGCTTCCTGGCCTTACCGAGGCGGACGGCCGCGGAAGGGCCGTCCGCCGGGAAGCGGGATCGGTCAGCCCAGCACGTCCTGATTGATCACGTTGATCCGGATCGGATCGCCGTCCAGCACGCTCAAAATATTGCGCGCGGTCTGCTCGCTCATGCGATCGACGGCTTCCACGGTGACACCGGCGACATGCGGGGCCGTGATCACGTTGGGCAGCGCGAACAGGGCGTGCCCGACCGGCGGCGGCTCCTGCTCGAACACGTCGAGGCCGGCACCGGCGATCTTGCCGGAGATGAGCGCCGCATGCAGCGCCTTCTCGTCGACGATGCCGCCGCGCGCGGTGTTGACGAGATAGGCGGTCGGCTTCATCGCCCCGATCCGCGCGGCATTGAACATGCCCACGGTCTCCGGTGTCTTCGGGCAATGGATGGTGACGAAATCGGCGCGCGGCAGGGCGGCGTCGAGATCCGAGACCGGCTCGCAGCCGGCGGCCTTGATGTCGGCGGCAGCCTTGTAGGGATCGAACACCAGCACGTTCATTTCCATCGCCAGGCAGCGTTTTGCGGTGCGCGAGCCGATGCGGCCAAAACCGATGATCAGCACGGTCTTGCCGTAGAGGTCGAAGGGCAGCATGCCGAGCCGGCCGGCCCATTTGCCCTCGGTGACGCAGGCATGCATCTCCTGCGCGCGCTTGGCGAGCATCAGCATCATGAACAGCGCCTGCTCGGCGACCGAGGGGGAGTTCGCGGTGCCCGCGACCATCAGCGGCACCTTGCGGCGGGAGAGCGCCGGCACGTCGACCGCGTCGTAGCCGACGCCGATCCGCGTCACCACCTTCATGTCGCCGGATGCCTCGAGCTCAGGCTCGCCGAACTTGGTGGCACCCAGCGCCACGCCGTGAACGGGAGCGTGCTCTTTCAGCATGGTCTGGAAATCGGGCGCGGAGATCAGATTGGGGAATTCGACGAGCTCGATATCGTCCCGCTGGGTGAGAATGGCGCGCGCGCCCTTGGACAAAGTCTGCGTGACGAAAATCTTCTTCTTGTTGGTCGACATAATCCCCCGCGAAAATCCCTTAAGGTTCTTGTCCGGCCGTTACAGCACGATGCCGGTTGCCTCGTTTAGCAGGTGCATATTGTTGAGGTCCATCGCCAAACGCATGGGTGCCCCGTCCTGGGCGCCTGCATTGGGATTGACCCGGCCGCACACCGGCGCGCCCTCGAGCCCGAAATAGACCAGCGTCTCCATGCCCATCGGCTCGGTGACGTCGAGCACCGTATCGAACGTCTCGACGCCGGGCTCCAGATGCGCATGCGACTCCGAGATGTGCTCGGGGCGGATGCCGAGCAGCAGCTTGTCGGTGCGCGGCAACGTATTGTAGCGTGCCGCACGCGACGGCGGCAGCGCGAACGAGATGCGGTCGGTGATGCGGATGTTGAGCTTGCCGCCGTTGTCCTCGAGCCGGCACGGGATGAAGTTCATCGCCGGCGAACCGATGAAGCCGGCGACGAAGCGCGTCGCCGGCTTGTGATAGAGTTCATTGGGCGTGCCGATCTGCTCGATGCGGCCCTTGTTCATGACCACCACGCGGTCGGCCAGTGTCATGGCCTCGACCTGGTCATGGGTGACATAGACCGTGGTGGTGCGAACCTTCTGGTGCACCTTCTTGATCTCGATCCGCATCTGCACCCGCAGTTTGGCGTCGAGATTGGACAGCGGCTCGTCGAACAAAAAGACCTTCGGATTGCGTACGATGGCGCGGCCCATCGCGACGCGCTGGCGCTGGCCGCCGGAAAGCTGCTTTGGCTTGCGGTCGATGAGGTCGGTGATGTCGAGGAGGCGCGCGGCTTCCGTCACCCGCGCCTTGATCTCGGCCTTCGGATAGTGCTTCAGCCGCAGGCCGAACGACATGTTCTCCGCGACCGTCATGTGCGGATAGAGCGCGTAGTTCTGGAACACCATCGCGATGTCGCGATCCTTCGGCGGTACGTCATTGACGACGTCGCCGCCGATCATGATGTCGCCGTCGGTGATGTCCTCGAGTCCTGCGATCATGCGCAGCGTCGTGGACTTGCCGCAGCCGGACGGTCCGACCAGCACGATGAACTCATGGTCTGCGATGTCGAGATCGATGCCGCGCACCGCCTCGACGTCGTCGTAACGCTTGACCACCTTCCGTAACGCAACGTCAGCCATGAGAATCAACCCTTTGTCGCGCCGGCGGTCAGGCCGGCAATGTAGTAGTCCATCAGGAAGGCGTAGATGATGAGCGGAGGCGCCGCGCCGAGCAGGGCGCCGGTCATGATCTGCCCCCAGTTGAAGACGTCACCCTTGATCAGCGAGGTGATGATCCCGACCGGCAGCACGAGCTGGTCCACAGATGTCGTGAACACCAGCGGATACAGGAACTGTGCCCAGGAGACGGTGAAGGCGAAGATGGTCGCGGCGATCAGGCCGGGGAGCGCCACGGGGATGAAGATCCGCGTCAGCGTCTGAAGCCAGGATGCGCCGTCGATGAGGGCGGCTTCGTCGAGCTCCTTCGGGATCGAGGCGAAATAGCCGATCATGATCCAGGTGCAGAACGGCACGGTCAGTGTCGGATAGATGAACAGCAGCACGTACCATCGGTTGAGCAGCGTGATGCCGGTCCATTCCTGCACGGTCGCCAGCATCTTGAACAGCGGGATGAACAGCAGGCTGTCCGGGATCAGGTAGGTGAGGAATACGCCGGTGGCGAGCGTCGCCGAGCCCCAGAACTTCATCCGCGCCAGCGCAAACGCTGCGGGAACGCTGATCAGCATCGTGACGATGACGACCATGATCGCCACCATGGACGAGTTCCAGAAGAAGCGCAGGAACTGGTTCGATGTCAGAAGCTCGACATAATTTGATAGCGTCGGATGGAAGACCCACCAGGGGTTTGTCGCGGCCGAAATTTCTGCACTGCTCTTGAGTGACGTGATCAGCATGTAGAGCGGCGGCGTCAGAAAGAAGATCGCAAACAGCACCAGGAAAAAGTAGGACCAGCGGAGCGCCCAGGTGCGGTCGCGGCTCATGCTGCCGAGCTTTACCTTGCGGGTCGGGCCGCTCTTGTCGATTGCAAGTGTACTCATCAGGCTTCGTTCCCACGTTTGTTGACATCGCGCAGGATGAAGATCGCCGCGATCGCGAGGATCGGCACCATGAACAGGGAGACGCTGGCGCCCAACGGAATGTCGCTGCCCTCGATGCCGACCTTGAAGGCCCAGGTCGCGAAGATGTGGGTCCGGTCCAGCGGCCCGCCCGACGTCAGGATGCGGACGATGTCGAAATTGGCGAAGGTCACGATCAGCGAGAACAGCGTGGTGATGGCGATGATGTTGCGCATCATCGGTAGCGTGACATACCAGATCCGCTGCCACCAATTGGCGCCGTCGATGGCCGCGGCCTCGTAGAGCTGCTCCGGTACTGATTTCAACGCGGCAAGGTACATGATCAGGAAGAATGGCGCGCCGTACCAGACGTTCACAAGGATGACGGAAAAACGAGCCCAGGCGGTGTCACCGAGCCAGTTGACGGGGCCAATGCCGAAGAAGGACAGCGTGTAGTTGAAGGCGCTGTAGGACGGGTCGAACAGCCACAGCCAGGCGAGCGTGCTCATGGCCGGCGGGATCACCCAGGGCACCAGCAGCATGCCGCGCCATTTGCGTTGCTTCTTGCCCGGGATGTTATGGACGAAATGGGCGACGATGAAGCCGATCAGCGCCTTGAAGAACACGGCGGTCACGGCGAAGATGCAGGACTGCTTCACCACCATCCAGAACGTGTCGCGCTTGAACAGGAAGGTGAAGTTGCCGAAGCCGACGAATTTCTGCATCGACTTGTTCAGCGTGGCGAGATGGATGGAATAGACGGCGGGATAGAGCACGAGCAGCGCGATAAGGATAATCAGCGGCAGTGTCAGCATGAACGCAACTGTCGATTTCCGTCCCAGCGCATTGCGGAGACTGTTGCGTTTGCGTGTGCTCGCCGCGCGAACTACACGACCTTGCTCAACAACGACGTCGGCCATGACGTGGGCTTTCATTAGGAGATGTCGAATGAGCAGCCGGCCTGATCGGTCGGCTCTTTTGGGCTAGGCTGAAGGAAATCCGGAGTGCCGCGGCGGCTCACGCTTGGAGGCGTGAACCGCCCGGCACACACCCGGCTAGCTTCGCATGAAGCCTTCGCACTCGCCCTCGGCCCAGGCCAGTGTTGCTTCCATCTTCTCGCCCTGCGCGTAACGCAGCGCCATCTTGGTCAGCGTCGCCTGGAAGTAGATCTGCTGTGCGATCTTTGGCGGTGCCGGAGACGCCGCGATCGACAGCGTCTGATGGTTGTACGGATTCGGGTAGTGGTAGAGCGTCCCCTTCGGGGGCCCTTCCTCCTGCCAGGTCTTTAGCGTCGTCATATTGGCATAGGCGGGCAGATCGTAGCCGCCGCTCGCGGCCACGAACTTTGCGATCGATGCCGGCTGCGAGAGGTGAGTGAGCAGGCTCTTGGCCGCTTCCTTGTTCTTGCTGAAGCTCCAGAGACCCCAGAAGTAGGGGAGGAACGGCGCAAAGCGACCCTTCGGCCCGGACGGGAAGCCGTGCGTCCAGCATTGCTCGGCAACTTGCGGCGCGTCGCGTCGGGCGACCGCCCAGGCGCTCGGCGGATTCATGATTAGTGCGCCACGGCCCGAGATCAGCCATTTGTTGTTCGAGGCGTCATCCCAGGACGGAGCGTCCGGCGGCAGGAAGGCGATCAATTTCTTGTAGTATTCGAGGGCCTGTCGAACGGCATCGGTCTTGATCGTGACTTCGCCTTTCCCGTTGACCAGCTCGGCGCCGAAGGACTGGAAGATCGCGCCGGCCGTATCGACGCTGTCGGTGGTTTCGCCGAGCCCGATACCGAACGGGGAGCCGCCCTTCTGGCAGGCCTCGGCCGCCTTCAGGAACGTATCCAGCGTCCAGTTGTCCGCCTTTGGCGGCGCGCCTGCTGGATACATTTCCTGGACATCGATGCCGGCGAGCTTCTTCATCAGATCGATGCGGGAACAGGGCCCCTTGATCTGGCTGCCCGGGGTCGCGGGAATGGCGAGCCATTTGCCGCCGGACTGTCCGAGATATTTGACGGTGCCGTTGACGTCTCCGTTCTGCTTGATGAGCGGCTCCATGACGTCATTGAGCGGCTCGAGATTCTCGGAATAGGCGTGTGGCCACCACGTCGGCATCTGCAAGATATCGTGGCCGGATTTCGCTTGCGCTTCCGCAGCTACGGTCAACTGGATCTTGTTGTTGTTGCTGGTGATGTAGTCGATGGAGACCTCGACCTTCTCCTTCGCGGCCCATTCATTGACGAGATCGGTGGAAGCCTTGTTGGCGTCGGGGACCCAATGGTCCCAGAAGCCGATCGAGAGCTTGCCCGCAGCGTAGGCACCGCGCACATAGGGCGCGGTGATCAGGGCCGCGGAGGACATCGCAGTTGCAGCAACAAATTGTCGTCGCGTCAGTTTCTTGCGTGACATCTCGTTTCCTCGCTCTGGTTGTTTATTGTTTGCTCTTCTTCGGTACCGTTCCTTGGTTCTTGTTTTTCGTGCCGGTTCTTGTTTTTCGTGCCATCGCCTCGCGCGGCCGGTCACGTGAGGCGCGGAGAATTGGTAGCGCGATCAGAGCAGAATTGATCGCGTCTGTCGAGAAATCCAAATCGCGCGCATCTAGAACTAACGTTGTGTGCAAACACGCGGCGATGTCGCCGGCGTCGGTGAACCACAGCGCATCCTTTTGCGACGCACACAGTGGGTGCGACTTCCGGGCCGATGATGTCTACGCAATTACGCCGCAGTTTCGAATAAGCCTTCATAACCGCTTCGCCCGAAACGCTTTTCAGGCGTGGACAGGTTGGTGCATGGCGCGACACGTGCCTAGACCTGGGCGCGGCGGCAAAGTTAAGGTTCCGACCCGGCAGACTCCTGCCAGCACCGATTCCAATCAGACCGGCCAATCGACGATGGAGACGAGAATGATCAACCCGACGCAGCGCTCGCCGCTTCGCCTGCGACGCTGGTTCGCGCTCGGGTCAACGCTGGCGCTGTTGCTGGGCGCGGCCGCCGTCGCCAATGCGCAAGGTCTGGTCAAGGGCGTGCAGGAGGGCGCGGCGGCCGGCAACAAGGCGGCCGGTCCCGTCGGCGGCGTGCTGGGCGGTGCTATCGGCGGCGTGGTCGGTGTGTTCACCGGCGTGCTCGGGGTTGGCAACAACAACCAGGCGCCGGCCGGCAAGGATGCCAAGGATTCAAGCAAGGATTCGAGCAAGGACGCCAAGGGCAAGAACGCGGACGCCAAGAACTCGAAGGATGGCTCGAAGGATGGCGCGAAGGACGGCGCCAAGGAAGGGACCAAGGACAAGAAGAGCGCCAAGGCGTCAAAGGACAAGGGCGGCAAGGACAAGGACGTGACCGTCCTGACCCAGAACGGCGCGCCCCAGGTCACGCCCGAGCAGCTCGTCGCCAACAGCGACGCCTATATCGATCGCATCAAGACCGAGCTGAACCTCACGCCCGACCAGGAGAAGCACTGGTTCGGCTTCTCCAGCGCCATGCACTACCTCGGACATAATGGTGCGGAGCGGCTCAACCTGCGCGTGGCGCGTGCCAAGCGCGATCCGCCCGACGACATCATCGAGCAGATGCGCAACGAGGCCCAGTTCCTGATCGACCGCGCCGCCGATCAGCGCAGTGTCGCCGACGCCGCCGAACCGCTGTTCACCAGCCTCGACGACAAGCAGAAGCAGGTTTTCATCCAGGAGATGGTCCGGCTCAGCCACGAGCGCGGGCTCGACTAGTCGTGAGCTTGAGCGGGCCGTGCCGCGAATAGCCGGGCCACCTTGCCCTGGGGTAGGTGGAAGGCTCAGCGCCCGGCTATCCTGCCGCAGCGGCGCGGCTCGCTCAATTCGTCACGGGAACTTGAAGAAAAGCGGACCGGATCGCGCCTGACTTATGGCCGACTCGCGGCCTTGTCGGGAACCGGCGCATTCTTTGCGCCGCATCGCACAACGCCTGCAACTCGGCCGCATGCAATTTGTTTAGGCAAATCTGACTATCGTTGCCCGAACGAGGCAGAATGCGGATGGACGACAAGCGCAAGCACCCGCGTGTCGAGATCGAAGAGCTCGCCTATGTATCGTCAGGCGGCTCGGTGATGAGCTGCGTGGTCCGCAACATCTCGGCCGCCGGTGCGGCCATCGACGTCGACAATCCCGCCTTCGTTCCGCAACGCTTCCTCCTGGTCCTGGCGAAGGATTCCTCCGTGCACGAATGCCGCGTGATCTGGATCGAGAAGAACCGGATCGGGCTTGCCTTCGTCGAGGGGAAGGGCGCGCGCTGACGCCCGCCGCGAATTTACTGCGCTGGGCGAGGTCGATGGTGCTAGCGTAGCGCCATGACTCCGGAACCTGCCACGATTTGCCTGGGGTGCTGGCAGAACCTGCACATGCCGATCCCCTTGCGCGGGCCGTTGTCGGCGCCGTTCCGGTTGTTCGGCATCAGGCCGAGCCGCATGAACCCGAACACCTGCACCATCTGCGAGATGGCGTTCTCGCGTGTCATGAAGGCCCGCGCCGTCACCATCGACGCGACGATCATGTTTGCGGATCTGCGCGGCTATACGGCCTTGACCCAGACGCTGGCGCAGGCCGAGCTGACCTCGCTGCTCGATGCCTTCTACGACGACTGCGCGGCCGCGATCTGGCGCTACGACGGCCTCCTCAACAAGACGATCGGCGATGCCGTGTTCGCGATCTTCAATTTCCCGGTGAAGCAGGCCGATCATGCGGTGCAGGCGCTGCTTGCCGCCCGCGACATCCAGGACCGCTTTGCCGGCAGGCGCGAGGAGCTCGCGCGTGCCATCGGTGCCGACGGCCACGAGCTCGGCATCGGGATCGGCGTCGACACCGGAGAAACCAATTTTGGCGAGTTCGGCCAAACCCACCGCGATCTGACGGCAGTCGGCACGGTCGTGAACCGTGCGGCGCGCGCGCAGGCTGCCGCAGGACCCGGCGAGATCATGGTGACGCAGGCGGTGAAGGACCGCACCGGGGATATGGTCGGCTCGACCGGCCGCGAGCACACCCTCAAAGGCTTTCAGCAGCCGGTAACCCTGTTCGTTGCCTGAGCCACAAACACGAATGGCCGCCGGAGGGCGGCCATTCGATGGATTGGCTTGCAAGCGCTCAGGCGATGAAGGCGC
This sequence comes from Bradyrhizobium guangdongense, assembly GCF_006483445.1. Lineage (GTDB taxonomy): Bacteria > Pseudomonadota > Alphaproteobacteria > Rhizobiales > Xanthobacteraceae > Bradyrhizobium > Bradyrhizobium guangdongense_A. The sequence continues at coordinate 15,758 of NZ_PPPT01000094.1, read as the reverse complement.
TCAGATCGACGCCCGCGGCCATCACGCCGAAGGACGCAACCAGGCCGACGCAGCAGAACAGCAGCAGCGTCTTGAACGACTGGTCGATCGAACGGGATTCAACGGCGGCCGGCATCGCGGCGAGAGAAACCATGCTCATGTCAGTACCCCCCTTTGTTGTCCCTGAATTGCATCAGGTGAGGGAACTCTTAGAGCAAAAAGTTTGACGCGAGCTTGCCGGGGATCCTTAACGGAATCGCAACGGGCATCGGGACTTACGGTCGTACCGGTGCACCGCAAACGAGGCGCATGCGCCTAGTTGCGCTTCGCAGCCAAGACCGTGGCGATGGTTTGCGCCGTCATCGCGGCCCGATCCGAGGCGCGCTGCGCGGCCAGCTTGTCTCGGGCCTTTTCGGCGATCAGGATCTCGATCAACGCTTTTCGGCTGTCATCATCGACTGCTTCGCGAAGCAGTTGGTGATAACGATGATAGTCAAACCCGATGTCCGGTTTACGCATGCAACGCCCCCGCACGCACGACTGAGCAAGTCTTGCTCAACCCGGGGCGGTCGGCAAGATGGAACTCACGTTAAGGGACGCATTGATTAAAATGAGCTGTGAATTGAGTGGCCGCTAGGCGCTGAACCATGGCGCCGTTCACGCCGCGTGGTGGTCGGCAAATGCCTTGAGGCCCTCGAAGCTCGCATCCGGCTTCACGACCAGGCTGGTCGGGATGTTGTGCAGGTAGAACTCGAAGTTGCCCTTGGCTTCGAACCGGTTGCGGAAGTCGGACGCGGCGAGGAATTTTGGAAAGCGCGGCACGATACCGCCGGCGATATAGACGCCGCCACGTGCGCAAAAAGTCAGCGCAAGGTTGCCGGCGACGGATCCGAGCAAGCCGCAGAACATCTCGAGCGCGGCATGGCTGAGCCTGCAGCTTCCATCGAGGGCCGCGGTCGTGATCCCGGCGGCGTCGCGGTTCGGCGCCGGCACGCCCTCGACCTCGGCAATCGCCTCGTAGAGATGTTGCAGGCCCGCGCCCGACAATGCGCCCCGCTCGATGGAGACGTGACCAAAGCGCCGGCGCAGCCGGTCGACCACCTTCTCCTCGCGCTCGGTTTCCGGGGGCAGGGTGGCGTGACCGGCCTCGGTGATCACGGCGATGCGGGCGCCGTTGCGTTCGACGAGGCAGGAGGTTCCGAAGCCCGTTCCGGGACCGAGCACCAGCAGCGGGGCGCCCGGCACGCCGGCCTTGCCGCCGAGCGGAAGCAGGTCGGCCGGCTGCAGCGACGGCAGCGACCAGGCCAGCACCTCGAAATCGTTGAGCACATGGACCGTGTCGAAGCCGAAGGTCTGCTTCAGGTCGGTGCCGTCGATGATCCAGGGGCTGTTGGTCATGACGCAGCGATTGTTCTCGACCGGACCGGCGACCCCGAGCACGGCCGTCCTGACCGGCTCGGTGAGGGCGCGGCGCGCCAGCACATCGGCGACCGCATCCCTGACGGTCGGAAAGTCCGCGACCTTGACGTAGGTGACGGCTCCGACAGCCCCATCTTCGACCAGCGCGAAGCGTGCATTGGTACCGCCGATGTCGGCGAGCAGGGCGTAACCTCTCGTCTTGCCGTCACTCATTCCCGTTCAGAACCCCTCGGCTGCGTGTCAGCGCGCCTCCGTCGCATAGCATCGGCCGGATGCCTTGTGAATCCAATTGGAAATCCGCCGATCGCGGGGACAACGCCGGTCACGCCGAAGCGTTGCGCCGACCTGGCTCGGTTCTGCCTATTGATGCAGCACAAGGACGCATGCCGGCCGGTCGGCCAATTTGGCGGGGGAGGCGGTTGCGAAGCAGCACGGGAAGATCGACATTGCAGGTGCCGGCTGTTGGCAATGAGGACGACGGATGACGATTTCGGATCAGGACGTTTTGCTCGTGATCGACGTCCAGAACGACTTTTGCACCGGCGGGGCCCTGGCTGTCCCCGGCGGCGAAAGGGTCGTGCCCGCCATCAACCGCATCGCGCAAGGATTCGCCAATGTGGTGCTGACGCAGGACTGGCATCCCGGCGACCACGTGTCCTTTGCCGCCAATCACACCAGCAAGCAGCCGTTCGAGACCGTCGAGCTGGACTACGGCACCCAGGTGCTGTGGCCGACGCATTGCGTGCAGGGATCGCCGGGTGCCGAATTCCACCGCGACCTGGAGGTCACGAGGCCGAACCTGGTGGTGCGCAAGGGATTCCGCCGCGGCATCGATTCCTATTCGGCCTTCTACGAGAACGACCGCACGACGCCGACCGGGCTGCTCGGATATCTGCGCGAGCGCGAGCTGAAGAGGGTGTTCGTCGCCGGCCTCGCGCTCGATTTCTGCGTCCGCTACTCGGCCGAGGACGCCCGCAAGGCGGGGTTCGAGGTCGCCGTCATCGAGGACGCCTGCCGCGGCATCGATCTTGGCGGCTCGGTCGCCGCGACCCATCAGAGCTTCAAGGCGCTCGGCATTCCCGCGTTGAGCTTTGAGGCGTTGTTGTGAACCTTTGAGGCACGGCTTGGTACGACAGACCGACAAACCCACACCGGAACCGGGCCAGGAGCCACACGACGCTCTGTTGTGGCCGTTCGAAGCCGCCAGGCTCGCAATGGATTCCTGGCGCTGGTGGCTCGACCGCGGCACGCCGGAGCCGAACGAGTCGGCGCTTGCCTGGACCACCGCCAACACCGTTGCACTCGAACTGCCCACGATGCGGCTGCGCGATTGCTCGACGCGGCAGGTCGGGACGCCCGTCCTGGTCTGCGCGCCCTATGCGCTGCACCGGGCCTTGATCGCCGATTTTGCGCCCGGGCACAGCGTCGTGCAGTCGCTGCAACGCGGAGGTGTCGATCGCATCTATCTGACTGACTGGCGCTCGGCGTCGTCAGACATGCGCTATCTCTCGATCGATAGCTATCTCGGCGACCTCAACGTCGCCATCGACGAGATCGGCGCGCCGGTCGACCTCGTCGGCCTGTGCCAGGGCGGCTGGCTGTCGCTGCTCTATGCGGCGCGCTTTCCGGCCAAAGTGCGCCGGCTCGTGCTGGTCGGTGCGCCCGTCGACCTCTCGATCGAGTCGTCGTTGTCGCAGCTCGCACGCAACGCGCCCGGTGTCGTGTACGACCAGCTCGTGGCACGCGGCGGCGGCAATGTCAGCGGCGAGGAGATGTTGCGGTTCTGGTCGCGCAAGTTGACCCCGCACGATATCGCGGTGGCCTTGCAACGGAGCCTGTCGGACGCGGGCGGGCCGGAGCTGCTCGAACGTTTCGAGCGCTGGAACGCCGAAACGCTGAACCTGCCCGGCACCTACTATCTTCAGATCGTCAACTGGATCTTTCGCGAGAACCGGATCGTGGCGGGCGGATTCACCGCGCTCGGACGCAAGGTCGATCTCAGGGACGTCAAAGCGCCGCTCTTCCTGCTCGCCGGTCTCGACGACGAGGTGGTGCCGGCGGTGCAGGCGCTGGCGACCGCCCATCTCGTGGGCACGCCGCCGGCCCTGATCGCCGCGGCATCCGAGCCCAGCGATCATCTCGGCCTGTTCATGGGGGCCCGAACGCATGCGCATGCGTGGCCGCGGATTGCGGAATGGCTGCGGGCCGAGCTGCCGGGCGTGCTCGCGCGTCGCGCCTGAACAATCGTCGGCCTCACGTCCCCACCCTTGATCAGGGTCAAGTCCTTCCGCTCGTCAGCCGCCATAGACTGTGCGCGCTATGAAACTAAGATCGCTTCTCGTCGCAACCGTACTGGCTGTCGCATCGCTATCGCGGGCGGCGGGACAGGCTGAGCCGCGCGACGGCAAAGTGTCGGAACTCATGGTCGCCATGCAGTTCCAGCACATCAAATTGTGGTCCGCCGGTCGCCTCGGCAATTGGCCGCTCGCCGCTTACGAATTCGATCAGATCGAAGCCGGGCTGCGCCGCACGGCGACGCCTGCCGGCGGCGTCGATCAAGGCACCGTGCAGGCCCTGCGCAGCGCCATCGACGCCAGGGATGTCGCGCGCTTCACAAAAGCCTATGGCGATCTGACCAACGCCTGCAATGCCTGCCACCGCGCTGAGGGACGCGGCTTCATCACCCTGCAGGTGCCGACGTCGCAGCCCTTCACCGATCAGCTCTTCGTCGACCAGATCGCCGAGGCGCGGGGGCTCGCGCGATCGATCTGCGGCAATTGCCATCTGGTGTCCGACAGGCCGAATGAGCAGCCGGATTCGCGCTTCCCGGCGCCAAGCTTCCCCGATCTGGCAAAAAGCGCGTCGTTCTCCGCCGACAGCCTCAGACAGCTCCTCACCTCGGGTCACCGCTTTCTCGGACCGAACCGGAACATGCCCAATCCACGGCTCGCCAGCCACCAGGTCGAGGAAATCGTCGCCTTGTTCGAAACGATGCGATCTGCACCGCCCCGTTAGCTCGTCCCTCCCTGCCAAAAGAACGGCCGCCGGACTGGTTTGTCGCGGCGGCCGGAAGTGGAGAGAGGATGTTTAGCAAATTCATCAAGCATGACGGCGAATGGGGTGCATTGACCGGCGTCAATCGGCTAAGAATGGGTCGCAACTGGTGCCGGCTGAGGCTGGCCCGACATATCGAATAAAAGGCCCTGGGTTTGATGAGTTTCCACTCGATCTACCGCCATGGATTTGCCCGCGTGGCGGCCTGCGTAACCACCTCGCATGTGGCCGACCCCTCGTCCAATGCGGAGGCCGTGCTGACGGCGGCCAATGCCTGCCACGATCAGTCGGTGGCGGTCGCCGTGTTTCCAGAACTCTGCCTGGCGGGCTATGCGATCGAGGATCTCGTCAAGCAGGATCCGCTGCTCGATGCGGTGGAGCGGGGGCTTGCCACGATCGTCGAGGCGTCAGCCGCGCTGATGACGGTGCTGATCGTCGGTGCGCCGCTGCGCTTCGGTGCCCGCATCTACAATTGCGCCGTCGTGATCCATCGCGGCCGCGTGCTCGGCGTCGTGCCCAAGACCTACCTGCCGACCTATCGCGAATTCTATGAGGGGCGGCACTTCGGTTCCGGCGCCGGGATCGTTAGCGAGACGATCGCGATCGGCGCGCTGCGCGCGTCGTTCGGCACCGACCTGCTGTTCGAGGCCGAGGACGTCGCGGGGCTGACGATCGGCGTCGAGATTTGCGAGGACATGTGGATCCCGGTCACGCCGGCCTCCGAGCTGGCGCTGGCCGGTGCGAGCGTTCTGATCAATCTCTCTGGCAGCCCGATCACGATCGGCCGCGCCCGCTCGCGCGCGCTGCTGTGCCAGTCGACGTCCGCGCGGTGCCTTGCTGCCTATGTCTATTCCGCTGCGGGCGCCGGCGAATCCACCACCGATCTTGCCTGGGACGGCCAGACCTCGATCTACGAGAACGGCGAACTCTTGGCCGAGGGCGAGCGCTTCCGGCAGGGCGGCCAGATGACGCTTGCCGATATCGATCTCGACCTGCTGCGGCAGGAGCGAGCGATGATGGGCACGTTCGACGACAACCGCCGGCAGCGCGAGCCGATGTTCCGCAAAGTGACGTTTGCGCTGAAGCCGCCGACGACCGACATCGGCTTCCTGCGCAAGATCGAGCGCTTCCCCTTCGTGCCGAGCGACGAGAGCCTGTTGGAGCAGGATTGCTACGAGGCCTACAACATCCAGGTCGCCGGCCTCGTGCAGCGCATGCGCGCGACGGGAACCAAGCGCGTCGTGATCGGGGTCTCCGGCGGTCTCGATTCCACCCACGCCCTGATCGTCGCCGCCAAGGCGGTCGATCTGCTCGGTCTGCCCCGCAGCAACATTCTTGCCTACACCATGCCGGGCTTTGCCACCGGCAGCGAGAGCAAGACCTATGCGCTCGCCTTGATGAAGTCGCTGGAGACGACCTGGCAGGAACTCGACATCCGCACGACAGCAACGCAGATGCTCAAAGACATCGGCCATCCCTTCGGGAAGGGCGAGCCCGTCTACGACATCACCTTCGAGAACGTGCAGGCGGGTTTGCGAACCGACTATCTGTTTCGCCTCGCCAATCATCACGGTGGCATCGTCATCGGCACCGGCGACCTGTCGGAACTGGCGCTCGGCTGGTGCACGTATGGCGTCGGTGACCAGATGGCGCATTACAACGTCAATGCCGGCGTGCCGAAGACGCTGATCCAGCATTTGATCCGCTGGGTGATCGCATCGAAACAGTTCGGCGACGACGTCAATCGCACCTTGGGATCGATCCTGATGGCGGAGATTTCGCCCGAGCTCGTTCCGGCCAAGCCTGGCGAGAAGCCGCAGAGCACGGAGGCTTCGATCGGGCCCTATGAGCTGCAGGACTTCAACCTGTTCTACACGCTGCGCTACGGGATGCGTCCGTCCAAGATCGCCTTCATGGCGCTGCATGCCTGGCGCGACGTCGCAGGTGGCGAATGGCCGCCGGCATTCCCGAATGACCGCCGCCGCGCCTATGCGCTCGCCGACATCAGCCACTGGCTCGACGTGTTCCTGCGCCGCTTCTTCGCCTTCAGCCAGTTCAAGCGCTCGGCAATGCCGAACGGCCCGAAGGTCTCGTCAGGCGGCTCGCTGTCGCCGCGCGGCGACTGGCGCGCGCCGTCGGATTCGAGCGCGGCCGCCTGGCTCGAGGACCTCGAACGCAACGTGCCGAAATGAGGGAGATGGGCTGATGTCGGCCGGGGACGCGCCGGACACGAACGATCACAACAACGTCGTCAACGGCCTCTATCTCTTCGAGATCGAGATGCGCGACGGCAAGCGCGGGCAGGCCAGGGGCGTGGTCGTGCTGTCCGATGGCCGCATCATGGGCGGCGACAGCTTCTTCTACTATACCGGCCATTACACCTTCCGGAACGGCAAGTGGCGCGGCGAGATGACGGTCAATCAGCACACCGAAGCCGTCGGCAAGACGCTGGCGTTCGGGGGCAGGGAGGTCACCTGCGGATTCTCCGGCGACTATTCGGCCGGTGGCGCCGAGGTCGACGGCATGGCGCTGGTCGGCAAGACCAGCGTGACGTTTACCGCGAAGCTGACACTGAAGGATCCGATCTAGCAACAACGCAGTCTGAAAACGACTTCGCGCCGCGCGGCTCAGCCAGCCGCGCGGCGCGATGTCGTTTGCTTCAGAAGAAAGCGCGAGGTCCGGAGTGCCTAGGAGTCCGGACCTCGCAACTTTACCCCGCCCCATATTGCCCCAGCCCACCAGTCCAGCCCCATGAGATCCCCCAACCCCATGATGCCGATCGGAAAGGTGATGCTTGTCGTGCCGCCGATCGATGCGCCGGGGATACGCGAAGTCGGATAGGAATTCTATCCGCGACATTACGGAGAAACTGCATTTGCAGACCGCGTTGCGCCCAACGATGCGGCATCTTCGGATGTCCACATCTCGTTCCGCGATAGGAACTCGCATTTCACTGGCCTGTCATTGAACTGGTTTAGCGCTGCCTTGTCCGCGATGGCCAAGGAGAAAAGAACATGTCGGCTGCGCTGCCCGTGCTGGGCGCTGCTCTTTCCATCAAGTCGATCGCCGCGCATCGCGACTGGCTGCTGGAACGCCAGCGCGATCTCGAGATCCAGGATTTCTTCCGCGCCGACCTGCTCGATAACGACTGGCGCACGACCGCCGGCGAAATCAAGCAGATGCTTGCGGGTCATACTGGCCGGCTCGGCATCCACGGCCCGTTCTGGGGTTTCAAGATCGACAGCCACGATCCCATGATCCGGCAGGCGATCACCAAGCGGCTGCTGCAGGGATTGGACGCCGCCGAGTTCCTCGGCGCGACCCAGATGGTGATCCATTCGCCATTCACGACGTGGGATCATAACAATCTCGATCTCTATCCCGATAATCGCGGCAATCTGGTCGAGCGGGTGAAGGCGACGCTGGCCGAAGTGATTGCGCGGGCCGAACGGATCGGCTGCGAGATCGTCATCGAGAACATCGAGGACAAGGATCCGCGCGACCGCGTCCGGCTCGCAAAGTCGCTCGACAGCGCAAAAGTCCGCGTCTCCCTCGACACCGGTCATGCCAATTACGCCCACATCTCCACCGGCGCGCCGCCGGTCGACTACTACGTCGAAACCGCTGGCGACATGCTCACGCACGTCCACCTCCAGGACACCGACGGTTTCGCGGACCGTCATTGGGCGCCGGGTGAGGGCAACATTCCCTGGATCGCCGTGTTCCGCGCGCTCGGCCGGCTTACGTCGAACCCGCGCCTGATCCTCGAACTCCGCAACCACGACGACGTCCGCAAAGGTGCCGCGCATCTGACGTCGCTTGGCCTCGCCGAATAAGCATCAAGAACAATCCAGATTGGGGTCTCCGTCATGAACAAGCTCACCCGCCGCACATCCTCAAGACCGGCGCCGCCGGCGCCGGCCTGCTGGCGCTGCCGCGCTTTGCCATCGCGCAAGGCGACAACCGCCCGTCCGTCACCATCGCCGTCCAGAAGGTGACCAATTCCAACGTGCTCGACGTGCTGCGCGAGCAGTCCAATGTCGGCGAGCGCGTGTTCTTCTCCTCGATCTGGGAGGGCCTGATCTCGAAGAATTTCCGCGGCAATCTCGAAGCCGTGCCGGGGCTTGCCACCGAATGGCGCCGCATCGACGACCAGACCGTCGAGGTGAAGCTGCGCCAGGGCGTCAAGTTCCACAATGGCGACGAACTGACCTCCGAGGACGTTGTCTTCACCTTCAGCCGCGAGCGCATGTTCGGCGAGACCGAGGCCAAGAGCCGCACCACCATCAAGGCGTTCGAGAAGATCCCGACGCCGCGGCCCGGCAAAGAACTGCCGCCGGACGTGCCGGCCGTCGCACGCCGCATCTGGCCGGACCTCGTCCGCGTCGAGGCCGTCGACAAGTACACGGTGCGCTTCTACAACGCGACGCCCGACGTCACGATCGAAGGCCGCCTGTCGCGCTACGGCTCCGACATCATGAACCGCCGCGCCTGGGAAGAGTCTCCGAGCTATCTCGACTGGGCGCGCAAGCCTGTTACCACGGGGCCCTACAGGATCGTCGAGCTCAAGCCCGACGTCTCGCTGACGCTGGAAGCCCACGACGAATATTGGGGCGGCCGTCCGCCGCTCAAGCGCATCCGTTTCCTCGAAGTGCCTGAAGTGGCGAGCCGCATCAACGGGCTGCTGTCGGGCGAATATCAGTTCGCCTGCGACATCCCGCCGGATCAGATCGCCGGCATCGAGAAAAACGCGGCGTTCGAAGTGCAGGGCGGCACCATCCTCAATCACCGCCTGACCGTATTCGACAAGAACCACGCCGTGCTCGCCAATCCTCTCGTGCGGCGCGCCTTCACCCACGCGATCGACCGCCAGGCGATCGTTGACAGCCTGTGGGCCGGGCGCACGCGCGTGCCGAAGGGGCTGCAGTGGGAGTTTTACGGCGACATGTTCATCGCCGACTGGAGCGTGCCGGTCTTTGATCCCAAGCTCGCGCAGGATTTGCTGAAGCAGGCCAACTACAAGGGCGATCCGATTCCGTACCGCCTGCTCAACAACTACTACACCAACCAGGTCGCAACCGCGCAGATCCTGGTCGAGATGTGGAAGTCGGTTGGCCTCAACGTGCAGATCGAGACCAAGGAAAACTGGTCCCAGATCATGGAACGCGCGCCGACCCGCGCCGTGCGCGACTGGTCGAACTCGGCCGCGTTCAACGACCCCGTGTCGTCGCTGGTCGCCCAGCACGGCCCGAACGGCCAGCAGCAGCAAATTGGCGAGTGGACCAATCCCGAGCTGAACACGCTGTCGGAGTTGCTGGAGACCTCAACCGATCGCGCGAAACGCAAGCAGGCGTTCCGCCGCATGCTCGAGATCGCCGAGCGCGAGGATCCCGCCTACACCGTGCTGCATCAGAACGCGACGTTTACGGCCAAGCCGAAGTCGATCAAGTGGAAGGCCTCGCCGGCCTTTGCGATGGACTTCCGCAGCGGCAATTTCGAGGCGTGAGGTGATGTCGCCACTGGTCAGCATCGAGGGGCTGAGCGTCGCCTTCAACGGCGTGCCCGTCCTGCATGGCGTCGATCTCACCCTGCAGACGGGCGAGGCCATCGGCCTCGTCGGCGAATCCGGCTCCGGCAAGTCGGTGACCTGGCTTGCCGCGCTCGGTCTGCTGCCGCGGCATGCCCGCGTCGCGGGCTCGGTGCGGCTCGACGGGCGCGAGATCCTCGGCGCGCCGCAGGCGTCGCTCGATCAGGTCCGGGGCGGGCGGGTCGCCATGATCTTCCAGGATCCGGCGAGCGCGCTCAATCCGGTCCTGACCATCCGCAGGCAGCTCTGCGAAACGCTGGCGCTGCACCGTGGTCTCTCGGGCGACGCCGTGAAGGCGGAAGCGAAGCGCCTGCTCGATCTCGTCGGCATTCCCGACGCCGAGCGGCGCCTGTCGGCCTATCCGCACGAATTCTCCGGCGGCCAAGTCCAGCGCATCATGATTGCAATGGCCTTGGCAGGTCAACCAGACCTGCTGGTTGCGGACGAGCCGACCACCGCGCTCGACGCCACCATTCAGGCACAGATCCTCGAACTGCTGTCGCAGGTTCGTCGTGAGACAGGCATGGCGATGGTGCTGATCAGCCACGACCTCGGCGTCGTCGCCGAGAATTGCGATCGTGTCGCCGTGATGTATGCCGGCCGTATCGTCGAGCAGGCACCGTCAGCGCATCTCTTTGCCGATCCCTGGCATCCCTATGCCCAAGGCCTGATCGGTGCGCTGCCGCCGCTCGATGGCCCACGCCGGCGGCTCACCGCCATTCCGGGCACGGTGCCCGATCCCCAGAAGATGCCAGGCGGCTGTTCTTTCGCGCCGCGTTGCGGGCTGGTCGAGCAGGCCTGTCTGCGCGCAGCACCGCGGCTTGCCCCGTTGGGCGACGGGCGTACGGTTGCCTGTGTCAACGCCGAAGCTTCGCGCAAGGCGTTGCTTGGGATCGCGGCTGAATGAGCGCTCTCGTGCGGGTATCAACCGTCTCGCGGACCTACACCATGCGCGCCGGGCTATTTGGCCGCACGGTGGATGTCCACGCCGTCGACGGCGTGTCGCTTTCGATTCCGAAAGGCGAGACGTTGGGGCTCGTCGGCGAATCCGGGTCGGGCAAATCGACCACCGGTCGCATCGTGCTCGGGCTCGAGCCGCCCGATCGCGGCGAAGTCCGTTTCGACGGGGCGCCGATCGCGAAACTCGCGACGCCGCAATGGCGCATGCAGCGCGCTCGCATGCAGATGATCTTTCAGGATCCGCTCGGCGCGTTGGACCGCCGTCTGCCGGTCGCCGCGCAAATCCGCGAACCGCTCGACATTCACGGCATCGGCACGCCGGCCGAGCGCGAGGCGCGCGTGAGGGAGTTGCTGCGCTCCGTCGAGCTGACCGAGCAGCATGGCATCCGCTATCCCGGCGCGCTCTCGGGCGGGCAGCGCCAGCGTGTCGTGCTGGCGCGGGCGCTGGCGACGTGGCCGGATTTTCTGGTGTGCGACGAGCCGGTCAGCGCGCTCGACGTCTCGATCCAGGCGCAGGTGGTCAATCTGCTCACTGACCTCCAGGCGCAGCTGTCGCTGACCATGCTGTTCATCAGCCACGATCTGCGCGTCGTGCGCCAGATCAGCAACTTTGTTGCCGTGATGTATCTCGGGCGAATCGTCGAATATGGCAGCGCCGACGATCTGTTTGCGCGGCCAGAGCATCCCTATACGCAGGCGCTGGTCTCTGCCTCGCCGGCACCCGGCCGCCGCAGCGCGGGCCGGGTCGTTCTCTCAGGCGATCCGCCCAACCCGGCCGCGCGTCCCGCAGGCTGCGCCTTCCATCCGCGATGCCCGCGCGCCATCGCGCGCTGCAGGAACGAGGTGCCGCAGCTTGCGTCGATCGCGGGCGACCGCCAGGTGGCCTGCCATCTCGTCGGGGGATCGCAAGTCCACAGCCGGGACGCGGCGTGATGGTGCGTTTCTTCGCGATTCGCATTTTTCGCGCGCTGCTGACGATCGTGCTCGTCGTCACCTTCGCCTTCGTCGTGCTGCGTCTCTCCGGCGATCCCGCGCTGATGATCATGGGACCGGAGGCGCCGCCGGAAGTCATCGCAGCGTTCCGAAAGGCCTGGGGCCTCGATGATCCCATCTGGATGCAATATGTCGATTACTTCGGCGCCATCGCCAAGGGCGAGCTCGGTCGCTCCATGCGCGACGGACGTCCCGCGATCGCTTTGGTGCTGGAGCGCATCCCCGCAACCTTGATGCTGACCTTGCCGGCTCTAGTCTTCAAGGTCGGCATCGGCATCCCCGGTGGCATTTATGCGGCGCTCCATCGCGGTTCGGCCATCGACCGCGTGGTGATGATCACCGCGGTCGCCGGCTTCACGGTGCCGGGTTTCGTGCTCGCGCTGGTCCTGGTGCTCGTCTTTGCCGTGCAGCTCGGCTGGTTGCCATCGGGCGGGCAGGAGAGCTGGCGTCACGCCATTCTCCCGGTCGCAACGCTTGGCCTTGGCGGCGCCGCAGTGCTGGCGCGTTTCACCCGGAGCGCGATGCTGGAGGTGCTGGGCCAGCCCTATATCCGCACCGCCTCAGCCAAGGGCGTGCCGTGGCGCATGGTGGTGACCTCGCACGCGCTGCCGAACGCGGCGATCCCGACCGTGACGATCCTCGGCTTCATGGTGGGAACGCTGATCGCAGGCGCGGTGGTGGTCGAGAGCGTGTTTGCCTGGCCTGGAGTAGGGCGGCTGCTGGTCGTGGCGGTGGCGAACCGCGACCTCGCGGTCGTGCAGTGCATTTTGCTGCTCGTCGCCATGACCATGGTCTCCTCCAACCTGATCGTCGACTTCCTCTACGGCTTCCTCGATCCGCGCCTGCGCGCGAAGGGAGCACAGGCATGACCGACGCGACCCTCAAGGACATCGCCGCCGGCCGGCGCCTCGCTCTTCCAAAAATTCCGGTCTCCGTCGCCATCGCGGCCAGCTGGATCATCGCCATGCTGCTGCTGGCCATCTTCGCCGAGAAGATCACGCCGTATGGCTTTACCCAGCTCGACCTGCGCAACCGGCTGGCCGCGCCCGGCAATGCCGCGCACTGGCTCGGCACCGATGAGCTCGGCCGCGACGTGCTGTCCCGGCTGCTGGTGTCCATCCGCATCTCGCTGCTGATCGCGTTCGGCGCCACGGCGATCTCGACCGTGGTCGGCACGCTGCTCGGTTTCCTTGCCGCACATTTTCGCGGGATCGTCGAGCAGTTCGTGCTGATGCTCGCGGATTTTCAGGCCAGCATGCCGTTCCTGATCCTGGCGCTCGCCGTGCTCGCCTTCTTCGGCAATTCGCTGACGCTGCTGGTCGGCCTGATGGGCCTGTTCGGCTGGGAGCGCTACGCCCGCATCGCGCGGGGGCTCGCGATCTCGGCCAATGCACAGGGTTATGCGGCCGCGGTCCGGCAGCTCGGCGCCACGCCGTCGCGGGTCTACTTGCGGCACATCCTGCCGAACATCGCCTCGACCCTGATCGTGTCGACGACGCTGGTCTTCCCCGAGGTGATCCTGCTCGAATCCGGCCTGTCCTTCCTCGGCCTCGGCGTACAGCCGCCGATGACCAGCCTCGGCAACATGGTCGGCTATGGCCGCGAATATTTGACGCGGGCGCCCTGGATCATGCTGGCGCCGGCCGCGACCATCGTGGTGACGACGCTGTCGGTCTCCGTGATCGGCGACTGGCTGCGTGACCGGCTCGATCCGACCCTCCAGTAGCCCGCGCCGGGAGCAGAGGAGCCCTGTCCGGCCCAAGTTCCCGTTGCACCGGCCTGTTCCCTGCGCTATCCGGCCACAAAGGCCTGAGGCGGCTTCTGAATTCTTCCGCCGGGTCCAGCCAAACCAAGGACGGAAACCGCCATGCCAGCCTACCGCTCCCGCACCACCACCCACGGCCGCAACATGGCGGGCGCGCGCGGCCTCTGGCGCGCGACGGGGATGAAGGACGGCGACTTTGGCAAGCCGATCATCGCTGTCGTCAACTCCTTCACGCAATTCGTGCCCGGCCACGTCCATCTCAAGGACCTCGGCCAGCTCGTGGCGCGCGAGATCGAGCAGGCCGGCGGCGTGGCAAAAGAGTTCAACACCATCGCGGTCGACGATGGCATCGCCATGGGCCATGACGGCATGCTCTACAGCCTGCCGTCGCGCGAATTGATCGCCGACAGCGTCGAGTACATGGTCAACGCGCACTGCGCCGACGGCATGGTCTGCATCTCCAATTGCGACAAGATCACGCCCGGCATGCTGATGGCCGCGCTGCGACTCAACATCCCCGCCGTGTTCGTCTCAGGCGGGCCGATGGAGGCCGGCAAGGTCAAGCTGCACGGCAAGACCCATGCGGTCGACCTGATCGACGCGATGGTCGCGGCCGCCGACTCCAAGGTCAGCGACGAGGACGTCAAGGTGATCGAGCGCTCGGCGTGCCCGACCTGCGGCTCCTGCTCGGGCATGTTCACGGCCAATTCGATGAACTGCCTGACCGAAGCGCTAGGCCTCGCGCTGCCCGGCAACGGCTCGGTGGTCGCAACCCATGCCGACCGCAAGCGGCTGTTCGTCGAGGCCGGCCACACCATCGTCGACATCGTGCGCCGCTACTATGAGCAGGACGACGCCTCGGTGCTGCCGCGCAACATCGCGAACTTCACCGCCTTCGAGAACGCGATGACGCTGGATATCGCGATGGGCGGCTCGACCAACACCGTGCTGCATCTGCTCGCCGCCGCCCATGAAGGCGAGGTCAAGTTCACCATGCAGGATATCGACCGCCTGTCTCGCCGTGTGCCCGTGCTCTGCAAGGTCGCCCCGTCGGTTGCCGACGTCCATGTCGAGGACGTGCACCGCGCCGGCGGCATCATGGGCATTCTGGGCGAGCTCGACCGCGCCGGCCTGATCGACACCTCGGTCTCGACCGTGCATGCGCCGACCATGAAGGACGCGCTTGAGCGCTGGGACATCAAGCGCTCCAGGAGCGAGGCGGTGCGCACCTTCTATCGCGCCTCGCCCGGCGGCATCCCGACCCAGGTCGCCTTCAGCCAGGAGCGCCGCTACGACGAGCTCGACACCGACCGCGAGAAGGGCGTGGTGCGCGATCTCGAACATGCCTTCAGCAAGGACGGCGGTCTCGCCGTGCTCTACGGCAACCTCGCGCAGGACGGTTGCATCGTGAAGACCGCCGGCGTCGATGCCTCGATCCTGAAATTCTCAGGCCCCGCGCATGTGTTCGAAAGCCAGGACGCCGCCGTCGACGGCATTCTGGGCGGCAAGGTCACGGCCGGCGAGATCGTCGTCATCATCTATGAGGGCCCGCGTGGCGGCCCCGGCATGCAGGAGATGCTCTATCCCACGAGCTATCTGAAGTCGAA
Organism: Bradyrhizobium guangdongense; assembly: GCF_006483445.1. Lineage (GTDB taxonomy): Bacteria > Pseudomonadota > Alphaproteobacteria > Rhizobiales > Xanthobacteraceae > Bradyrhizobium > Bradyrhizobium guangdongense_A. The sequence continues at coordinate 394 of NZ_PPPT01000094.1, read as the reverse complement.
GGGCCTCGGCAAAGCCTGCGCGCTCGTCACCGACGGCCGCTTCTCCGGCGGCTCGTCGGGCCTGTCGATCGGGCATCTGTCGCCGGAAGCCGCCGAAGGCGGCAATATCGGCCTCGTGCGCTCCGGGGATCGCATCTCCATCGACATCCCGAACCGCAGCATCACGCTCGATGTGTCCGACGAGGAGCTCGCAAAACGCCGTGCAGCGGAGGAGGCGAAGGGCGATGCCGCCTGGCAGCCCGCCGCGCGCAAGCGCAACGTCTCGACCGCGCTGCAGGCCTACGCCGCACTCACCACCAGCGCCGCACGCGGTGCGGTGCGCGAGGTGAAGCGTCGGACGAATTGAGCGACACTGCTTCCGCATCGTCATGGCCGGGCTTGTCCCGGCCATCCA
>NZ_PPPT01000093.1 GCF_006483445.1 Bradyrhizobium guangdongense | reverse complement strand
CCGAGATCGCCGAGCCCGATAATTCCTCCGAGGAGAAGCCGAGATACATCACGGCCGTGGTCTGGCCCGTCGTCTTGGTGACGATCGGATCGTTCGATTCCTTCGGGATCAGGTATTTGACCGAGTTGGTCTTGGCGAGAACTTCGGTCAGCGCCTGGTTCGGATCGAAGTTCAGCTTGATGTAGACCTGGATCGTCGAGGTGCCCTGCACCGACGACGAGGTGATGTAGTCGACGCCTTCGGCGGAGGCGACCGCCTGCTCGATCGGCGTGGTGATGAAGCCCTGGATCAGGTCCGCGGACGCGCCGGGATAGACGGTCGTGATGTTGATGACCGTGTTCGACAGTTTTGGATATTGCCGGATCGGCAGCACCATCGCCGCGCGCAGGCCGATCAGCAGGATCAGCAGGCTGACGACGACCGACAGGACCGGACGTTTGATGAAGATATCGGTAAATGCCATTGCGGCGATCTCGAATTCGTTGGCTTGAGAGACATGATCCGGCCGAGCCGGATCATGCTGTCGTTGAGCGCGTTATCAGTAGCGCGGCGGTTGCGCCGGGATCTGCGGCGTTGGATCGGTCGAAATCGACACGGCAGACCCCGATTGCAGCTTGAGCTGGCCGACGGCGACGACCTTGTCGCCAGGCTTCAGGCCCTTGAGGATCTCGACACGCCCCTCGACCCGGTTGCCCGTCTGCACGAAGGTGCGCACCGCGCTCAGGTTGGTCTTGCCGTCCTCTTCCTTCTTCTCCGTGATCACGAAGACCGAGTCGCCGTAGAGCGTGTAGTCGACCGACGTCTCCGGAACGGTGACGACCGCCGGCTTCTCCGGCAGCACCACCGTGGTGGTCACGAACATGCCGGGCTTCAGGATCTTCTCGGGGTTGGCGATCGTGGCCTGGACGCGGATGTTACGCGTGTCGCTCGCGATCTGCGGCTCGATCGTGGTGATCTTGCCCTCGAACACGCGGCCCGGATAGGCGTCGACCCGGAGACGCACGACCTGGCCGACCTTGAGCTGACCGGAATCCTTTTCCGTCACCGTGAAGTTGGCCCACAGCTCCGAGAGATCGGTCAGCGAGACGATCGCGGTGCCCGCAGTGAGATACTGGCCGACTTCGACCTTGCGGACGCCGAGATCGCCCTCGAAGGGCGCGCGCACCAGCTTCTGCGAGATCAACGCTTCGGTCTTGGCGATGCCGGCCTGCGCCTGATCGTAGGATGCCTGGGCCTGGTCGACGGTCGCCTGCGGACCAAACTGGCGCGAGGCGAGCTGCTTGGCACGCTCGAGCGTCAGCGCGGCCACGGTCGACTGCGCCTTGTAGTTGGCGAGGTCGCCCTGCTCCGGCGCGTCGAACAACTGCACCAGCGGCATGCCCGCGGTGACATGTGCGCCCGGCTCGAACTTGATCTCGGTGACGCGGCCGTTGACGTCGGCGGTGACGTTGACCTGGTGCACGGCGGCGAGCTCGCCGACCGCGGTCAACAGGTTCGGGATCACTTCGGACTTCGCTTCGGCGGCGCTGACGGCCACCGGCGGCGGCTTGTTGTTGGCGAAGAACTGCTTGATCATCTGGCCGCGGAAGGAATTGAACCAGACCAATCCTCCGACCAGCGCAGTCAGCAGCGCGCCAATAATGATGAACCAGAGCACCGGCCGGACCGGCCGCTTCGGCGCCTTGTCGATCGGTTCGCCCGATATTTTGTGTTCAGCCACGATGTTCATGTCATGCACTTTCTGCAATCGCCTGACTGCCCGCACCCGGCGCCAAGGCGCGGTCCAGATGCGAAGCAATTGCGGCGTCGTTAAGTCCGATACCTCTCAGGAGAAACTCACAGAGCTGCCGTTCGAGAGCGCTCGACGTGCCATAGGCGAGGCACGGCGTTGCCGGCAGCCTGGTCAACGCGGCCATCATCACGGCATGATGCGCGAACCAGAACAGGTTGAGCGGGTCGCCTGGGCTAGGCGTCGCATCGCCGGCAGCAATCGCACGCTCCAGCGAGGCGAGGAAGACCGCCCCGATCAATTTTTCGATCTTGGCGTACAGGAGGCGGGCGAATTCGCCATCGTCCAGATGGCTAGTGGCCATCAGGCGCAGGCGCTGCGCCTCTTCCTGGTCGGGCCCGTCGGCGATCTGCACGAAGTGCTCGACCATGCCGCGGATCAACTCCACCAGCGTCGCCGTCGACGGCTCGCGTTCGAGCAGGTCCGCCAGCGCCGGGTCGGCCTCGCACTCCTCGGAGAGGATCTCGGCGTAGAGCGCGGCCTTGGACGGGAAATGCTTGAACAGCAGCGCCTCGGAAATGGCAGCCGCAGCCGCCACGCTCTTGGTCGTGGTGCCGGTATAACCATGCCGTGCAAAGCAACGTTTCGCGGCGCCGAGGATGAGTTGCCTCCTCAGGTCGCTCGTCATACGCAATGAGCTCATGCTAGTGAGTAAGCACTCACCCACGCAAAAGTCAAGCATTATATTGCAGTGCAACCTAAGTGGATTGCGAACTCAGAAGGATATCAACGCGTTCCGACGATCGCGAAGCCACGGGCGCGCAGGCCCCGCCGGTCCGCATCCAGCGACCGGAGCCGTGCCAGAACTTGACGGGATCTGGTTGGTTTGGGGCGCAATTGGCACTGAACGGTGCCGGAGGCGCATGGTCCAACACTGTTCGCAAGGGTTCATCCCGCACCTTGCAATTTCAGCACGATGCACCTGATTTGCCCGACGGATCAGGAGCAGTTTCGTAAACTCCGCAGCCGCTCACGCCTCCCCTCGGCTACTGTGCATGGGGTTGTTTTCGACCCTTTTTTTCAGACGGCCCTCAGATCGGCGCAAACCCGAGATCGCCGCGCATGCGGTTGACGATGTAGGTGCCGTCCCGCGTCGGCAGGATGCGCTCCACCTCGGCGCTGTCGACCTTCACATTGGCAAAGCGCGGCCCGGCTGCGACGTCGTGGACGGATCTGGCGAACGCCTCGACCTCGGCCATGGTCGAGATGCTGCGGCTGTCCGCAATGCCGCAGGCTTTGGCGACGCCGACGAGGTCGGCCGCGGCGGAGGTGTGGCTCGCCTGCCCGCCGGTCTCGCCATAGCGCTCGTTGTCGAGCACGAGGATCGAGAGGTTGGCGGGCTTCTGCAGGGCGATGGTGGCAAAGCTGCCCAGGCCCATCAGCATCTCGCCGTCGCCGGTGATCACCAGCACCGGGAGCTTCGGCTGCGCCAGCGCCAGGCCGAGGCCGATCATGGCAGCGCCGCCCATGCCGCCCCAGAGGTAGAAATTGCGCGCATGGTCGCCGGCGGCGCAGATGTCGTTGGTCGATGCGCCGAGGCCGCCGATGGCCACCACATCCTTGCGGTTCGCGAGCAGCGCGGAGACGACATCGCGGCGGTTGAGGAGATTGGCCTTGCTCATTTGGTGAAAACCTTGGCGCCGATCAGGCGCTGGGACAGCAGAACGGCGGTCGGGGTCAGCGCGTTGTAGGCTTGCGCGGCGGCCGCCTGCAGCACGTCGGGCACCTCCTGCGCATTCGAGGCACGCAGCACCTGCACGCCGGACAGCTCGAACACGCCCTGCGTGGTCGACCCCATCGGCACCTGCCAGGGATTGTACTCGCCCCACTCGCCGCGCATGGTGACCAGCGTCAGGAACGGAAAGCGCAGGATCGGGATCAGCGACAGCATGTTGATGCAATTGCCGACGCCGCTCGACTGCATCAGCAAGACCCCGCGCTGGCCGCCGGCCCAGGCGCCCGCCATGAGCGCGATACCCTCCTCCTCCGTCGTCAGCGGAATGCCGCGCATGGTGGACGAACCCAGCACGCGCTGGATCAGCCTGGAATGCCCGGCGTCGGGCACGTAGGGCACCTGGCGCACGTCGAAGCGCTCCAGCGTGGAATAGATCGCCTCCGGCCAATCGGAAGAGGTTTTGTTATCTGCGAGCATGGGCCTTTCCGGGATGGATACGAAGGGCAGCGGACTGTAGCGTGCAACGGACTTTGCGGAAGACGAAAAACGGCATATCAGTTTTCGAAAAGAGAATGGCAGCATGACAGGAAATGCACGCGACCTCGCCGCCCGCTTCGATCTCGAGAAGCTGACGCAAGAATTCTACGACGACCCCTATCCGACTTATCGTGCACTGCGGGAGAACGAGCCGGTCAAGCGCCTGCCGAACGGCACGGTGTTCCTCACCCGCTACGACGACCTCGTCACGACCTACAAGAACACCAGGACGTTCAGCTCCGACAAGAGACGCGAGTTTGCGCCGAAATACGGCGACACCCCGCTCTTCGAGCACCACACCACGAGCCTCGTCTTCAACGATCCACCTGCCCACACCCGCGTGCGCCGCCTGATCATGGGCGCGCTGTCGCCGCGCGCGATCGCCGGGATGGAGGGCGACCTCATCAAGCTGGTCGACGGCCTGCTCGACGCCATCGCCGCCAAGGGCACTTGCGAGCTGATCGGCGATTTCGCGTCAGCGATTCCCATCGAGGTGATCGGCAATCTGCTCGACGTCCCCCATGACGAGCGCGCGCCGCTGCGTGATTGGTCGCTGGCGATTCTCGGCGCGCTCGAGCCGGTCGTATCGGCGGAGGCCGCCGCGCGCGGCAACACCGCCGTGAAGGACTTTCTCATCTATCTCCAGACGCTGGTCGAGCGCCGGCGCAAGCGGCCCGGCAATCCTGATCGCGACGTGCTGACACGCCTGATCCAGGGCGAGGAGAACGGCGAACGGCTGACCGAGAAGGAGCTCTTGCACAACTGCATCTTCCTGCTCAACGCCGGCCACGAGACCACCACCAATCTGATCGGCAACGGCCTCGTCGCGCTGCAGAACAATCCCGAGCAGAAGCAGCGGCTCATCGACAATCCCGACCTGATCAAGACGGCGGTCGAGGAGATGCTACGCTATGAGAGCTCGAACCAGCTCGGCAACCGCATGACCACCGAACCGGTCGAGCTCGGCGGCCTTACACTCGACGCCGGCACGTCGATCACGCTCTGCATCGGCGCCGCCAACCGCGACCCCGCGCAGTTTCCCGATCCCGAAACTTTCGACATCGCGCGCACCCCGAACCGCCATCTCGCCTTTGCCACCGGCGCGCACCAATGCGCAGGCATGGCGCTGGCGCGGCTCGAAGGCGCCATCGCGATCTCACGCTTCCTCGCGCGTTTCTCGAACTACGCGCTGAGCGGCCGGCCGGTGCGCGGCGGCCGCGTCCGCTTCCGCGGCTTTTTGAGCGTGCCGTGCTCCATCGGCTGAGCCCAGCGACGAGGACCCGATGAAACTGGCTGAAATCCGCGAGCGCTGGGCCGACCCTCTGCTGACCTGGCTGACGATCCTGCTCAGCATCATGATGTTCGTGGTCGCGCCGCTGCAGGCGCTCGGGATATTCGCGTTTCAGGTCTCCGAGCTGTTCCTCGCGATGCTTTTGGTCGGCGGCATCTTCGTGATCTCGGGAAGCCCCGTTGCCGTCATCGCCATGCTGGTCGCGCTCGTTCTGATCGTCACCGCCGCGATCCTGCGGCTCCGCTCGCCGTCTCTCCTCGACCTCAATCTGTTCGCCGCGTCCTGGTTCATCGTGGGAACGACGATGGCATGGGCGGTGGCGCGCGCGACGTTCGGGCCGGGACGCATCACCTATCACCGCGTCATCGGCGCGGTGCTGCTCTATTTGACGGTCGCCATCATCTTCGCCGCGCTCTTCACCCTGGTCGGATCGCTGGTGCCCGATGCCTTTACCAGCCTGAAGGTCGAGGACAGCCCCGCCCTCGCGAGCAAAGTGATCTATTTCAGCTTCGTGACACTGACCACCACGGGCTATGGCGACCTGTCGCCCCTGCACCCGATCGCGCGCAGCCTCTGCAACCTCGAGGCCATCTTCGGCCAACTCTATCCCGCCACGCTGCTGGCGCGCCTGGTCACGCTCGAGCTCGAACATCGCAATCGAGAGTGAGCTCCATCGCAAGCCTAGCGCCGCCGGCTCAGGGTTCCCGATCCCGTCGCGGATGAGCACGGAGACGTTCGCGCGAAAGTTGCAAACCTGCGACAAAGTTGACACTCTTACACAACACAACCTTTTGTTGACGCGCTCCGGCCGCAGGCCTATAAATTTCGCTCGCGATATTTGCGACACTGCGACTTCGATAGGTCATTGCGCTTTCGCTCATTCCGGCACCCTGAGATTGCGATCCCGCCGGACCCTTGACGAAAGATTTCTCCCAACGCGGCGAGGAGGCATCCTATGGCAGCAGCCAAGAATACCGAGCACAAGGTTGTTTTGACGATCCCCGATATCGGGCTGACCAAGACTCAGATCAATTCACTCAAGAAGAATTTCAAGAACGAGGTGATCACTCACCTCGGCGGCGCCGAGGTTCTGGCGCGACGTCGGATCGTCGTGGTCGTCGTCGTCGTGATCGTCTTCTCGCAGGCGAAAGTCTGACGGGTTGCGACCGGCCAGCGCGCCGGCGTCCAGCACCGCCCGCAAATTCGAAGGCGGCGAGCCATGATGCATGATCGATCGGTGACGCCTGGTCAGGCGGCTCATCGGGCACCCTGCGTTGCCGGCGGCGGCGCGCTAAGAATGTGCCTGGTCGGCCCGCCGACCGTGACCGATTTCGAGGATCCCGAGGTCGCGGAAAGCGAGGCCATCCGCCTCATCGCCGAGCATGCCCCGATCGGCGTGCTCAGCCTTGCGGCCGTTCTCGAACAGCACGGCGTCGTGCCGCAGATCGTCGACCTCAACCGGCTCTACTATGCCTATCTGCGCGCGCCGGGCGAGGCGGCGGCAAAGCCGGACTTTTGCAGCTATGTCGCCGAGGAGCTCGACAAGCTCGCTTTCGACGTCCTCGGTTTCAGCTCGATCTGCAGCAGCTATCCGCTGACGATCCGCATCGCGCGGGAGATGAAGCAGCGGCGCCCGGACGTTCCCATCATCTTCGGCGGCCCGCAGGCCTCCGTGGTCGACGTGCCGACCATGGAAGCCTATCCATTCGTCGACTTCGTCGTTCGCGGCGAGGCCGAGGAGACGCTGCCGGCGCTGATCGAGGCCATCGCGGCCGGAGTGAAGCCTGAAGGCATCCACGGCGTCACCTATCGCGACGGCAACCGGCTGGTGCGTGCCCCCAATGCGCCGATCATCGCCGACCTCGACGCGATCCCGCTTCCCGCCTTCCACCTCTATCCCGAGCTGAAAGACTGCCATTACGTGCCTCTCGAGCTCGGCCGCGGCTGTCCGTTCGCCTGCACCTTCTGTTCGACCAATGACTTCTTCCGGCGCAACTTCCGGCTCAAGTCGCCGGAGAAAGTCATCGAGCAGATGCGAAAGGTCCGCGACACCTACGGCATCACCACTTTCGATCTGATCCACGACATGTTCACCGTCGACCGCAAGCGCGTCATCGCGTTCTGCGAAGCTGTCATCGCGACCGGGGAGACGTTTTACTGGAACTGCAGTGCCCGCACCGACTGCATCGACGACGACATGATCGCGACCATGGCGCGCGCCGGGTGCAAGGCGATCTTCTTCGGCATCGAGACCGGATCGGCGCGCCTGCAGAAGATCGTCAAGAAGAACATCGACCTCGACGAGGCCACGGCGCGCCTCGTCGCCACGGATCGCAACCAGATCACGACCGCCGTGTCGTTGATTACCGGCTTCCCCGACGAGACCATGGACGATCTGCGCGACACCGTGCACTTCTTCGTGGACTCGCTGCGGTTCGATTTCGCCGAGCCGCAGCTTCACATCCTCGCGCCGCTCGCCGAGACGCCGCTGGAATCCCGCTTCCGCAGCCGGTTGGTGTTCGACGACATCCTGTCCGACATGTCGCATCAGGGCTGGCGCCAGGATCCGGTCGACCGCGAGATGATCCAGCAGCATCTCGACATCTTCCCCAACTTCTACTCGATCCCGACACCTGCGCTCGATCGTGCCTACTTGCGCGAATTGCGCGACTTCCTGCTCAACGGCTCCGCCCGCTTCCGCTGGCTGCTGGTCGCCCTGCACCAGGATTCCGGCGACGTCACCAAATCGTTCGAGGCATTTTGTGACTGGTACGCCGCTCATCCCGACAAGGGGCCACGGCCCGGCCTGCAGGAAAGCCGCTACTACGCTTCCCTGACCTTCCGCGACGACTTCTTCGAATTCGTGCGCGACGTCTACGCGCCACACTTCGCTCGCACCCCGCGGGTGCTGCATTCGATCATGGATTATGAGCGCGCCTTGATTGCCGAGACGCCTTTGCCCACCGAGACCGCGATCGACGGCCACGACGTCTCCGACATCACGCTGGTGCCAAAGCTCATCGATGGTGTCGTCCTGACCGAATGCACCGCCGACTACCAGCGCATCATCCGCTGCCTCCGACGCAAGGGCGATTTGCGCCGCATTCCCCGCAAGCCCGCGACCATCGCCACGCGCCAGCACGCCGACAAGCGGCTCGACGTGGTGCTGCTCAGCCCGCTCTCGGCGCAGCTCCTGAAGCTCTGTGACGGCGAGCGCGCGATCTCCGACATCGCAACGCGGCTCGTGCCGGCGAGCCGGTCGATGGCAAACATCCCCACCGACAAGGTCTGTATGTTCGGGCTCGAGGTGCTGCGGCAACAGGGCCTGATCGCCCTGCACCGCGAGTCCGCGATCAGCGCTTCGCAGCCTTACGCGTCCTGACCGCCGGGCGCTTGAGCCGCAGCAACCCGCGCGGATAATCCAGCGTCACGACAAAGCCTTTCAGGAAGTTGTAGCCGATCAGGCCGGCGACCTCGGTGCCGAGCCGCTGCGCGATTTGCTCCAGCCCCATCACAGCCACGCCGAGATTCCGCGCCGTGTGGGGGCCGAGCCGAAGGCTTTTGAGCTTGGCAAGACGCGCTTCGATACGGCCGCCGGCGCCGATGGCGGTCGGCCGCTTGCCCTCCGGCCGAAGTCCGACGGCCGCGGCCGTATCGGGCGTGATCACGCAGAACGATGCGCCGGTATCCAGCACGAAATTGAACGGCCCTTGCCCGTTCACCTCGGCTTCGACCATCAGGAGCGGACGGGTCGGGCTGATGCGAAAGCGAATCGCCCCGCGCGGCGCTGACGTCCTCGCCATCTGATGTCCTCAGTGTCCCATTCACACCACCGTGCGGTGCCGTTCGATGCAGGTCCGCAGCACCTCCTCCATCGGCCGGCTCCACCAGTCGTGGGAGAATATCTCGATCTCCGAATAGCCGGAATAGCCTTGCGCCTCGACGGCTGATCGCACCGATTTGATGTCGATGACGCCGTCGCCCATCATGCCGCGGTCGTTGAGCATGTCCTTGGTCGGCACCAGCCAGTCGCAGACATGGAACGCCAGCAGGCGATCCTTGCCGGCGCGCGCGATCTGGCTCGTCACCTCGGGATCCCACCAAACATGATAGACGTCGAGCGCGACGCCGAGCACGCCGGTTCGATCAGGATCGAGCCGCTCGCAGAGATCGAGCGCCTGCTTCGTCGTGTTCACGCAGGCGCGGTCGGCAGCATAGGCCGGATGTAGCGGCTCGATCGCCAGCGGCATCTTTGCCTGCTTGGCGTAGTCGAGCATCTCCGCCAGGGACTCCTCGACCTGTCCGCGTGCCGCAACAATGTCCTTCGATGCATCGCTGCCGGGCCGTGAATATTGCGGCAGGCCGCCGACGACGAGCACGATGCAGGGCGCACCCAGCGCCTTGGCTTCATCGACGCAACGGCGATTGTCGTCACGCACCTCGATGCGGCGCGCCGCATCCGACGTGAACATCCCACCACGGCAATAGCCTGACAGCTCGAGCCCGGCATCGCGCACCGCGCGCGCCGCGCGATCGAGCCCGACGGCTGCGACCTGGTCGCGCCAGGGGTCGATGGCGCGGATGCCGTGCTTCGCGCAGGCGTCGATAATCTCGACCAAATTGCCTTGATTGCGGACCGTCGCCGTGTTGAGCGACAGCCAGCGGTGGTCCGACGAGAAATCACGCATCAGGATTCGATTCCACGCAGCGCCAGCACAGCCTTCATCCGCCGTCTCGCGAGTTCCGGATTGGCGAGCAACCCGGCCTGATCGGCCAGGCGGAACAGTTCGGCGAGGTGCAGCGTCGAGCGCGTGCTCTCCTGACCGCCAACCATCGTGAAGTGATCCTGGTGGCCATTGAGATAGGCCATGAACACGACGCCGGTCTTGTAGAAGCGCGTCGGCGCCTTGAAGATGTGGCGCGACAGCGGCACGGTGGGCCCCAGCACGTCGTGGAAGCCGGCCTGATCGCCGGCGGCGAGCCGCGACAGCGCATAGGACGCCGCCGGCGCGATTGCGTCGAAGATGCCGAGCAGCGCGTGCGAAAAACCTTGTTCGTCGCCGGCGATCAGCTCCGCATAGTTGAAATCGTCGCCGGTATACATCTTGATCCGCTTGTCGAGACGGCGGCGCATGTCGATCTCACGCTGCTTGTCGAGCAGCGAAACCTTGACGCCATCGACCTTGGCGGCATTGCCGTTGATGATGGCAACTGCCGTGTCCATCGCCCTGTCGAGATCTTTTGTGCCCCAGTAACCCGTGAGCGCCGGATCGAACATGTCTCCGAGCCAGTGGATGATCACAGGCTCGCGGACCTGCGACAGCACGCGGTCATAGACCTTGGCGTAGTCTTCCGCATTGCGCCCGAGTTTTGCCAGCGCGCGCGACGCCATCAGGATGATGCGGCCGCCGACCTTTTCGACCGCGGAGATCTGCTCCTCATAGGCGCGGATCACGTCGTCGAGGCTTTTGGCGTCCTCAACCGCGAGGTGATCGGTGCCCGCGCCGGAGAACACCAGCGCATTGCGGCGTTTCGCGGCGGCGACCGAGCGCGTGATCAGCTCCAGCGAGGTCGGCCAGTCCAGCCCCATGCCGCGCTGTGCGGTATCCATGGCTTCGGCAACGCCGAGGCCGAGATCCCAGACGTGCTCGCGGAACGCGATGGTCTTGTCCCAGTCCACAGCCGCCGAGAGCCACGGGTCATTGTCGGCCAGCGGATCGGTCACGGTGTGCACGGCCGAGAACGCGACGCGGTTCAACGTGCCTTCCAGCTTCGCCGGAAATGTCCGCGACGCCGCGAGGCGATAGATCTCGATCGAGCGGTCGGCCTTCGGCAGCTTCAGCGACAGCGACGACATCGGCAGGACGGGCTTGTTCATGGCTCCCTCCGTTAGACCTTGATCGGCGCGACGTCGATCCAGCGCCGTTCCTTCCAGCTCTTCAGCGCACACTCCGCGAGCTGAACGCCCTTGGCGCCTTCGAGCAGCGTGAACTTGTAGGGCGCATCTTCGCAGACGTGGCGGATATACATCTCCCACTGCTCCTTGAAGCCGTTGTCGTAGGCAACGTTGTCGGGGACCTTCTGCCAGTCACCGTAGAAATCGTGCGTGCGCTTCTCGTCGGGATTCCACACCGGCCGCGGCGTCGCCTGGCGGGCCTGGATCATGCAGTCGGAGAGACCGGCCACAGCAGAACCCAGCGTGCCGTCGACCTGGAAGGTGACGAGATCGTCGCGATAGACGCGCGTCACCCAGGACATGTTGATGTGGGCGATGATGCCGCCCTTGAGCTGGAACGTCGCGTAAGCCGAGTCGTCAGCGGTCGCCTTGTACTTCTTGCCCTCTTCGTCAAAGCGCTCGGGAATGTCGGTGTTGCCAATGCAGACGACGCTCTCCACGTCGCCGAAGAGATTGTCGAGCACGTAGCGCCAGTGGCAGACCATATCCAGAATAATGCCGCCGCCGTCCTCGCCGCGATAATTCCAGGACGGCCGCTGCGCCTCCTGCCAACCACCCTCGAACACCCAATAGCCGAACTCGCCGCGCACCGAGATGATGCGGCCGAAGAAGCCGGAATCGCGCAGGAAGGCGAGCTTCTTCAGGCCGGGCAAAAACAGCTTGTCCTGTACCGTGCCGTGCTTGACGCCCTTGGCATTGGCGAGCTTGACGACCGCGAGCGCCTCCTCGAACGTGGTGGCGATCGGCTTCTCGCAATAGACGTGCTTGCCGGCGTTGATGGCGCGAGTCAAAAGACCCGGCCGTGCCTGCGTGGTCGCGGCGTCGAAGAACACCTGATCGTTCTTGTCAGCGAGCGCGGCGTCGAGGTCGGTGGTCCAGCGCTGCACATTATACTGCCTGGCGAGACGCTCGACCTTGTCGGCGTTGCGGCCGACCAGGATCGGATCTGGCATCACGCGATCGCCGTTCTTCAACTTCACGCCGCCCTGCTCGCGGATCGCGACGATGGAGCGGATCAGATGCTGGTTGAGCCCCATGCGGCCGGTGACGCCGTTCATGATGAGGCCGAGGCGCTGGGTGGTCATGCTGTCTGCTCCCTGGGTGATTTCGGCTGTTCAAGCGGAGCGAGCGCCGACCAGTCCGGATGGACTGACGTCGCAAAGCCCGCAGTCGTGAGCGATCCCGTCAGGAGATCGCCGTCGTGAATTTTGAGCCGGATGCCCTGCCCGGCATCTTCGTAGAGATCGGAATGCGCGGCGGCGAAGGCGCGCGCCTCTGTCGCGGGCGTGCCGTCAAAGCCGTCGACATAATGGTGACCATTGCGCTCGGCATGCGTGATGCCGACGAAGGCGCCGAGCGCAAGATCCTGCTGCACCGAGAGGCCGGCCTGGCAGGTGAGGTCCTCACCCGTCACGAAAAAGTCTTCGCCGCCCGCACTCCACTTGGCCGCGCGGGTTGCGTTGACGATCGATTTGTAGAGCCCCTTGCAGGATTTCGAGGAGATGCCGCGATAGCCGAGCGCACGCGCAGCCGGGAACGCATCGTAGGAATCATCGGCCTCGTCGACGATGAAGCCGCGCGCCGCAAGCGAGCCGAGCGGTGCCTGCCTTGTCACATCGCGCGGCATTGGCTGCTCAATGTAGAGCAGCCTCGTTGCGATCGGCCGCAGCGCCGCATCGCGGTCGAGACGATCGACCAGCGCACGGAGCGCCGCGAGATCGGCATACTGCTCGTTGGCGTCGAGCGTGACCTTGAAGTCATGGGCAAGCTTGCCAAGCTCGCTGCCGATGCGCGCCAGCCGCGCGCCATCTGCTTGCGGATCGCCCGACAGTTTTAGCTTGAAATAGCGCGCGCCTGCATTTTCGCGCGCATCGGCTACGCCGCCCTCACCTTCGACCGTATCGTCCAGACCGACTGTGTGCCGCACCGCGACCCGCGCCAGCGGTTTCCGTCCAGACAGGAGCCGCGTGATGTCGGCGCTCGCCAGGTCAGGCGATAGCCGCGAGTCGATGCCTGCAATATTGTCGGCCATGCCCGCAAAGAAGCTGGTGCCACACGCGCGCAACACCGCATCGAGGATCGCCTTGTCGATCTCGGCCGGGCCATAGGCAGCCGCCAGCGGCGGAATGCCCTCCCTCGCACACGCCGCGACCTGCGCGCCGATGCAGGCGGCATGCAGGCCGAACGCCGTGTCGAAATCCGTTTGAGCCAGATAGAGCCCGCGCGCGATCGCGAGCGCACGCCGCAGTTCGTCGACTGTCTGCGCAGGCGTGAGTTGCGGTCGCTTGTCGAACCATTTTGGCACCAGCAGTTCAGCGCTGGCACCGACCGCCGTTCCCCTGCCCTCGACCTCAATCTCGGCGTGCACAAAGAGCTGCGGCGTCGCGTTGACTGTGATCGCGCCGAAGCGGAACGGCCGCGCGAAACGCACGGGACGCTCAAAGAACGCGAGATCTCGCAGCTTCAGGCGCGGCGCCATGGGTCTTTAGTCCAATGAGCCCTGTGAGAAGAAGTGCTTGCGGATGCGCTGCACGAGCTCGGTGAAAACGGGATCAGCCATCACGTCGAGCGAACGGGGGCGCGGCAGCGGCACGTCGTAGATCGCAGCAATCGCGCCAGGACGCTCGGTCATGACCAGCACGCGGTCGGCGAGGAACACGGCCTCCGGAATTGAGTGCGTGATCAACAGCACCGTCTTGCCGGTCTCGCGCTGGATCCGCATCAGCTCGACATTCATGCGCTCACGCGTCAGCGCGTCGAGCGCGCCGAACGGCTCGTCCATCAGCATGATCTTGGGATCATGCACCAGCGCGCGGCAGATCGAGGCGCGCTGCTGCATGCCGCCGGAGAGCTGCCAGGGCAGCTTCTTCTCGAAACCGGAGAGGCCGACCAGCTTCAACAGCGCCTTGGCGCGTTCCAGATATTTTGCGCGCGGCAGCCGCTTCATGTCGATCGGCAGCATCACGTTGGAGAGGATGTTGCGCCAAGGCAAGAGCAGCGCGTTCTGGAAGACGATGCCGACATTGCCATGCGGCTTCGTCACCTTCTCGCCCTCGACCAGAACCTCGCCCGATGTCGGCGGCAGCAGACCCGAGATCAGCTTGAGCAGCGTGGACTTGCCGCAGCCGGACGGGCCGACCACGACGAAGAACTCGCCCTCGTTGATCTGGAAGTCGAGCGGCTGCAGCGACGGCACATCGCCGTCGCGCGTCCGGTAGGTTTTGGACACGCCGGACAGCTTGATGCCCGACGTGCCTGTTCCCGCACGGTCGCTCACCACACGCAAATGCGCACTCGGCTGCACGGGTTCATTGGGTCGCGTCGCTGATTTCACGAGTCGCCCTTCGGCAGGTAGTCGTTGGTGTAGAACGCCTTCGGGTTCTCCTTGGCCTTGGCTTCGAGCCCGCCATATTCGACCAGCAGATTGACCGTGTCGGTCATGTTCTGGTCGGTGACCTGGAACGGCCGCTTGTTCTTGGTCTCCGCGGTCCGGTAGAGCGGGATCGTGAGTTCAAAGCCCTGGGTCAGCGTGTCGATCTTGCCGCCCTTCGGGTTGGCATCGAGGATCGCCTGCGCGGCCGCCTTGGCGTCCTTCTCGGCGGCTTCCACTGCCTTCGTCGTCGCCGACATGAAGCGGCGGACCAGATCGGCATTGCCCTTCACGAAGTCGGTGTTGGCGATGATGCCCGAGGAGACCATGTTGATGCCGTAGTCGGCGAACTTGATCGGGTAGACGTCCTTGCCGGTAGCGTCCTTGATCTTCATCGACTGGTCCATGACGTAGCCGAGCAGCAGGTCGGCCTGGCCGTTGATGACGGCGTTGAGCTTGGTCTGGCCGTCACCGGCGACGGTCTGGAAGTCGCTCTCCTTCAGCCCGGTCTTCTTCAGGAACAGTGGCCAGATCTGGGTCATGGAGTCGGCCGGCGTAATCGCCACCGTCTTGCCCTTGATATCCTCCGGCTTCCTGATGTTCTTCTCGACAAAGCCCATCGCGGACATCGGGCTCGTCTGCAGCAGCACGCCGGTCGCGACCACGGGCGCGCCCTTGATCGCGGCGCGCATCATGGTGGGAACGTCGACATAGCCGAAGTTCGCCGTCTTGGCCGCAACGGCCTGGGTGGTCGCAGCCGAGCCGCGGCCTTCCTGGATCTCGAGGTCGATGCCTTCGGCTGCATAGATGCCTTTGGCCTTGCCGTAATAGAACGGCGCGTGCTCGCCATAGACGTACCAGTTCAGCATCAGCACGACCTTGTCGGCGGCCTGCGCCGGCACCGCCATCAGCGTCGCCAGCACAACGGAAACTGTCGCCATCAACCGCATCATCGCTCGTTCTCCCTTATGTTTTGCTTGTGCTTGTTACTTGTTATGAAGCGAAAATAACGTCCTCGCGCTGGCTGACGTGCCAGGGAATGACCAGCCGCTCGATCCGGTCGACGATCCAGAACAGGACGACGCCGAGCAGCGCCAGGATCACCAAAGCGGCGAACATGGTCGGCAGGTCGAAGGTACCGATCGACCGCTGCATCACATAGCCGATGCCGGAATTGGAGCCGACGAATTCGCCGACGACGGCGCCGACCACGGCAAGCGTCACCGACACCTTCAGACCGGAGAAGATCGCCGGCAGCGCATGCGGCAGGTTCACCGCGCGGAACACCTGCAATCGACTGCCCTGCATGGCGCGGGCGAGATCGACCATGTCGGGGTCGACCGACTTGAAGCCCTGCACGGCAGACACGACGACCGGGAAGAAGCCGAGCAAGAACGCCGAAATCACCTTTGGGATGATGCCGAAACCGAACCAGACGACGAACAGCGGCGCGATCGCAATTTTCGGCACCGACTGCGAGAACACCAAGAGCGGATAGACATAGCTCTCCACCGTCTTCGAGCCCGCGATCAGCATCGCCACGGGAATGCCGAACAGCGCCGACAGCAGGAAGCCGCAGACGGTCGCATAGGTCGTCGGCCAGGACTGCCGCAGCAGTTCCGGCCATTCCGTCCGCAGCACCGCGACGACGTCCATCGGCGCCGGGATCTGGTAGGCGGGGATGCCGAACACGCGGATGGTCACGTCCCAGGCGACCACGATGAACACCAGAAACAGGAACGGCCGTACCCAGGCGGCGTTCACGGTCTTGGAAATCAGGCCCTGCGCCTTGGCCTCAGCCACACGTCTCTCCCGGATGTTCTTTTTGGTTCTGAGGAGAAATTAACCCGTTGGATAAATACTGTCCAGCGCTTTTCCCTGTGACGTTTTGTGCTGGTTCCGTGGCCAAGGGGCTGGGTAGGGTGGGGTAGCCTTGCGATTGCGCGAAGCGCAATTCGCTGGCGTAACCCACCTCCTTTGCATCCGCGGCGACAGACGCGGTGGGTTACGCGTCGCGGGCTTGCGCTTCGCGCAATCCGTGCCGCTAACCCACCCTATGACATCTTAACCGGCTGCGCCGCGCGGGGCTTCGGCGCCTTGACGATCTCGAACAGCTCGGCCGACCGCCCCGTGAGCGCCGCGAGCACCAGGCCGACCATGTGCGCGAGGCGCTCGTCCTTGGCGTCCTTGGCGAGCAGATCGCGTCCGAAGACCACGCTCAGCGTGGCGCAATTCGACAGATAGAAAAAGCACAGCGCCGCGATCGAGATGTAGAGCTGCACCGGATCGACCGCGACCTGGAAATCGCCGCTCTCGACGCCGCGCCGGACCACGGTGCGGATCATCTCGACGAAGGGCGAGTGCATCGACTTCACCTTGTTCGAGCGCTTCAGATGCTTGGCCCGCACCAGGTTTTCGGTCTGCAGCAGCGACAGGAATTCCGGATTGCGCAGGAAATAATTCCAGGTGAACTCGATCAGCCGCTTGATCGCTTCGGGCGGATCGAGATGCTCGAGATCGAGCCCCCGCTCCTCGCCGCGGATTTTTTCATAGGCGCCTTCGAGCACGGCAAGGTAGAGATCATCTTTCTTGCCGACATGATAATAGAGCATGCGCTTGTTGGCGCCGGCCTTGGCGGCGATGCGGTCGACGCGCGCGCCCGCGAGACCGTGAGCGGAAAACTCCTGCTTGGCAGCCTCGAGGATGCGCAGCCGCATGCCCTCGGGGTCGCGCTGCCACTTGAGATTTCGTTTTGCCTTCGCCAACCCGGTGCCCGCTGAGATTGCCCTGCCCGACAGCACTATCATGCGCGCGGCGCCCCGCATAGTTTCGTCATTCCACATTGCGCAAGTGCGCAATGGGGGCGCGCCCTCTTGGGCGCGAGCCCGGAATCCATCGTGCAGCGGGCACGTGGAGGAATGGATTCCGGGCTCGTCGCTTCGCGACGCCCCCGGAATGACGAAGGAAAGAGATCGCCCCCTACGCTGCCGGCTTCGGCGACTGCTCCAGCAGGATCGTCTGGATACCGCAGGTGCCGTTGCGCACGGTCATGACCCGCGTGCCGGGCTTCCTGCCATTGCGGACCTCGCTGACGTCAACACCCGCAGCCATCAGCCGGGCGCGCGTCGCGTCGATGTCGCCGACGCGCCAGCTAAAGCCCCAGAGACGATCATGGCTGGCATCGCCACCGGCGACCGGCCGGCGCACCACTTCGACGACGAGGTCGCCGCAGCGGAAGAACATGAGCTGGCCCCAGTCATGGTGCGAGCGGTCGAGCGCCATGTCGAGCCCGAGCCGCGCGCCATAGAGCGCGGCAGCGCGCTCGGAATCCTCAGTCGCGACCACGACGTGGTCGAGCGCGATGACCGGCCCCGCGCCAGTCTCAGTCGAATGCGGACGCTCCGCGCCAAGCTCCAGGAAGAACATACGCACCCCGCGCGTCAGCTCGGTCGCAGCGCGAGTCCGCTTCCAGTGCAGCACCGCGCCCGATGTGTCATCGCGGCTTTCGACCTCGACGATCGGATCCGGCTTCAGCGCCACCCGGTCGAGCCGGCGGTGCATCTTGTTGATGTCGGCGACGCGGAAGCACAGGCTCGCGAGCATGCCCTCGCGGTCTTCAAGCAGCTCGCGCATCCGGTCCGCTGCCGGGCCCGCGCCGCTCGGCGCCATCAGCTCGATCGACATGTTCTGGAGCGTGAACAGCACGCGGTCGGCACCGTCGCCAGAATTCTGCCAGGACGGCGCGCGGCCGAGCAGCGTTTGATAGGCCGCCTTGGCGGCGCCGATATCGCTGACGAGGGCGACGACGTGGTCGAGACCGGTGATCATTATCCTCCCTTTCGTTTGGACCGGAACTCAAAACCAAAACGCGGCGTTAGTTCCGGCCGGGCTCTGTTACGGCGCCCGGTCTTGGTCGTATTCCGGCCCCCTGCCGACCTCAAGCACCGACCGGATGGGCTTTGCGAATAATTTCGGCGGCCCTTGCCTGGAACCGGTGCTAAGGTATGCCGCCGGCCGGGACCACCCAGCGCATCACGGGAAGACTATGCAGGCTCTCTTTATCGGACAGACCTATATCGACGTTACCTTCATCACCGACCACATGCCGACCGGCGACGAGAAGCACGTGGCCACCGCCTATGCGGTCTCCTTCGGCGGCAATGCGGTCACTGCGGCGTTCTGCTGTGCCAAGCTGGGAATCGTGCCCGATCTGATCGCCACTGTCGCCAATGACTGGCTGGGACGGATGTTCCAGGACATGTGCGCAAAGTACGCGATCTCGCTGCATAACCGGAAGGTGAACTCGTCCTCGCTCTCCTTCATCATGCCCAAGGACGGCAAGCGCGCCATCGTCCGCTGCCGCGACGACGAGCACATCCATCCCTTCCCGATCCTCAATCTCGGCAAGTGCCGCGCACTGCACGTCGACGGCCACCAGCCGGACGCGGCGATCCACTACGCAAAAGTGTGCCGCGAGGCCGGCGTGCTGACCTCGCTCGACGGCGGCGGGTTGCGCTCGAACACGCATGAGCTGCTCGAATTCATCGACGTCGCGATCGTTGCCGAGCGGCTATGCGAGCAGATGAACCTGACGCCGCCGCAGATGCTCGAATATCTCAAGAGCCGCGGCTGCCGCATCGGCGGCATCACCATGGGCGAGAAAGGCCTGCTTTGGTACGGCGAGACCGGTGCGGTCGAGACGTTGCCGGCGATGCCGATCCCGCGCGAGCTCGTGATCGACACCAACGGCGCCGGCGACGTGTTCCATGGCGCCTACATCTATTCGTATCTGGCCCATCCCGGCAAAAGCTGGCGCGAGCATTTTGACTTCGCCCGCGCGGCCTCGACCCACAAGATCCAGCGCCTCGGCAACGAAGCGGGCCTGCCGACCCTTGTCGACATCGCCAAGGTCAGGCACGAGTTCGAGGTCCGCGCCTGATGGGACGCGTCTTCGTTGCCGGCAGCATCAACATGGATGTGGTGGCGACGGCCGACCGGCATCCCCGGGTCGGCGAGACCATCGCCGGCAAAGAGGTGCTGTATTTCCCCGGCGGCAAGGGTGCGAACCAGGCCGTTTCCGCTGCCCGGCTCGGCGCGACGACCACGCTGATCGGCCGGCTCGGCAGGGACGCGTTCGGCGCGGAGCTGAAGGCGTTTTTGGCCGACCAGGGCATCGATCTCGGCTATGTCCAGGAAACAGCAACGGCTCACAGCGGTACGGCGATCATTACCGTTGCCGAGGCCGACAACACCATTGTCGTCATTCCCGGCACCAATGCGCTGGTCAGCGCGGATGACGTTACCGTCGTGCCGCTATTGAAGGGCGACGTCGCGGTCAGCCAGTTCGAGATCCCGCTTCCGACCATCGCCGCGTTCTTTCGCAGGGCGCGCGCGGCAGGCGCAACCACGCTGCTCAATCCGGCCCCGGCGCAGAAATTCAGCCGCGAGCTCCTGGCGCTCGTCGACATCCTCGTGCTGAACGAAACCGAGCTCGGCTTGCTGTCTGACACCGCGCTCAATGAAAACACCGATCACGCCGGCATCATCGAAGCCGCGCAGCGGCTTCAGGCGAACAAGAGCCAGATCATCTGCGTCACGCTCGGCAAGCGCGGCGTGCTCGCGCTCGCTGGCAATGAGGAGCTGGTCGTGCCGGGTCGCATCGTAAAGGCTGTCGACACCACAGGCGCCGGCGATTGCTTCGTCGGCGCGCTCGCCTCGCAATTGGCCGATGGTGTCGCGTTGCGCGAGGCACTTCGTTTCGCCAACATCGCCGCCTCGATCTGCGTGCAGCGGATGGGCGCCGGCCCCTCGATGCCGACGGCGCAGGAAGTCGCCGCCGTCATCGCCGCGCGCTGATCAGGCCAGCGCGCCCTTCAGATCAAAGCTCTCATCCGCCGCCTTCTCCGGCGCGAGTGTGCGGTCCATGCCGAGGAAGCGGCGGCCGAACATGTGATCGCCGGCGCGGTTGACGGATTCGATGCCGAGCAATTTGTCGCCCTTGTAGCAGAACGCCGAAAAGGCCTTTTTCGCGGGATCGCCGCGCAGCACGACCTTGTCGTAGCCGGTGGTGAGGCCCGCCATCTGCAGCTTGTCGTCGCCCTGATCGCTCCAGAACCAGGGCTGGCCGTCATAGACCTTCTTGTCACCGGTGAGCCGCGCAGCCAGGCAGCGGGCATGGTCGGTCGCGTTCTGCACCGACTCCAGCCGCAGCGAGCCGCCGAAGCGCGGGCTGGTGAACAGCGCACAGTCGCCGATCGCCGAGATGTTGGGATCGGCGGTCGACAGATATTCGTCGACGATGATGCCGGAGGCGACCGGCAGGCCCGCTTCTGCCGCGAGCTCGATGTTCGGCAGCACACCGACGCCGACCACGACCAGATCAGCAGGTAGATGCCGTCCGTCGCTCAAGGAGACGCCCGTCACCTTGCCGCCCTCGGCTTCGATGCTGGTTGCCTGCACGCCGAGATGGATGCGGATACCGGCTTCGCGATGGCGCGCCTGGAAATACTCCGACACCTCGGCCGTCACGGCCCGCGCCATCACGCGCGGCGCGAGCTCGAGCACGTCGACCTCGAGCCCCTTGATCCGCGCGGTGGACGCGAATTCGAGGCCGATGAAGCCGGCGCCGATGACCACGACCCGCGTCTTCGACGGCATGATCGCACGCAGCGCCTCGCTGTCGTCGAGGATGCGCAGATACTTCACGTCGGGCAGGTTGGCGTTGGGCAGGTCGAGCAGCCGGTTGCGCGCACCCGTTGCCAGCACCAGATGCCCGTAGTGAAGCGCGTCACCGGAAGCGAGCTTCACCTTGCGCGCCGCGCGGTCGATTGCAGCCGCGCGACCCGCGACCAGCTCGATCTTCTGGTCGTGGTAGAATTTTTCCGGCCGGAACATCAGGCTCTCGGGGCCGCTCGAGCCCTTGATATAGGCCTTGGACAGCGGCGGCCGTTGATACGGCAGATGTGCCTCGTCGTTGATCAGGCAAACGCGACCGGAAAAGCCTGCCTGGCGTAGCGACGCGGCGACCTGGTAGCCGGCATGGCCGGCACCGACAATGACGACAGGACCATCGGTCATCGGAACAGCCCAATTTTCTGGACACAGGCACTACCCATGTCGTCTCCTCTCTCTGATTTTGGCTTGCTGGCCTGGTCGATCGAGGCGTCGGCGCTCGTGTCCGTCCCTAAACGATGGCTTGGCATATTTGAACCTATCGCCCGGCATTAGGCAAGGCCCCGGCGCGCGGGGATTGTCACCCCACCCCTTCTGCGATTTAGTTGCGGCAATGACCTCTTGCCAGGGATTTTTCCATGTCTGCCACCTCGCCTTCCGACGATCCCGCCCTGCTCAGAATCGAAGGCCCGATCGCCACCATCACGCTCAACCGCCCCGCCGCCTACAACTCGATCAATCTCGCGATCGCGCAGAAGCTGGAGCGGCTCGCCGCGCAAATTGAAGCTGACAGCGCTATCAGGGTGATCGTCATCGAAGGCGAAGGCCGCGCGTTCTCCGCCGGCGGCGACCTGCAGACCATCGGTGCGGCGGCTGAAGCCAACAATGTGACGCCGGTCGTCGGCGAGCTGTTGAAACACTATCATGCCTTCATCGAGACGCTCCGGCGGATGCCAAAACTATCGTTGTCGAGCGTGCACGGCTCGGCGGCCGGCGCCGGCATGGGTCTCGCCTTCGTCACCGATCTCTGCATCGCGGCCGAAGACGCAAAATTCACCCCGGCCTATGCCAAGATCGGTGTGTCGCCGGACGGCGGCTCGACGGTCGGCATCGTCGGCACGGTCGGAACCCGCCGCGCGCTTCAGATCTTCCTCGCCGAAGACACGTTTACGGCGCAGCAAGCTTATGAGTGGGGTCTGGTGGCAAAGGTCGTCCCTGCGGCCGAGTTGAAGGCTGCGACACGGCAACTCGCCGCCCGGCTCGCGCAGAACCCTGATGCCGCGATATCAGGCACGAAATCGCTGGTCTACCAGGCGGCCACGACCCCCGTGAAGCAGCAGCTCGACGCCGAGGAGCACCGAATCATCATGGCGATGAATACGGAGGACTTCCGGGTTGCCGTGAAGAAGTTCACGAGCAAGTCGAAATGAACGCGTTGACGCCGGCGCGCTCGTTCTACGGCCTCCGTCACGGCGCGACCGACTGGAATCGTGCAGGCCGCTTCCAGGGCCGGACAGACAATCCGCTGAACGAGGACGGTTTCCGGCAAGCGCACGAAGCCGCGGACATGCTGCGTGGCATCGGCATCAGCCGCATCGTCGCGAGCCCGCTGGTGCGCGCGGCGAAGACGGCCGAGATCATCGCGGACGCGATCTCGGTGCCGCTCACGATCGATGACGGCATCATCGAGTTCGATTTCGGAAGTTTCGAGGGGCTCCTCGTTCGCGACCTCATGACCAAGCACGGCGTCAAATCCGCCACGGGCCTCGTCTCGATCCTGCCCGACGACGGCGAGAACTGGAACGCGATGACCCAGAGGTCGCTGGCTTGCGTCTCTGCGTGGCTCGACCGCCATCCCGACGACGATCTCCTGTTCGTCTGCCACGACGCGGTGATGCAGGGCATGGCAAACTCACTCACCGGCAGCTACTTCAAGAACAGTCACGGCACACCGTTTCGCTACGTACGCCATGCAGCCGACTGGCGCATCGAGCAGGTCGCTATTTAGGACAGATGTAGCCGGTGCCTGCCGGCGACTTGAAGCAGCCGACCGATTCCGGCAGCACGTGCCGCGGCAGCCACAGCACCACGCTCGGAAAATAGATCGCGAACGCGATCGTCGCCAGGAACACGATATAAATCGGCAAGGCCGCGCGTAGCGCCTTGGCAAAGCTGACGCCGACGAATTTCGACGCCATCAATAGCACCAGCCCGTAAGGCGGCGTGATCAGGCCGAAGGCGAGCGTCGCGATCAGAACCACGCCCATATGCACGGCGTTGACGTCGCCCGCCTCCGTCAGCGCGTTTACCAGCGGCATGAAGATGATGATGGTCGGCACCGGTTCGATGAAATCGCCGACCACGGTGAACAGCAGCACCATCAGCAGCATGATCAAATGCGGATCGTTGCCCGCGATCGAGGTGATCCACTCGGCGATGTAGGTCGCGCCGCGCAGATAAGCGAGCATCCAGCCGAACGCGTTGGCGGCGCCGATGGTGATCAGCGGCAGCGAGAAGATGAGGCCCGCGAGACAGAAGTCGTACGGGATCTTGGTGATGTGACCGCGGTTGAGCGCGGGGATCACGACCATAATGATCCAGACCACTGCAACGACGCCGGCCTCCGTCGGCGTGAACCAGCCGGTCAAAATGCCGCCGAGCAGGATGACCGGGATCATCAGCGGAAGGGCCGCATCGCCAGCGGCAAAGGCGATCTGGCGCAGCGGCGCGCGCGGCTTGCGCAGGCCGGACGGTCCGAAGAAATAGCAATAGATCATCAGGCCAAAACCGATCATCAGGCCCGGCACGACGCCCGCCATGAACAGGCCGGCGATCGAGACGTTGCCGACCGCGCCATAGACCACCGCCGTGATGCTCGGCGGCACCAGCGCGGCAATGGTCGAGGCCGACGCGATGATCGCGGCGATGAAGGCGGGCTCATAACCCTCACGCTTCATCGGGCCGCCGAGCGCACGGCTCATCACCGCGACGTCGGCCGTTGTCGAACCCGACATCTCCGAGAAGAACATGCTGAAGACGACCACGACCTGCGACAGTCCACCCCTGATATGTCCGACCAGGGATACCGAGAGATTGGCTATTCGTACCACGACATTGGCCGAGCTCATGAGCTCGCCCACGAGGAGGAAGAACGGGATCGCGAGCAGCGCCTCGGAGTCTACACCGTCAAAAATCTTCTGGATGATCGCGGCAAGTGAGACATCGGACAGGATCGCACCGATGAAGACACCGGCCATCAGCGAGAACGGCACGGGCACGCCGAGATAGCCGAAGGCCAGGAAGCAGACCGACATCAGGGTCAGGACGACGGGCGCGCTCACGGCTGCGCCCTCACCTGCGCTTCGCTGACGGGGAGCGCAGGCACGGCGTCTTCGTCAGGCGGTTCGGGATGGTCAAAGCCGTTGCGCAGACCGTTGACGAGCTGCTCGATCGTGAACAGGCCGATCAGCACACCCGACAGCGGAATGATGGCGTAGAGCGAGGCGATCGGCGTGCCCGACGGCAGGCGAAAGCTGCCGAAGCCGCGGAGATAGTTTTGATAGCCGTACCAGATCAGGACGGCAGCGACGCCCAGCACCACCACGCGGATCACGATCTCGACGATCACCCGTGGC
Source organism: Bradyrhizobium guangdongense (assembly GCF_006483445.1). GTDB lineage: Bacteria > Pseudomonadota > Alphaproteobacteria > Rhizobiales > Xanthobacteraceae > Bradyrhizobium > Bradyrhizobium guangdongense_A. The sequence continues at coordinate 15,082 of NZ_PPPT01000093.1, read as the reverse complement.
GTGCCGTGCATCGCCTCGGAGATGGCGGTCAGATAAAGGTGATCGTTGCGCCGGGTCGCGGCCGCCGTGCCGATGAAGATCGCATAGATGAACAGCGTCGAGGTGACCTCCTGGAGCCAGAGCCAGGGATGACCGATGGTGCGGGTGACGATGTCGGCCGTCACCGACAGCGAGAAGCCGAAGCACATGAGCCCGCACAGGATCATCAGCGCTATCTCGAGCCAGTCGAGCCAGCGCCATTTGAGGTGACGTTGCCGTTGCACCAGCAATTTGTCGGCGATGGACATCGACTTCCGCTCCAGGATCCTTGCCGTAGAAGCTCTCGTCATGGCCGGGCTTGACCCGGCCATCCACGCCTTAGGCGCGCGGCTCGAAGAAAGACGTGGATGCCCGGGTCAAGCCCGGGCATGACGACTTGGGGTGAGGCTCAGTTCACCGACCGGATCAGATTCTTGATCTTCTCGGCGTGCGGGCCTAGCTCCTTGGCGAGCTTGTCGAGATAGGGATCGGCGATCGTCGTAAAGCTCTTCTTGTCGACGTTGTCGACGATCTTGACGCCCATCTTCTTCAACTTGTCGGCCGCCGTCCGTTCGAGATCGAACGCCTTCTGCGGCTCCTTGGAGCTGATCTCGGCGCCCGCGGCCTGCACCCATCCCTTTTGCTCCGGCGTCAGGCTCTGCCAGAGCTTGTCGGAGATGAAGACAAGTGCATTGTTGGCCTCGTGCTCGGTGATGTTCAGCACCGGCGCCACTTCATAATGCTTGTTGACGAGGTAGACGTTGATGCTGTTCTCGGCGACGTCGACGACGCCGGTTTGCAACGACGTGTAGACGCTGCCAAACGGCATGTGCACGGTCTGGGCGCCATAGGCCGGAAACATCGTGTCCTCCGTCGCGGTCGCCTGCACGCGGATTTTTGCGTTCTTGATGTCGCCGACGTTATGTATCTCCTTCTTGGAGTACATGTGCCGCACGCCCTGCGAGCCCGTCGCGATCACGTGCAGGCCCTGCGTGGTCTCGTCAATCATGGTTTTGAGCGCCTCGAACACGCGAGGATCGGCGAGCCCCTTCACGACGTGGTTCTCGTCGCGGAACAGGAAATGCAGCGACATCACGCCGGCCTGCGGCGAGATCGTCGCGGTGTTGGCGGAGGAGATGATGGCGAATTCGACGTCACCCGCCTTCACGAGCTGCAGCACCTGCGGCTCCTGGCCAAGCTGGGCGCCCGGATACTGATCGATGATCATGGTGCCCTTGCTCAATTCCTTGAGCTTGTCGGCAAAGAGATCGCCGGCGATGGAATAGCCGGTGTTGCGCGGCTGGTCATAGGCGAAGCGATAGTGCTTCACCTCCTGTGCCGACGCGCCGGTAACGAAGAGAACAGCGGCCGTTGCCGCCAGCGCCTGCAAGAATCTCGGCATGGATCGTGCAATCATCGTTTCCCCCTGTTTTATGTCGCCGCTTTAGCGGTCTGAACGTCGTCGCGGGTGCTCTCTCACCCCTTCCCAGTCCTCTGCATGAAGTCGAAATCGCAGCCCTCATCGGCCTGCAAGATGGTTTCGTTGAACAGCCAGGCGTAACCGCGCCTGGCTTCGTCCGGCGCAGCAACGGGCTTCAGCGTAGCCCGCCGCCGTTCCAGTTCTGTGGCATCGACCAGAAGCTCGATGCTTCGCTTTCCGACATCGAGCCTGATCATGTCGCCGTTCTTCACCAGCGCCAGCGGGCCGCCGACGGCGGATTCCGGCGTGATGTGAAGCACGATGGTGCCGAACGCGGTGCCGCTCATGCGTGCGTCCGAAATGCGCACCATGTCCTTGGTGCCGCCACGCGCGAGCTTCTTCGGGATCGGCAGATAGCCGGCCTCAGGCATGCCCGGCGCGCCCTTCGGTCCCGCATTGCGCAGCACCAGCACGTCGTCAGCGGTGACGTCGAGATCGGGATCGTCCACCCGGAGCGTCATGTCCTCGACGGATTCGAAGACGACAGCGCGTCCGGTGTGCTGCAGCAGCTTTGGGCTCGCGGCCGACTGCTTGATGACGGCGCCGCGCGGCGCGAGATTCCCGTGCAGGACGGCGAGCCCGCCTTCGGTCTTGATCGGATTGCTGCGTGGGCGGATCGCGTCCTGCCCCGGCACCTCTTCGGCACCGGCGACGACGTCGCGCAGCGTCTGCCCGGAAATCGTCTTCGCATCGAGATCGATGAGGTCGCCGAGCTGCGCCAATAGCTTCGGCACGCCGCCGGCGTGATGGAAATGCTCCATATAGTGCTCGCCGGACGGCTTGAGATCGACCAGCACAGGCACTTCGCGGCCGAGCTGGTCGAAGACGCCGAGGTCGAGCCGGTGCGGCGAGCGGTGCGCCATCGCGGTCAGATGGATCAGGCCGTTGGTGGAGCCGCCGATCGCCTGCAGCACGACCTGCGCATTCCTGAACGACGCAGGTGTCAACACCTCGCTTGGCTTCGGCCCCTTCGCCTTGGCCATCTCTGCCGCGACCTTGCCGCTGGCTTCCGCAAGGCGAAAGCGCTCGGCATGCGGCGCGGGGATGGTCGCGCTCATCGGCAGCGACAGGCCCATCGCCTCGATCATGCAGGCCATGGTGGAGGCCGTGCCCATCACCATGCAGGTGCCGACCGAGGGTGCAAGGCGGCCGTTGACGGCCTCGATCTCGGCGTCGATGTCGCCGGCACGATACTTTGCCCAAAGCCTGCGGCAATCGGTGCAGGCGCCCAGCACCTCGCCCTTGTGATGGCCGACGACCATCGGACCCACGGGAATGACCACCGTCGGAAGGTCGGCGCTGATCGCTGCCATCACTTGCGCTGGCAAGGTCTTGTCGCAGCCACCGATCACGATCACCGAATCCATCGGCTGCGCCCGGATCATCTCCTCGGTGTCCATCGCCATCAGATTGCGCAGATACATCGAGGTCGGATGCGCAAAGCTTTCGGCGATCGAGATGGTCGGAAACACGAACGGCATCGCGCCCGACAGCATCACGCCGCGCTTCGCGGCTTCGATGATCTGCGGCACATTGCCGTGGCAGGGATTGTAGTCGCTATAGGTATTGGTGATGCCGACGATCGGGCGCTCCAGCGCGTCGTCGGAATAGCCCATGGCCTTGATGAAGGCTTTCCGCAAGAACAGCGAGAATCCGGCGTCGCCGTAGCTCGTCAGCCCCTTGCGCAAGCCGCTCGTCATCATGCCGCTCCCTTCCAGATTACCATTGTCCTACAGACTGGCCCCAGATTGTCAATAACACTGAAGGATAGCCTGTAAATTCGAGCCAATCCGGGTCCCGCGACAACCAGATTATTGACAATCTAGCCTTCCCTGCCCCACAGAAGTGCCTGGACCCCGGGCCTTGGCCGGCTAGGAGGCAGAGGGATGGCCGACACTTCAAGCGTCGAAATGCCGACGCTCCGGCGGGACGACCCCGATGACGTGGTCGGCCGGCTGGAGGAGGACATCATCTTCGGCCGCTTCCCGCCGGCGGCGCGGCTGACCGAGGACGCGCTGATGTCGCGCTACGGCACCTCACGCCATTTCGTGCGCCAGGCGCTGGTCGAGATGGAACGGCGCGGCATCGTCCGCCGCGAGAAGAACGTCGGCGCCACCGTGCGGTTCTTCTCCGCCGAAGAGATCAGGCAGATCTACGAGGTGCGGGAAATGCTGACGCGGCAGGCCGCGCTGATGATCCCCCTGCCCGCGCCACAGAGCCTGATCGACGAGATCACCGAGCTGCAGCGGCAATATTGCACAAGGGCCGACGCGCACGATTTGCGCGGCATCCACGAGGCGAACGACGCCTTCCACGTCGCGCTGTTTTCGGCCTGCGGCAATCCGTATCTGGTACGCGCGCTGCAGGACTACATGAACCTGACGCTGCCGATGCGCGCAAAGAACCTCGCCGACCGCGAGGGCCTCGCGCAATCACGCCGCCAGCACGACATGATGATCGACCTGTTGAAGGGCCGCGACAGCTGGGCGCTGGCGCAGCTCTGCGTCGACCACATGCAGTTCAGCAAGTCGGATTATCTGGCGCGGATCGCGGGCGAGGCCCGGCGTTAGCCCTTGCGCGTCTTGCTGAGCAGATAGTTGTCGTAATAGTTCTCCGCGATCTGCGTGTAGAACAGCACTTCCTTCATATAGGCGTCGTGGCTCTCCTTGGTCTTCTTGAACAGCGGACTCTTCTCGGCGATCTCGTTCAGATAGTCCTGCGTGGCCTTGTAGCAGGCTTCCATGACCGGCTGCGGGAAGGCACGCAACTCGGCACCGCCGGCGATCAGCCGTTTGAGCGCGGCGGGATTTACGCTGTCGTATTTTTCGATCATCCATGAGCCCGCTGCCGCGCCGGCTTGATTGAGGATCGCCTGATACTGCTTGGGAAGCGCGTTCCACTTCTCGTCGTTGATGACCATGTGCAGCATGGCGCCGCCTTCCCACCAACCGGGGAAGTAGTAGTACTTCGCCACCTTGTAGAAGCCGAGCTTTTCGTCGTCATAGGGACCGACGAACTCGGCGGCATCGATCGAGCCCTTGTCCAGCGCCGAATAGACGTCACCGCCAGCGATCTGCTGCGGCACGATGCCGAGCTTTGCGAGCACATGGCCGCCCATGCCGGCGATGCGGAATTTAAGGCCGTTGAGATCCTCGACCGTCTTGATCTCCTTACGGAACCAGCCGCCCATCTGCGTGCCGGAATTGCCGCAGAGGATGGCGTGCGCCTTGAACGGTTTTAGCGCCTCGTTGCAGAGATCGGCGCCGCCACCAAAGCTCCACCAGGAGTGCTGATGCCTGTGGTTCATGCCGAACGGCGCGCCAGTCGCGTAGGCCAGCGCCGGCTCCTTGCCGATGTAGAAGTAGAGCGGCGTTTGCGCGACCTCGACGGTGGCCGAGCTCACGGCATCGAGCGCCTGCAGGCCCGGCACGATCTCGCCGGCCGCAAAGGTCTGGATCTGGAATTTGTTGTCGGTGGCATCGGCAACATATTTCGCAAAGGTCTGCGCCGTGCCGAAAATCGTGTCGAGCGATTTCGGGAAGCTCGAGGTCAATCGCCATTTGATCTCGGGTGCGCTCTGCGCGATCGCGGGGGCGGCCACCAACGTCGTCGCGCCGGCGAAGGCACTGCCCTTGAGGAATGTCCGGCGTTTCATGACGTGCTCCCTGGATTGCAATGGCATAGACCATGTTACGATAAATCGTCCCCGGCCGCTTTGACCTCCATCATAACGGACGACAAGGCGGGCCGGATAGGTGCGCCGTGTCGCGCGACTAGCGCTTGGACCAGTCGATGATGCGGCCCGGGTCGGCGTCGAACTCCATGCTGCAGAACGTGCCGCCCTGGAAAAAATCGCCGACCGGATCGGGCTTCAACTTGGCCTGCTCCGCCATCGCGTGCTCGCGGAAATCTTCGGCGCGGCCGGTCGGGCGATAGCCGAGTTCGTAGGCGCGGTGGTTGTCCCACCAGGCACGCTCGTTGAAGGACGCACCGTAGAAGACCTCGAAATGGATATCGGGATGCTCGAGCCCGATGCGGCAGAGCTGCACCAGATCCTCCGGCTTGAGCCAGATCGCGAGCCGGCGCTGGTCGAGCGGCCTTTCGCCGAAATTGCCGATGCGCAGACAGGTGACCTTCAGCCCGTGCTTGTCGGCATAGAGCGCACCGACCGCCTCGCCGAACACCTTGCTCACGCCGTAGCGGCTGTCGGGACGCGCGGTGACGTCGGTGCCGATCTTGTGATGGCGCGGATAGAAGCCGACCGCGTGGTTGGACGAGGCGAAGATCACGCGCTTGACGCCCTTCTTGCGCGCCGCCTCGAACAGATTGTAGCCACCGATGATGTTGGCCTGCAAAATATCGTCCCAGGAGCCTTCGACCGAATAGCCGCCAAAGTGCAAAATGCCGTCGACGCCCTCGCAGATCGCCTCGCATTGCGCGAGATCGGCAAGGTCGGCCGCCTTGAAGGTCTCGCCCTTGCCGAGATCGGCCGGCGGCTTGATGTCTGACAGCACGAGGTCCGGATAGATCGGCGGCAACAGTTTTCGCAGGCTCGTGCCGATTCCGCCCGAAGCTCCCGTCATCAAGATACGCGGCATGTCTTTCCTCATCGGTAGCGCACGATTTGCGATCACATGTCTCTAATGATAGCAGATTTGTCCAGAGGGAACGCAACAACGAGAACGCACATGTCGGATGCATCGTCCCACACCCAAGGCTGGCGCCCCGCGACCTACTATCCCGATCCGGCGATCCATGCCCTCGATCCACGCTTCGAAAAATACTGGCTGAAACTCTCGGCCGTGGAGCGGCTCACGACCGGTCTGCGCTGGGCCGAGGGCCCGGTGTGGTTCGGCGACGGGCGGTATCTCCTGTGCAGCGACATCCCGAACCAGCGCATCATCAAATGGGAGGAGGAAACCGGCGCGGTCAGCAATTTCCGCAAACCCTCCAACTTCGCCAACGGCAATACGCGCGACCGCCAAGGCCGGTTGATTACCTGCGAACATGGCGGCCGCCGCGTGACCCGCACCGAATATGACGGCTCGATCACGGTGCTGATGGATTCATTCGACGGCAAGCGGCTCAACTCGCCGAACGATGTGGTGGTGAAGTCCGACGGCTCGATCTGGTTCACCGATCCGATCTTCGGCATCCTCGGCAATTACGAGGGCTACAAGTCCGAGCCCGAGATCGACATGAACGTCTACAGGCTCGACCCGGAGACCCGCAAAGCCACCGTCGTCGCCGAGGGTGTGCTTGGACCGAACGGGCTCGCCTTCTCGCCGGACGAGAAAATCCTCTACCTCATCGAATCCCGGGGCGTGCCGACTCGCAAGATTCTCGCCTATGACGTTTCGCCTTCCGGTGACAGGCTTTCGAACAAGCGCGTCTTCGTCGACGCGGGTCCCGGCACGCCGGACGGTTTCCGCGTCGACATCGACGGCAATCTCTGGTGCGGCTGGGGCATGGGCGATCCCGAGCTCGACGGCGTCGTGGTGTTCGCGCCCGACGGCGTCATGATCGGCCGCATCGCGCTGCCCGAGCGCTGCGCCAACCTCTGCTTCGGCGGGGTGAAACGCAACCGCCTGTTCATGGCGGCGAGCCAGTCGATCTACGCGCTGTATGTGAACACGCAGGGCGCGCTGGGGGGATAGTCTCTCTGCTTGTCATTCCGGGTTCGTCGCTTTGCGACGCCCCGGAATGACGGAAACAAAAACGCCGGAGCGGTTTCCTGCTCCGGCGTTTCATTTGCTCACGCGAGACGGCTTACGCCGCGTTGTACCCGGCGACCGCCTTCACCTCGAGATATTCCTCGAGGCCGTACTTGCCCCATTCGCGGCCGTTGCCGGACTGCTTGTAGCCGCCGAACGGCGCGGTGCGGTCGTTCGGCACGCCCTGCAGGTTGACGTTGCCGGCGCGGATCTGGCGCGCGACCTTCCGGGCGTTCTCGACCGTGTCGGCGGTGACGTAACCCGCGAGACCATAAGGCGTGTCGTTGGCGATGCGCACGGCGTCGGCTTCGTCCTTGGCGCCGATGATGGTCAGCACCGGTCCGAAAATTTCCTCGCGGGCGATCGTCATCTCGTTGGTGACGTCGGCGAAGATGGTCGGACGGACATAGAAGCCCTTGTTGACGCCCTCGGGGAGACCCGGGCCGCCGGAGACAAGCGTTGCACCTTCGTCGATGCCCTTCTTGATCAGCGCCTGGATCTTGTCCCACTGGCCGCGGTTGACGACCGGGCCGATGGTGGTGCCTTCGCCGCGGGGATCGCCGGCCTTGGTCTTGTCGGCCACCGCCTTCGCGATCGCGGCCACTTCCTTCATCTTCGACAACGGCACGATCATGCGCGAGGGCGCGTTGCAGGACTGGCCGGAATTGTTGAACATGTGCATCACGCCGCCGGTCACCGCCTTCTGCAGGTCGGCACCTTCGAGGATGACGTTCGGCGACTTGCCGCCGAGCTCCTGGCTGACGCGCTTCACGGTCGGCGCGGCGCGCTTGGCAACGTCGACACCGGCGCGGGTCGAGCCGGTGAAGGAGATCATGTCGATATCGGGATGCTCGCTCATGGCGGCGCCGACCTCGGGGCCGAGGCCGTTGATGAGGTTGAACACGCCCTTCGGCACGCCGGCTTCATGGAGGATTTCTGCGAAGATCAGTGCCGAGGTCGGGGTAAACTCCGACGGCTTCAAAATCATGGTGCAGCCGGCGGCGAGCGCCGGCGCCACCTTGCAGGCGATCTGGTTCAAGGGCCAGTTCCAGGGCGTGATCATGCCGACGACGCCGACAGGCTCGCGCAGCACGGTCGCGGTACCGACCTGCTCCTCGAAGTGATAGTTCTTGAGCACGTCGAGGGTCGCCATGATGTGGCCGAGGCCGGCGCCAGCCTGCAGCTTCTCCGCCATCGGCAGCGGCGCGCCCATCTCGTCCGAGACCGCAGCGCCGATCTCTTTCATGCGGCCCTTGTAGATCTCGACGACTTTCGTGAGCAGCGCGATGCGCTCCTCGCGGCTGGTCTGGGAATAGGTCGCGAAGGCGCGCTTGGCGGCGGCAACCGCCTTGTCAACGTCGGCCTTGGAGCCGATCGCAATCTCGTACATCGGCTCTTCCGTCGCCGGGTTGACGACCGGAATGGACTTCTTGACGGCGGGATCGACCCAGGCACCGTCGATGTAGAATTGCATGCGATTGACCATTTTGGACCTCTTCTTTTCGCAATGGAGGGGCGTTTCGGCAGGCATCCTTGCACGAAAGCCGGGGGAGTTGAACCCGCCCCGATGCTTGACCTGCGATGCGGCGGACAGGGGAATATATGATCGGACGCCGGGCCGGTGGCAAGATGCAGACCGGAGCGGTTACCTCAGCGAAACGCCGCCCCTCATAGGGAACGAGCGCGCCCTATCGCTCAGTGAACTCCCATAAGACAACAATCTTGGCGTGTTAGCCAGTTCACATGCGTTTTCGGAGCTACCGGCTATCCTGCCTTTCGAATGCACCGTCTCCGCATTCCCGACCTTTTCGATCACGAAATTCAGATTTGAAGGAGAGCTTGATGTCTGACCGCCTCTCGCCCGGACAAGCACTGCATCACGGCGATTCCATTATGTCCTCGGACAACCGTTTTCGCCTGACCATGCAAACGGACGGCAATCTCGTCATCTACCGAACTCGCGATGGCCATCCGATATGGGCTTCGAATACGGCGCAGAGCGACGTCGATCGCGCCGTCATGCAGACCGACGGAAATTTCGTGCTCTATCACGTCAACAACGCGCCCGCCTGGGCATCCAACACTCCCGGCGCACCGGGCAGCTGGCTCGTCATGCAGACTGACGGCAACCTGGTCATCTACCGGCCGAACTTCCCGATCTGGGCGAGCAATACCGTTCAGCACTGAACGACGACCGAAAACGGCCCTCCCCGCCTGGCGGAGGGCCGCTTTCGTCACACCGCCATCTTGCGATGCAGGACCGGCGCACCGGTGGTGAGGCTTTCGGCCGCATCGATGATGGCGTTGGCGTTGATGCCATGGTGGCGGTAGAGGTCGTCAATCGTGCCGGTCTGGCCGAACTGCTCGACGCCGAGCGCCTCGACGCGATGGCCGCGAACGCTGCCGAGCCAGCCGAGGGTGGCCGGATGGCCGTCGATCACGGTCACGATGCCGCAATCGCGGGTGAGCGGCGCCAGCAGTTTTTCGATATGGCTGAGATGCTGCACACCGCGACGGTCGCGGCGCAATTTCCGTGCGGCGGTCCATCCCGCATGCAGGCGGTCCGCCGAGGTGATCGCGAGCAGGCCGACGTCGCGCCGGCTCTCGCCGATGAAGCCGGTGGCTTCGATCGCTTCCGGCGCCAATGCGCCGGTATAGGCGATCACGACTTCGGCATTGGGGCCGGGCTCGCGCAGCCAATAGGCACCGTCAGTGACGTTCTTCGCAAGCTCCGGTGTCATGATCCGCTGCACCTGGTCGATGCTGCGCGTCGACAGCCGCAAATAGACCGAGCCGCCCTCGCCGGCATCACGCTGCATGTGGTCAAAGCCCCACCCCATGATCGCGGCCAGCTCGTCGACGAAGGCGGGCTCGAACGAGGCGAGCCCGTCCTGCGCCATGCCGATCAGCGGCGTCGCAATCGACTGATGCGCGCCGCCCTCAGGCGCGAGCGTGATCCCTGAGGGTGTCGCCGCCACCATGAAGCGCGCATCCTGGTAGCAGGCGTAGTTGAGCGCATCGAGGCCACGCTCGATGAAGGGATCATAGAGCGTGCCGACCGGCAACAGCCGCTCGCCATTGATCTGGTGCGACAAGCCGAGCGCGGAGAGCATGATGAACAGATTCATCTCGGCGATGCCGAGCTCGAGATGCTGCCCCTTAGGCGAGGCATCCCAGTTGAAGGTCGATGGAATTTTCTCGCTGCGGAATAAATCCGCCTTCTCGGCGCGCGCGAACAGGCCGCGGCGGTTCACCCAGGGGCCGAGATTGGTGGAGACCGTGACGTCCGGCGACGTGGTGACGATGCGCCTGGCGAGTTCGCTGTCGCTGCGCGCGATCTCGTTGAGGACGAGGCCAAAGCCCTGCTGGGTCGACATCTGCGGCGACGGCTTGAAGGCGAGCTGCGCCGGCACCTCGATGGTGGGCGCGGTCAGTCGCCGGCCGTCCTGATTGAACGGCACGCGCGCGAGGAACGCTTCGAGCTCGGCCGCGCCTTGTGCGAGCCCTTCGAACTTGTCCCACTCGTGGCCGGGACGGATATTCTGGCTCTCGCGGTATTTTTCCATCTGCGCGACCGTCATCAGGCCGGCGTGATTGTCCTTGTGGCCCTGGAACGGCAGGCCGACGCCCTTGATGGTGTAGGCGATGAAGCAGACCGGGCGATCGTGATCGATCTTTTCGAACGCCTCCAGCATGCTCGCCATGTCGTGGCCGCCGAGATTGGACATCAGCGCCAAGAGCTCGTCGTCGTTGCGCTTGTCGATCAGCTTCGTGATCGGTCCCTGGTCGCCGATCTCGTCGTGCAAATGCTTTCGGAAGGCTGCGCCGCCCTGAAAGCACAGCGCCGCATAAAGCGCGTTCGGGCAATTGTCGATCCAGGTCTTCAGCGCCGCGCCGCCTGGCTCGGCAAACGCCTCGCGCATCAGCCGGCCGTACTTCACGATGACGACGTCCCAGCCGAAATTACGGAACACGGTCTCGAACTTTTCCCAGAGCCCTTCGCGCACGACGGCGTCGAGCGATTGCCTGTTGTAGTCGACCACCCACCAGGTGTTGCGCAGGCCGTGCTTCCAGCCTTCGGCAAGCGCCTCGAAGATGTTGCCCTCGTCGAGTTCGGCGTCGCCGACCAGCGCGATCATCCGCCCTTCGCGGCGATCCTTCATCCAGCCATGCGACTTGACGTAATCCTGTACCAGCGAGGAAAACAGCGTCTGCGCGACGCCGAGCCCGACCGAGCCCGTCGAGAAATCGACGTCGTCGACATCCTTGGTGCGCGAAGGATATGACTGCGCACCCTTGAAGCCGCGAAAATTCTCCAGCTTCTCGCGCGTCTGTCGGCCGAACAGATACTGGATGGCGTGGAACACCGGGCTCGCATGCGGCTTCACCGCGACGCGATCCTCGGGCCGCAACACATGGAAATACAGCGCCGACATGATGGTCGCGAGCGATGCGGAGGAGGCCTGATGGCCGCCGACCTTCAGCCCGTCGGTATTCGGGCGGATATGGTTGGCGTGGTGGATGGTCCATGATGACAGCCACAGCGCTTTGCGGCTGAGCGCGGACAGGGTGTCGAGGCGAGCGAAATCGACGGGCATGGCGATGCTCCGGAGAAATATGGCCCGATCATAGCTCCGCCGGCCCCTTCAGAATTCTCAAACTTTCGCGCCATACCGTCCAGAATTGGGATAATTTACCAATGATCTGGTCCTCGCCACAGGTTTTATTCCAATGCCCGAGCTCGACGCCATCGACCGAAAAATCCTCGCTTTGCTCCAGACCGACAGCCGGATGACCATGCAGGAACTCGCCGACAAGGTCGGCCTCTCGGTCTCGCCTTGCCACCGGCGCGTCAAGCTTCTGGAAGAGCGCGGCGTCATTACGCGCTACATCGCAACCGTGGACCAGAAGGCGCTGGGTCTGCACGTCAGCGTCTTCATCTCGATCAAGCTGGCGCGCCAGAAGGAAGAGGATCTCAACCGCTTCGCCAAAGCGATCTCGAAATGGGACGAGGTGCTCGAGTGCTATCTGATGACCGGCAACCGCGACTATCTCTTGCGCGTCGTCGCAGCCGACCTTGCTTCCTACGAAACCTTCCTGAAGACCAAGCTGACCCGGCTCGACGGCATCGCCTCGATCGAGTCGAGCTTTGCGCTGAGCCAAGTGAAGTATTCGATCGCGCTGCCGGTGTAGCGGCTATTTCCAGGGCTGCACGATGATCTTGGTGTGCACCTCGGGATTGGCGAGATCGGCGAACGCTTTTGCCACACCATCGATGCCGACAGTGGCCGTCACCATCGCGGCGGCGTCCACCTGCCCTTCCGCGATCAGGCGCAGCGAATACGCAAACTCCTCCGGCGTGTAGCCGAGCACGTACTGAACGTTGAGCTCCTTCATAATGCCGAGCATGGGCTCGCATCTGTCGCTCTCCATGCAGACGCCGACCACGACGACTTTTGCATCGCGCGGCGCGCCTTCGAACACCTGCTGCAGCAGGCCGGGCACGCCGACGCATTCGAAGATGACGGCGGGCTTGAGCGCGGGCAGCATGGCCTGGAGCGGCGGCCGCGCCGCCTTCTCGGCGTCCGACATCTGCGCGTGCTCGGCCCAGGTCGCATAGGGCTGCGACACTCTTGGATCGACGACGATATCGGCGCCGAGCTTTGCCGCGAGCGCCCGCCGTGTCGGCGAGTAGTCGGCGGCGACGATCGGGTGCAATCCCCTGATCTTCAATGCGGCGATGACAGCAAGCCCGACCGGCCCGCAACCGATGACGAGCGGCACTTCCTTGCCCGTGATGTTGGCCTTGGCAACGGCGTGAACGCCGACCGCGAGCGGCTCGGTGAGTGCGGCATGCTCGGGAGCAAGGCCATTGGGCACCTCAAGCAAAAGCGGCTCGCTCAGCAGCATCTGCTCGGCATAGCCGCCGACGAGGTCGTTGGAATAGCCGATGCCCATAATGCCCTGTGGCGTCAGCAGCGCCGGCAGCGAGCAGACATGGGTGCCAGGCTTCAGCTTGCGTTCGGTTCCGGGGCCATAGTCGACGATCTCGCAGCAGAACTCGTGGCCGAACACCACGTCGCGGGAAACGTCCATCGGCGTACGCCCGAGCTTCTTGGCCATCTCGGCCATCCGGGGAGCGTGCTGGCGGGCGTGGAGATCGGAGCCGCAGATGCCGCAGGCGAGCGTCTTAACCAGCACCTGGCCGGCGCCGGGTTTCGGCTCCGCCATGCGGTCGACGACAATCTCACCGTTCCTGAAAATCGCAGCGCGCATCCGGCTCCTCCCTTTTCGTTGGAGCCGTTGATAGCACAAAGCCGCAAAAGAGATATTGCGTCAGGCGTTCGGCGAACGCTCTTCCAGCACCAGAAGCTGGTTGCGGCGGATGCGCTCGCGATGGGCGATGTAGAGGCCGCTCGCGACGATGAAGGCGGCGCCGGTCACGGTCCAGACATCGGGCACTTCCTTGAACAGGAAGAAGCCCAAAATGCTGACCCAGAGCAGTTGGGTGTAGGAGAACGGCGCCAGCACCGAGGCATCGCCGTAGCGATAGGCCAGTACGATGATCCACTGTCCGACCGTGGACGCGACGCCGATGAAGATGCCGAGGCCGACTGCGCTCCAGGACGGCGTGACCCAGACGAACGGCACCATGAGGGTCAGCAGCGTCACGCCCGTCAATGCGGAATAGGCCATCGTGGTCAGCACGGCTTCGCGTCCGCTCATCATGCGGGTCAGGATCAGCGCGGCCGCCCAACAGAAAGCCGAGATGATCGGGAAGAACGCCGCGAGGTGAAACGCGCTGGTGCCAGGCCGCAGGATGATCACCACGCCCATCAGGCCGATCGCGGTCGCGATCCAGCGGCGCACGCCGACCTTCTCGCTCAGGAACACGATCGACAGCGCGGTGACGAACAGCGGCGAAACGAAGCCGGTGGCGGAGGCCTCCGCGATCGGGAGGTAGCGCAGGCCCGTGATGAAGAACAGCGAGGAGCCGAGCAGCACCGCGCCACGCATCAGCTGCAGGCCGAGCCGCTCGGTGCGCATGGCGTAGAGCGGCGAGACCGGCAGCATCACCGGCGTGAACATCAGCGCAAACGTCAGGAAGCGGATCCAGGTGATCTCGATCGACGGCAACTCGGTCGAGAGATATTTTGCCGTGACGTCGGAGCAGCCGAGGAAGATCGTCGACAGCAGAACCAGCGCAATGCCCTTGAAGGGATGATCGACGCGCGCAGGTGCGCGGCGAGCGGCCTGCTTCTTCTCGGGCATGGGCACGGAGACGCTGTCGAGCCTGAGGGCTGCGGCGGGAGGCGGGGTCACGGCTGGAACTCAGCGAAATAAATGTCGATTCGGATGAGCCCATAAAAAACGACAAAAGGGCTCGTTTCACAACGCCCGAAAACAGGAAGCCGATATGCGCTGAGGTCCGCGCGCGTCAACGCTCCATTAATAAAGGCCCGTTTTGCACTACAGCATTGGCAGGCCGCGTGGCTTCGGACCGCGCGGAAACGCCGCATCGAGCGCCGCAATCTCGTCTTTCGTGAGTGTGATGTCGCCAGCGGCCGCATTTTCGGCGGCGTGTTCCGCGCTCGAGGCCTTCGGAATCGCGAACACCGTAGTCTTCCGGGTCAAGAAGCTCAGCGCGACCTGACGCGGCGTCGCACCGTGCGCCTTCGCGATCTGTGCCAGCACCGCGCCACCCTTGCTGCTCGCAGCGGGAAAATCATCGTGACCGAACGGCGAATAGTCCACCACGGCAACGCCGTGCATCTCGCACCACGGGATCACGGCATGCTCGATCGCGCGCTCCTTGAGATGATAGAGCACCTGATTGCAGGCGATCTTGCCCTCGCCGGCGACGTCGAGG